>OMXP01000118.1 GCA_900315055.1 uncultured Lachnospiraceae bacterium
GGTATTTCCGTGAGTTCATACAGCTACCTCCTTACAGGAGGATAGTAGCACGTGCGGCTCAGCAGTTCAAAGTAAATTTATTTATGTCGTTTACTATAAAAAGAGAAAGCCGGCCGGGGCTCAAAACCCCTGGCCGGCTTTGTGTCTGTGCGGATCTGTTTTAACGATCAGTAATAATTGTCATCATCATCTCTGTCGCGGTAGTCGTCATAGTCATCCCGAAGGTAGGCGTCCCTGCGGCGCCTCTTCTGGCGGCGCTGGTAGTCGCTGCTCGAGTAGGTGTGGCGGGCGCGGTTTCTTGCCGCGGGGCGGTAGCCGCCGCGGATCTCCCGCTGCCTGCGAAGCCGCATGGCGCGGCGCACGCTGTGGATGATGACAAACGTGAGGATCAGGGCAAGGACCAGGGCACAAAGGATGATGAGTGCGGGGACGCTGACGTAGGTGGTATCCCCGATCGTATCCGCGATGTTCTCCCGGATAAAGCTTTTGATCTTTGCCGTGAATGCATTGCCGGTGCTCTCTTCTCCGGCATCGGCCGCTGCCTGTCTTGCCGTCTTGCCGGCGCTCTCCGGGATGGAAAGCGCCGCCGTTCCGACGGTGATGGCATTGTCCGCATCCCCGAAGGAGTAGGTGATGACGTTGTCCGAGACGGAGGCGGTAAGGTCGTCGAACGTGGCCGTGTCCGGCACGTCGACGGTGGCATCGGGATCGATCGAGAAGGCGGCCTCTCCGTCTCCCAGAATGTCATCTCCTGCGGAAAAGAACCCCTGGGGCGTGAAGACATAGGTGCTGTCGCTGTCCCGGACATTCATGCGCGTAAAGGACGAGAAGCCGTAGTCGAAGAGGGACACCGTGTCCGTGAACTGCTTCGGGGAGTCCTCCTTCATGACCACGCAGACAAGGCGCATGCCGTTCTGGGCGCAGCCGGTGACGAGGCATTCCTTGGCCTCACCCGTGTAGCCGGTCTTGCCGCCGAGAATCCCGTCGTAGGGAACCTCTCCCGTGATCAGCCGGTGCTTGTTGACGATCGTGAAGTCATCGGGCTGGGTGTCGGTGGCGGAGAAGTGGTAGGACGCCGTGTTGCCGATGACGGCGAGGGTGTCGTTGTTGAAGAACGCCCGGGCGATCAGGGCAAGGTCATGGGGCGTCGTGTAGTGGTTGTCATCGTAGAGGCCGTTTGCGTTTGCAAAGTGCGTCCCGGTGCAGCCAAGCTCCGCGGCGCGCTGATTCATCAGGTCCACGAAGGCATCGACGGAGCCTGCGACCTTCTCGGCGATGGCACTTGCGCACTCGTTCGCAGAGCCCACGAGTATGCCGTACAGGCACTGCTCCACCGTGATCGTCTCGCCGGTGTCCATGCCGATGTTCGAGCCATCCGCCGGGACATCGTGGACCGCGCTGTAGGAGAACGTCACGGTGTCGTTTAGGTCGAGACTCTCGGCGGCGATCAGGCACGTCATCAGCTTTGTGGTGCTTGCGGGGTAGAGCTTCTCGTCGGCGTTCTTGCTGTAGAGGAAGGTGCCGGTGTCCATGTCGAGGAGCACCGCGCCCTCTGCGGACACGACGGGGCCCTCGGGCCAGCCGGTTACGGTATTGGACTGGACCGGCTCCGCCTCGCGCTCTGCCTCGGCCGCCTGATCATAGGGGTGGCCGTCGTCGGTCAGTGTCTCTGCAAGGGCCGTCTGCGGCGTCAAAAGCAGCGCAGCACAAAGAAGTGCACTGCCAAGGACAGTGCACTTCTTCCAGCCGATCATTCTGTTTTTCCGGATCGGATTTCGCATCATGGAACAATCAGTTCTGCAGCGAATCCAGCCTTCTCGTGATTTCCGACTGCGGGATGACCCCGACGGTCTGATCGACGGCCTCACCGCCCTTGAAGAAGATCAGGGTCGGGATGGACATGACGCCGTACTTCTCCGCGATCTCCGGGTTGTCATCGACGTTGATCTTGCCGATCTTCACCCTGCCCTCATAGGCGGGCTCCAGGGACTCGACGACGGGCGAGAGCATCTTGCAGGGGCCGCACCAGTCCGCGTAGAAATCGACCATCACAGGCTTGTCGCTGTTCAATACTTCCTGCGTAAAGTTTTCGGTGGTAAAAGTCATGATCTATCATACTCCTTTCGGAACGAAACTTCATTAGATTGTGTACAACTCAATTAAACACTGCCGGAACGGATCTGTCAACAGGAAATGGTGAGATCCCCGGTCTTTTTTTTACTGTTTTCCTACCGGTGCGTGCAGGGGCTCTCAAAGTCGTAGACGGAGGACGGAGCTTCCTCTGGGGCAGTGCCCCTTTCTTCTTCCTCCCAGCTTTGGATCACCGTTGCCTTCTGCTTTGCCCCCTCGATGACCTCTTTCTGCATGCGTGAGCGCTCCTTTGGGTCAAAGCCTTCCTTCCGCT
Source organism: uncultured Lachnospiraceae bacterium (assembly GCA_900315055.1). GTDB lineage: Bacteria > Bacillota > Clostridia > Lachnospirales > Lachnospiraceae > CAG-791. Next base: position 2,405 of record OMXP01000118.1, read on the forward strand.
TCAGGATGTACTTGCAGATCGGGGTGCCAAGCTGCGAGAACTTCTTCTCGTACTCCGTCATGACGTTCCCCTCGTTCATCACCGGGTCGTGGTGGAGATCGAAGGTACAGGCGATGACCTCAAAGCCGCCGGGCTGTGCCTCTTCGAGGGCAAAGTCGAACAGCGGCCGGTTGTCGGTCTTGAACTCGATCTGACCGCCGTCCTTCAGGATCACGTCGTAGCGGGCAAGAAAGTACCGGGAGGGGAGCCGGCGTTTAGCATGGCGGTCCTTCGGCCAGGGATCGGAGAAGTTGAGGTAGATCCGGTCCACCTCGCCGGGCCCGAAGTACTCGGTCAGAAGCTCCGCATCGCCCCGGATGAAGCGAAGGTTTGGGAGCTTCTTTTCATTCTGCACCTCGACGCCGCGAAGCAGGGCGCTCGAGTACTTCTCGAGGCCCACGTAGTTGATGTCCGGATTCTGTTCTGCCAGGGTCAGAAGAAAGTGCCCCTTTCCGGTGCCGACTTCGAGGCGGATGGGGTTGTGATTTCCGAAGATCTCCCCCCAGGCACCCCGGTGGTTTTCGGGATCCTGGACGACAAAGGGGGACTGATGCACCACGCTGTCGGCGCGGGGAATGTTTTTCAGGCGCATGACAATGTCCTTTAAGATGGTTAAGATGGTCTTTTACCTTGGAACGGCCTGAAGTTTAACATTTTCCGGCGCCTTTCTCAATGCATGCATGGTAAACTGGAACACATGCGGAAGGTTGAAACAATGATCATGAAACGATGGATCCGGGCGGGGATTGCCGCTCTTTTATGCGCCGGCCTTGCAGCCTGCGGGGCAGGACAGACAGCGGGAGAGGAAGAAACGTCTTCCGTGCAGATGACGAAGGTGACCCTCGAGGCGGATACGCCGCTTGATGGTTCGACGGATACGGGGGCGTCTTCGGAAAATTCCTGGCTTCCCTCCTTTGCCCTCGGCGACGGATCGCAGGATGAGACGATGGAGGAGCTGAACGATACGGTGCAGGAGATCGGAAAGACGTATCAGGAGGCCCTGTCGGACGATACCCTGTACATGAGCGTTTCCGCAGACGATGAGAGCACCGCGTCCCGGTATCTTGTGACCATAAAGACGATCGAGGAGAAGGAGTCCCTGACCGGAAAGGTAAAGACCGAAAGGAACCTGACAACGATCGGCTGCGACATGACAAGCGGCAGGGCCATTACCCCGGTCACGGCCCTGGAGTCGACAGGCATGACAGGGGTCGAGCTCTCACAGAAGGTGGAGGAACTCTACGGGAAGGACCACGATGCATCTGCCCTTCACTCGACGGAGATGCAGGGCTTTGCCCTTGATGAGAGCGGGAAGGTGACAGACATCTACATGAAGCTTGGCGTCGAGGAGGACGGAGGCGACGGGGAAGTGGAGCAGTTCTTCCTGTATGATCCGGAAGAGGGTACGCTTTCCCCGATGGATTTCTGAAACTTTCAGAAATTCTTTACGCGTGGGTCAGACTGTCCGTGTGACAGCATGCATGTTTTAGGATAAAATTGGAACATCAGCCGGGATCCGCCGGCGACAGAAACCGGCGGTTTTTGTCATCCCGCTGTTTAGAAAGGCAATGCAAATGGATGAGGAAAAGAGACCAAAGAAAACACTCCTGACCTTCTATATCATTGCTCTGATTGTCCTTCTGCTGATCAACCTTGCCCTGACGCCGGCCATTGAGCGCCAGAGAGTGCAGGAAGTCGGGTACAACGAGTTCATGCAGTACACCGAGGAAGGCAAGATCAGCCAGGTACAGATCGAGAGCAACAAGATCGTCTTCCAGCTCGAGGGCGATGACACCACGATCTATGAGACCGGGCTCATGGACAACGACTACGGCCTGGTCGACCGGCTGTACAACTCCGGCGCGGAGTTCTCCAGCGAGATTGTCGAACAGACCTCGCCCTTCGTGTCCTTCCTGGTATCGTGGGTGCTGCCGCTTCTTGTTATCTGGCTTCTCGCGTATCTGCTGCAGAAGCGCATGATGAAGGCGATGAACGGCGCCGATGCGATGTCGTTCGGCACCGGCGGCTTTGGCAGGAGCAATGCGCGCGTCTACGTGAAGAGTTCCGACGGCATCAAGTTCTCGGACGTTGCCGGCGAGGAAGAGGCCAAGGAGAACCTGCAGGAGATTGTCGAATACCTGCATGATCCGTCCAAGTACAAGGAGATCGGCGCACAGATGCCCAAGGGCGTGCTGCTCGTCGGCCCTCCCGGAACCGGCAAGACGATGCTCGCAAAGGCCGTCGCCGGTGAGGCGAATGTGCCCTTCTTCTCCATGTCCGGCTCCGAGTTCGTCGAGATGTTCGTCGGCATGGGCGCATCGAAGGTCCGCGACCTGTTCAAGCAGGCGAAGGAAAAGGCACCCTGCATCGTGTTCATCGATGAGATCGATGCCATCGGACAGAAGAGAACCGCAGGCTCGTCCTACGGCGGAAATGATGAGCGTGAGCAGACCCTGAACCAGCTGCTCACCGAGATGGACGGCTTTGAGGGCAACACCGGCGTCATCATCCTCGCGGCGACGAACCGCCCGGAGTCTCTGGACCCGGCTCTGACCCGTCCGGGACGCTTTGACCGGCGTGTGCCGGTGGAGCTTCCGGATCTGAAGGGCAGAGAGGATATCCTGAAGGTCCACGCAAAGAAGATCCGCATCACCGACAACGTCGACTTCAACAAGATCGCACGCATGGCAGCCGGAGCTTCCGGCGCAGAGCTTGCGAACATCGTGAACGAGGCGGCTCTTCGCGCCGTCCGGAATCACCGCAAGGCGGCCAACGAGTCCGATTTCGAGGAGTCGATCGAGGTTGTCATCGCGGGCTATCAGAAGAAGAACAAGATCCTGACCGACAAGGAGAAGATGATCGTCTCCTACCACGAGGTGGGCCATGCGCTGGTCGCGGCCATGCAGACCGGCACCGCACCGGTGCAGAAGATCACGATCATCCCCAGAACATCCGGGGCCCTGGGCTATACGATGCAGGTGGAACAGGACAACCACTACCTGGTCTCGAAGGAAGAGCTGCTCGCCGAGATCGCGACGCTGACCGGCGGACGTGCTGCCGAGGAGGTCGAGTTCAACTCGATTTCCACCGGTGCTTCGAATGATATCGAGAAGGCGACGCGCCTTGCGCGCCAGATGATCACCCAGTACGGCATGGACGACTCGTTCGGCATGGTGGCCCTCGAGAACGTCACGAACCAGTACCTGGGCGGGGATGCGACGCTTGCCTGCTCCCCGGAGACCCAGACCAAGATCGACAGGCAGGTGGTGGCCCTCGTCGAGAAGCAGCACCAGAAGGCGCTGCAGATCCTCAAGGACAACAAGAGAAAGCTCGATGAGATCGCCCAGTACCTGTATCAGAAGGAAACCATCACCGGCGAGGAGTTCATGACCATCCTGATAAGGAAGGACGCTCTTCCCGGAAAAACGGAAAGCGGGGTTGTAGAGTAAATGAGAGAACACAAGGAAGTGCTGGAGTACCGCTATGATACCCAGCTGCTGCTGGACAAGTACGGGCTCGATGACGATGCGTGCGACGATCTGGTCGATGAGCTTCGGGATTACATCCTGGATCACTTCAAGGGCGACTGCCTGATCGTTGCGGGTGATACCGGCGAGGATGACTTCGGCGGCGAGAAGGCGACGATCAAGCTCCACTATCACACGAACGAGCCCTGGCTGGTGCTGCAGTACTTTGCCTCGGTGGGAGAGATCTACGACATCGTGGTCGAGGACATGCAGAGACAGTCCGACGGACTGCACGGCTGATCGACATGCACAGGACACCGGTTCCTTCGGGAGCCGGTGTTTTTTGTGCGCCCGGCGGGCGCACGCTCTAATGGGTGAAAGTCCCTAACTCGCCCGGCAGTGGGAAGAGTACAGCCGAAGCCAAGGGCGTTAACGTGA
>OMXP01000024.1 GCA_900315055.1 uncultured Lachnospiraceae bacterium
GACGCAGAAGAAATCCTTGCCGAAAAGACTCGAACAAAGAGAAAGTACACCAAAAGATCAGGCGCCACAAATTAAGCATCTATTTTTGATTGGATCCTAAAGGGAGAAAAATTACAGTCAATGTGTTTTACACATTCAATCGGAACTCGGGTTCAGATACTCCAGAGGCGATAGAAAGGAGATTCTGATGGCGGAAGAAGAAATTTTAAGCGGACCCGCAATGCAGGCAAGAAAATTCAAGGAGACTGATGAAGAAAGAATCTTCTACAGGGATCGTGCTGCCATGCAGGAACTGTACTCCCTGAAAACGGTATTCAACGGGTATGACAAGAAGGAGGTTCGGAAATATCTTCAGAAAATCCTGGACGACAGGACGAATCAGGAGAAAGCGGAAAACAAGATCATCGATGACCTCCGCAAACAGATCAGCACTCTGCAGAAAGATACAAACGAATCCGTTGAGAAATACAACAAGCTGCTGCTTTCAAAAATCAGCGGAACAGATACAGGATCCGAATCTTCCGATGAAGAGCTGGCCCGGATTAAGAAAGAGAACGATAAGTCTCAGCAGAAGATTCTCTCGCTGTCCGATGAGCTCCACACGATGGAAGAAGAGAAGGAAAAGGCAGCCGTTCAGATTGAAGATCTGAATGCCACAATCGAGAGTCTGAAGAGTTCCTGTGCTGAAAATACCGTGTTCGCGGATGCCAGGAATCTGCTGCTGAATCAGATCAGCGATCTGAGGAATCAGCTGAGCTCTCTGCAGGATTCCAACAACGATCTTAAGTCAAAGCTTCAGGAAGCCAATGCGGACAAGGACAACGCAGTCAATTCTCTGAAGGATCTGACGGCGAAATGTGAGGACACAAAGCAGAAGCTGGATTCCGCAGAAGCAAATTATAGGAAGACTAAAGATGCAGACGCCGAAAAGATTGCAGATCTTCAGAAGCAGGTTGATCTTCTTTCTGCAAAGAATCAGGAGCTTTCTGATCAGTCCGAATTTGCAAATGACGTAAAGGAAGCTCTCCTGCGCACGGCTGCTTCCGAAAAGGAAGCCGTTAAGGCAAAGACCATGGCGGAAAGCCAGGTACGTGCTCTGTCCCTGAAGAAGGATGCTCTGGAGAACGAGAACAAACAGATCCGCAATGCTCTGGCCCGTATGCAGGCGACGATTGACGAGGACAAGAGTTACGCAGCAAGACTCGAGGAAGAGCTCAATAACGTCTATTCCGCCCAGCTTGGAGAAGAGTCCGAAACGGCACGTAATGCAAAAGCAGAAGCTGACACCAGCGCCGAGGAGGAATACGTCGCAATGCAGCTGGATGCCTGACTGGGACGAAGCAGAAGGCCGGATTAAGAAAAGAAATTCTGTTTTCAAAGAATTGTGGCGACGGGCAGAAATGCCCGTCGCTTTTCTTATCTCCTTCCTGTATCTTCTTTGGGCATAAAAACAGCGGATGCAAAACGCACCCGCCATTCAGTCATCTCTTCTGATCCTCTCTTCTATACCGCCGCTCTTATCTTCTCTACTGAATTACTCTTTTCGTCTTCCGGGATCACGAACGCTGCTCTTTCGTCAGCTTATGGAAGATGACGCAGTTCGGCCTGTCCACCGGAATCTCCTTGCCGTGCATGATGATCGTCTTCTTCTCAAGATCGACATTGAAGAACGTCATCGTGTTGGACTCGTGATTCAGCGAGACCAGATGCCGGTTGTCCGGGAACAGTGCGCAGTCCTTCGGATAGTCGCCGGAGACCGGAAGGCACAGAACCCTCTCGAGTGTTCCGTCCTCCTGATTGATCCTGAAGATCGCAACCGAATTATCCCCTGCATTGGAGGAGACGATGTAATTGTAGTCCCAGGACAGGTTCAGCGCGGAAGCCGCAGCATCGGCGCTGTGATAGTTGTTGAGCGTCGAGATCGTCTGTACCTTCTCAAAATCGGGCTCATTGTCGATGACCTTATAGGAATAGACATCGATTGTGTTCTTCAGCTCGTTGACGATGTACAGGAAACGGCCGTCCTTCGAGAACTTCAGATGGCGCGGCGCGGACTCGAGTTCCGAGTGAATGATATCCACCTGGCGGATCTTGCCGTTCTTTTGATCGAACTTGTAAACGTTGACGTGATCAAGCCCCAGGTCTGCCGCACAAAGAAACAGGTTGTCCCTTGTCATCTTCACGCACTGCACATGCGGGCGGAAGTTCCGCTCTGCAACCGATCCCATGCCGCGGTGGTACACCTCATCGGTGATCTCCCCGATGGCACCGTTTTCCTTCAGGCGAAGGACCGTGATCTTCCCGTCGTGGTACCCTGCTACAAACAGATAGGAATCCGTGTAATCGGTCGACAGATAGGAGCCGCGCATGCCGTTGATTCCGGCCTTGTTGATGAACTGCAGTTCGCCGCCCTTGATGATCTTGTAGCTCTCTACGCCGAAATCCGTGATGGAGTAGAGATACTTCTCGTTGTGTGAAATCGTCACATAGGAGGAGTTGCGGATCTCGATCTTCTCCTTCTCGATGAAATATCCGTTCTCCATGTCCACGTCGTAGAGACGGATGCCGTAGTTCTCCTTGTTTCCGTAGGTATAGGCGGAGACGTATGCCACAAACTGATCCTTATCGTTCGCCATGATGTCCTCTTATTCCTTGGTCTTTGCCGTCGTATGCACAAAATCCCGGGTCTCATCGATCCGGACCACATGAAACTTTCCCTTCTCCCCGTCCAGTTCTGCCTCGATGATCGTGCAGTTGCCGATGCCCTGGTGCCAGATCTCGTCAAGATCAAGGTACCCGAGGTCTACGAGCATGCACCGCATGATACAGCCGTGCGCTCCGACAAGAACGCTCTCTCCGGGCCTTGTCTTTGCCATGTCGGCAAAGAAGCTGTCCGCGCGTGCAATCACTTGCTCATAGGTCTCCGCTCCCGGCCCCGCCACGTACTTGGAGGGGTGGTTGAGGAGCGTGTTTGCAAGCGGGCTTTCCGCCGTAAACGGCGTCGCATCGAGGGCGCCGAAATTCATCTCCATGAGCCTCTTATCGGTCGGAATCGACTCCTTCGGAAGACCGGAGACAATCGAGGCTGTCGTGAGAGCACGGTCGAGTGGAGACGATACGACATAGTCGAAGGTAAGCCCCATTTCCCGTACCCGTTCTCTGCAGGCCTTCGCCTGTGAGATTCCGGCGTCATTTAAGTTTGTATTGGTCTGGCCCTGGAAGAGATGACGGGTATTCCAGTTGGTCTCTCCATGCCTGAGGATATAAAGTTTCATTGACTTCATTATACGGGAAATCCCCTGAAATCTCCCGAACTGCTGTGTTAAATCTTCGTGTTATCCGCGCACCGCGTAGTCGCCCGTAACCCGGTACTTGTACGAGGTCAGTTCCGTAAGGCCCATCGGTCCCCTCGCATGGAGCTTCTGGGTGCTGATGCCGATCTCCGCTCCGAAACCGAACTCGAATCCATCCGTAAAGCGGGTCGATGCATTCACATAGACGCAGGCGCTGTCAACCCGCTCGAGGAACTTCTCTGCCGCTGCCGGGTCCGTGGTGAGAATACAGTCCGAGTGCCCCGTGTGGACGCGGTTGATATGGTCGATTGCCTCCTCAACGCTCCCGACGGTTTTGACCGACATCTTGAGATCAAGGTACTCGGTCTCATAGTCCTCTTCCGTTGCAGGAACGGCGTCCGGAAGGAAGGGAAGACTCTCCTCGTCCGCATGCAGCTCCACGCTGTGCTCCTTCATGGCCCTGGCAAAAAGCGGCAGAAAATCCTTCTCGATGTCCCGGTGCACGATGAGGGACTCCGCGGCGTTGCACACGCCGGTGCGCTGGGTCTTGGCATTCAGGATCACCGGGATCGACTTCTCCAGATCCGCTGCCCTGTCGACATAGATGCAGCAGTTGCCGGATCCGGTCTCGATGACCGGCACCCTGCTGTTTTCCGTCACTGCCTGGATCAGTCTCTTCGAGCCCCTGGGGATCAGGACGTCAACAAGCCCCTTCATCTGCATGAGCTCCTTCGTGTCCTCCCGGTTTACGGAATCAATGAGAAGCACCGCATCTTCCGGTGCGCCCTCTTCCCGAAGAGTTCTCTGCAGGCTCTTTGTAATTGCCTCGTTGGAGAAAATCGCATCGCTTCCGCCCTTCAGAACCACGACGTTGCCGCTCTTTAAGGTCAGCGCGAAGGCATCCGCCGTGACATTCGGCCTGGACTCATAGATGATGCCGATGACCCCCAGGGGGACGCTCACCTTTTCGATGTGAATGCCGCTTGGCCGGTCCCAGGCATCCAGGACTCTTCCCACAGGGTCAGGCAGAGACGCTACCTGTTTCAGTCCCTCTGCCATCTGCGCGATCCTGTCCGGAGTAAGACGCAGGCGGTCCACCATGGACGCCTTCATGCCCTTCTCCTTCGCCGCCCTGACATCACAGTCATTTGCGGCAAGGATTCTGTCCTGATCCTCCACAAGGTCCGCTGCGGCCCTTGTCAGAATCGCATTCTTCTTTTCAGTGGAAAGCAGCTGCACGTCGTACTTTGTCCGTGCCGTCCTCTCACAGATATCCCGAACCATGCTCATGGAAGCACCTCAGTAAAAAGCCCCCTGCGGGGTGACTACAAGATCGAGGGACTTATCTTTGTTGGTGACCGGCACCCTGTCCACGATCTGCTCGCTGTAGGCAATGCCAAGCGTCATGCGCTTTTCGAATCCCTGAAGATATTTGTCATAGTATCCGCCGCCGTATCCCAGGCGGTTGCAGTGGGAATCAAAGGCAAGCCCCGGGACGATAAACACACAGTCCTGTGCCCTGTCGAGGGAAATGTGGAGCTCATAGGGAAAGCGCTTTGCGGGATTTTTGTCCGGTTCCAGGATGCCGAGCCTGCTTTCTTCCAGTTCCTTCCATTCCTCAAAGCGGTAGAACTCCATCGTATCCCCGTTAACGCGCGGGACATAGACCTTCTTCCCGTCTTTCATGGCGCGATCGATGAGATCCCTGGTCGAGACCTCGGAGCCGAACGAGACATAGGTGAGGATGCTTTCTGCTTCCTGGTAAAGTGCTGTTTTCGTGATGATGTCAAGGAGCTGCGCATCTTCGATCTTCCGCTGATCCTCCGGAATCGCATCGCGCATCTTCTTCATGTTTTCGCGCAGTGCTTCCTTCTGCTCCTGATAGATGTTTTCAAACATGGCGTATCCTTCGAAAAAACGTCAGAAAATGTAGTCGGACAGATGGAAATCCGGATCCCTGTCCGCACGGAACAGGGTTCCGATATTTTCACCGGCCATTATATCATGAATGATCTTCAGCCCCAAATCCGCATTGGCAATCACCATGTCGCACCCGGAGGCCGTTGCAATGCGGCCCGCATGGAGCTTGGTCGACATGCCGCCGGTCCCGGCTCCCGATCCGGTGGATGATTTGCCGAATTCCATGAGGTGATCCGTCATCTTCGGCACGTAGTCGATGAAGCGTGCGTTGCGATTGCTCCTCGGATCATCCGTATAGAGCCCGTCCACATCGGAGAGCAGGATCAGGAGATCTGCGTGGATGACGGACGAGACCATGGCCGAGAGGTTGTCATTGTCACCGACGAGAAACTCGTCGGTGGCGACGGAGTCGTTCTCGTTGACGACCGGAATGACATTCAGGGAAAGCAGTTCCTCAAAGGTATTGATAAGGTTCCTGCAGCTCTCGCCATCCGCCACGGTGAGCTTTGTCATCAGCACCTGGGCGGACGCCTGATTGTACTCGGAGAAGAACTTCTGGTAGATCTCGATGAGCCGTGCCTGCCCCACGGCGGCGCAGGCCTGCTTGATGTTCATCCGCGTCTCCTGCCGGTAGATGTCAAGATCAATCCCCAGGGCCTCCCGCCCCGCAGCTGCGGCGCCGGAGGATACAAGGACAACGTCTTTTCCCTGGTTCTTCAGGTCCGAGAGCTCCCGCGCAAGATGATCGATCTGATAGTAGTTCAGCCGCTGCGTTGTTTTATGCAGAAGGGACGACGAGCCAATCTTCACGACGATGCGCTTGCGGTTCTGCAGTTCCTTCCTGTATGAAAGATTTTCCTGTTCCAGTTCCTGTTTCCTGATCTCGTCCACCTTAGCAGCTCCTTAACGCGGACAGTACCCTCTCCGCGCACTTCATGCCATCGAGAGCAGCGGACATGATGCCGCCGGCATAGCCTGCTCCCTCCCCGCAGGGATAGAGCCCCTCGATCCTGTCTCCGCTCCCCGGATCCTGTGCGATATAGTCCGCATCTCTCGGGATTCTCACCGGCGAGGACGTGCGGCTCTCAAGTCCCATAAAGCAGGCATCAGTTCCGTCAAATCCCGGCATCACCTTCCCGAAGGCATGCATGCCCTCCACAAGATCTGCGGTGATGGTTTTTGGAAGAAGATCCGACAGATCCGCCATCGAGGCCTTTCCTTTGATGCAGAGATCTTCTGCCTCCTCATCGGAGAGGTCCCGCCGTTCCACCCTGGCTTTCTCTGCATAGTCCGGGAAGGACTCCACCGGAATCCTGCCGTCTGCTATCCGGTATGCCTTTTCCTCCAGAGCCTCCTGAAAGTACAGGCCCGAAAGCACGGGATCGTCCGGGCAAGGCACAACCTCACGGAACGTCTCCGGCCCCACCGTGACGACGATAGCTGCATTTGCCCGTCTGGAGTCCCGTGCAAAATCACTCATGCCGTTGACCGCAAGGCGTCCCCTCTCACTCGAGGCATTGACGACATATCCTCCGGGGCACATGCAGAAGCTGTACACCCCATGTCCAGATGCTGTCTGATGTGTGAGCTTGTAGGATGCGGCTTCGAGATGCAGCTTTTGAAGCTCTTTCTCATCCGAAATCCCGTACTGACAGAAATTGATACTGCTCTGCGGGTGGGAGATCCGCATGCCGACCGCGAAGTTCTTTTCCTGCATCGGGATCTTCCGTGCCCGGAGCATGCGGATCGTATCCCTTGCGCTGTGTCCGATCGCAAGGATCAGGACGCTGCAGGGAAGATCAAAGCTCTCCCCGTTTTTCTCACACCGAACGCCCGTTACCCGATTGCCACTCATGAGGACATCCGTCATCTTCGTCCCGAACCGGAAGGAACCTCCGAGGTCCTCGATCCTGTGGCGCAGGTTCACGACTACTTTCCTGAGGGCATCCGTGCCGATGTGCGGGTGGAACTCGTAAGCGATGGACGGGTCTGCCCCCGCCCCGATGAAGGCCTGAAGGATATATTCGGTCCGTCCGACCTTATCCTTGACGTTCGTCGTGAGCTTCCCGTCGGAATAGGTGCCGGCACCGCCCTCGCCGAACTGAATGTTGCAGTCGGGATCCAGAGGTCCTCCCGCAAAGAAGGACTCGACCTTCTTTGTTCTCTCCTCCATGGAGAGTCCCCGCTCGAGAATCACCGGCCTTGCGCCGCACTGTGCAAGGACAAGGGCCGCAAAAAGCCCCGCAGGTCCCGAACCCACAATGACAGGCGAAGCTGAGAGAGCAGAACCGTTCAGTGCTTCCGGCAATTCATAGGACAGTGGGATCCTGAAGAGAATGTTCCGGTCATGAAGACGGCTGACAACCGCCTCCTCCCTTGCCGTTCCCTTTTTCAGACAGACGCCGACAGAATAGGTATCGAACAGGACCGGCTTCTTTCTGGCATCGATGGAGTGTCGAAGAATTTTCACATCTTCGATCTCTCCTTGTGCAAGGCGAAGACGGTGCAGGACCTTCTCCTTCAGGCAGGAAGGATCCGTTCCGCAAGGCATTTTCAGCTGATTGAGTATGATCATAATTTCGCCAACGAAAGGCCGGCGCGATAGCCGGTCGCAAACGCAAAGGTCAGGTTGTAGCCGCCGCAGATGCCGTCCGCATCGAGAAGTTCCCCGACAGGATACAGCCCCGGGCAGACTTTTGATTCCATCGTATCCGGATCAACCTCGGACAGGGCGACCCCGCCTGCCGTCACCTGGGATGTTTCATAGCTTCCGGTTCCGGTGACCATAAAAGGCAGATCTTTCAGGAGGGAAAAGAGATGATCCAGCACCGCGTCAGGGTTCCCGACGTTTTTCATCTTCTTCTCATCGGCAAGCCCGACTCTCCGGACAAGGTACGAGGAGAGACCTTCCGGAATGAGGCCGAACAGAATCTCTCCGGCTGTCAGAGAGGACAGCTCTTCTCTTCTTCGCACCCGGATCTTCTCAAGATCGTTTCTTCCGATGTCCGGAACAAGATCAAGGGTTACGGAAACTTCCTTCTCCCCCTCAAGGAGTTTTCCGGAGACGAGGCGGCTTACCTGAAATACGGGGATTCCGGAGATGCCGGTTTTTGTAAACTGCAGCTCGCCTTCCTCCGTGCGCCCGTCGGCCGTGATGCTCCCGGTTGTGCGGACCCCGGCAGCTGCTTTGATCAGAGGATCCGACACGGTAAGCGATGTCAGTGCCGGGTGCACAGGTACAATTTTATGCCCGAGCTTTTCCGCAATGGACAGCCCGTTTCCGGTGCAGTGAAAGGCCCGGCTTACCAGCCCGCCGGTTGCAAGAATGAGCCCCTCAGCAGAAACAGCACTCTTTTTACCGTCCGCTCCCCGGAGCGTGCAGGTAAAGCCGCTGCCGGTCTTTTGTACCTTCTCGAGGAACGTCTCCGGAAGGAACAAAAGTCCCGAACGCAGGATCTTCTTCTCGAAAAACCGGGCCACCGTTGCGGCCTGATCGGTCCGCGGATAGAAATAGCCGCTGCGCTCATGGACGGGGATTCCGTGCTCTTCAAAGAAAACCGACGGCCGGAAACCGTTCACAAAGCGCATCGGATCTCCGCTGCCTGAATAGTAGCAGTCCTCTTCCATCCGCGCATTGGCAAGGTTGCATCGCCCGTTTCCCGTTGCATAGATCTTCTTTGCGATCTTCTCGTTTCCGTCGATCAGAATGATTTTGTCCGCAGGACAGCCGTTCTCAAGAAGTGTGAGGGCTGCCATGCAGCCCGCTGCCCCGGCCCCTGCAATCAGTATCGTTCCTCTCATCTCTACAGCCCCATGCGGTCTGCAAGCCACAGGACAAACGTTCCTCCCGGCACCCGTTTGAGGTGCATGAGATTCGGTGCCCGAAACCAGAGGCTCACCACCGCGAACAGAATCCAGTAGATCAGGGCAAGAAGAATGGTCCCGCCCACCGGAATCACCTCATCGGTCATGTAGTCGTTGAGTGCAATGACCGGAAGGCAGGCGGTGATGGCCGCCGCAAGAATCCGGACAAGGCCAAGGACAAACGACGTATCCGTGGCCCGAAGAATCGAGTTTCGAACGCTCACGTACAAGGCAATGCCAAAGGCTGCGCCAAAGAACACGAGGGAGAGCCCCAGTGCTTCGACTTTCTCGTGAAAGGCACCAAGCCCCGCGTACAGGACAAGGGTCTGTACGACAAAAGCGATGGCACCGGCTGCCAGAATGAACTTTTCCGCAAAGGTTCCGATCACGAGAAGCATCATGAGGATCAGGAAGGAACCGAAGGCAATGGCAGGGGCGCCGAGCTTTACGGTCAGCACGGCAGCATTCCGGATATCCGCATTCATGCCGTTGTGCAGGATCTGGACAATGGGTTTCCCGGCGCCAAAGACAAACAGGGAAGCCGGAATGGAAACATAGCCGGAGAGCTCCATCATGACGCTGAAGCGCCGTTTCAGGGGCTTTCTCTTTCCCAGGGAAAAGTCCCTCTGGCAGAGAAGCGGATACCTGGTAAAGAACACCGTGGCAAGAATCGTGCAAAGAAGAAGGAGCGGCAGGCTTACGCAGTAAAATCCCGCAAGAGATGTCAGATCAAACCCTCCGATCGCCACATCGACCAGCATCGTGACAAACAGGATGGCAAAGAAGACTGCCTCCTTCAGGAGAAGTCTTGCATAGTATAACGCAGCAGGCAGCAGCTTCTCATCATGGTCAAGTGCCATCGGATCGAGCTGGTCATGGAGATTTTTGCGGACCATCAGGCAGATGGCAAGGGCAGCAAGGAACGAGAGCAGGGCTGCGAGGGAAAAACCGAGAGCTGCACCGGCTCCGCCATAGACTGCAGACAGACTTTTATTCCGAAGAAGCAGGGCAATCTTCTGGCCTCTTGCGCGCAGCAGAACGGAGAAGATCTCCCCGAATACGATGGTGCTGATTCCGAAGAAGTTCAGAATCCCAAACGTGATCGACGTCAGTCCCATCGCGCTGACAAGGCCAAGAAGCGGCCCCAGAAGACTCCCGAAAATCAGGAACGGCAGAAGCAGCAGGATGGAAATATAGGAATAGCGCTGGGAAAAGAACGTTGTCGAGATACTCTGCGCGTTGAAGCCAAGAATCAGTGACAGCACAAGTGTCGGGATCAGTGTCAGGCCGACCGTCGCCCTGTGGAACACGATGGCATTGTATAAGCGTCGCCGCTTCAGCCGCCGTTCAATCTGCTGCCGTGCAATGAAAAGGCCCCCGTACAGAAAAATACTGACCGGGAACAGCAGGCAGTAAAAAGGGCCTGCCGCGTAGTACATGCTCTCACACCCGGTGGTCCCGGACACGAGAAGTACTGCGATGCAGACCTCCATGATCAGCAGGAACACCGGAAGAGATTTTCGATCCATTAGGAATCTCGACTGTTTCTGCTCCATATTTATCCTCTTTGCCCTCTTCCTGTCAGTGGATTCCTCTCACCGTTTCCTCTGTCGTATCCCTCGGAATGTGAAGCAGGTCCATGATGATTCTCTGCTTTTCTTCCATGAGACCGGCATCTGTCTCTCTGATGTGATCATATCCGCAAAGATGCAGCATGCTGTGACACACAAGGAAAGCGTACTCCCGAAGGGTCGAGTGCCCGTACTGCGAAGCCTGTAACAGAACCCGGTTCGTGTTGACGAGGATATCCCCGAGAAGCACCCGTCCCGTATCGGGGTCCATGCAATCGGGTGAGGTTTCCGGAAACTGTCCCGGTGCCTCAAACTCAAGGCCCGGAAAGGAGATGACGTCCGTCGGGGCATCAATTCCCCGGTATTCCCGGTTCACATCCTGTATGAAGGCATCCTCGCACAGAGTAAGACTCACCTCCGCATCGAACGGACACTTTTCCTCGGAAAGCACCGTCCGTGCCACTTTCCCCGCAACTGCCCTCAGGGAGAAGTCGAAGGTGTCATGTGTGTGACTGATTATTGTGACTGCGACTTTGCTCATATTCCTCGTATGCCTTCACGATCTTCTGTACGATCGGATGCCGGACCACATCGTGGGAGTTCAGTGTAATGAAGGTCAGCCCCTCGATGTGCTTTCTGGACAGAACGCGGGTCGCGACATCAAGACCCGACCTCGAGTTCGGGGCAAGATCCTTCTGCGTGGCATCGCCCGTGATCACCGCATGGGACCCGAAACCGAAGCGGGTCAGAAACATCTTCATCTGCTCCGGCGTCGTGTTCTGTGCCTCGTCCAGGATGATATAGGCGTTGTCAAGGGTGCGTCCTCTCATATAGGCGAGCGGTGCGACCTCGATGAGTCCCTTCTCCATGTTCGCCTGGAACTTCTCGGCGCCCATGATCTGGTACAGAGCATCATAGAGCGGTCGAAGGTACGGATCAACCTTGCTCTGCAGATCTCCGGGCAGGAAACCGAGTTTCTCGCCCGCCTCGATCGCAGGCCTCGTCAGAATGATCCGTTCCACCTCATGGTTCTGAAAGGCCGTGATGGCCATCGCCATCGCAAGGAACGTCTTGCCCGTACCTGCGGGGCCGTTTGCGAACACGATAAGGTTGTTCCGGATCGCGTCCACATACTTCTTCTGCCCCATCGTCTTCGGTTTGACCGGCTTGCCGTTTACCGTGTGACAGATCACATCGGAATCCATGTCGGCAAGCATGCCGGGTTTTGCCTCGTCCTGCATCTCCAAAACGTAATCTACCTTCTGCTTTTCAATATCGCTGCCGTGGTAGGCAAGGCCGGCCAGTTCATCGAGAATGGACACTGCCCTGGTGACACTGTCCTTCCTCTCCCCGCGGACCTTGACAGCCCCGTCGCGCAGAATCACATCGACACCCAGGTTCTTCTCGATCTGACGTACGTTGTCGTCATGATTGCCGAAGATCTCCCTTTGCACCTTTGCGCTGTAGTCCAGTACGACTTCCAAGTTAGAGCTGTTCTCCTTTATTTCCGGGAAAGATAGCTGTCGATTCCCTTCGCGGCTGCCTTGCCGGCACCCATGGCAAGAATCACGGTTGCAGCACCGGTGACGGCATCGCCGCCGGCAAAGACACCGGCTCTTGTCGTCATCTCGTTCTCATCGACAATGATACCGCCCTTCTTCGTGGTCTCAAGTCCCGGCGTCGTGTGGCGGATCAGCGGGTTCGGGCTGGTGCCGAGAGCCATGATGACACAGTCACAGTCGATGTGGAATCTCGAATCCGGGATCTCCACCGGACGTCTTCTGCCGGACGCATCGGGCTCGCCGAGCTCCATGCGCACGCAGTCGATGCCGTTCACCCAGCCGTTCTCATCGTGGGTAATCTCGACGGGATTCGTCAGCAGGTTGAAGACAATGCCCTCCTGCTTTGCATGTCCGACCTCTTCTTTTCTTGCCGGAAGCTCTTCCTCGGAGCGGCGGTATACGATATGCGTCTCCGCGCCAAGGCGAAGTGCCGTTCTTGCAGCGTCCATTGCGACGTTGCCGCCGCCGACAACGACGGCCTTCTTGGCACGCATGATGGGCGTTCTCGAATCCTCCGAGTAGGCACCCATCAGGTTGGAGCGTGTCAGATACTCATTGGCGGAGAATACGCCAAGGGACTGCTCGCCCGGGATGTTCATGAACCGGGGAAGACCTGCGCCGGAGCCGACGAAGACCGCTTCGAACCCTTCCTTCTCCATCAGATCATCGATCGAGACGGAGCGGCCGATGACGCAGTCGGTTTCGATCTTCACGCCGAGAGCCTTCACGTTCTCGACTTCCTTCGCGACGACCTTCTCCTTCGGCAGACGGAACTCCGGGATGCCGTAGACCAGAACGCCGCCGGCCTTGTGCAGAGCCTCGAAAATCGTGACATCATAGCCGAGCTTTGCCAGATCTCCGGCACAGGTAAGGCCGGACGGGCCGGCTCCGATGACGGCTACCTTGTGGCCGTTCCTGGCAGCGGGAGCTTCCGGGCGAATGCCCATCTCCTTGGCCGTATCTGCCGTGTAGCGCTCGAGCTTTCCGATGGAGACGGCCTCGCCCTTGATGCCGCGCACGCACTGTGCCTCGCACTGCTTCTCCTGCGGACATACACGGCCGCAGACAGCCGGCAGAGCGCTGCTCTTCGAGATGACCTCATAGGCTCCCGGGACATCGTTCTCCTTGAGATGAGCGATAAAGCCGGGAATGTCGATCGAGACCGGGCAGCCGGTGACGCAGCGGGGATTCTTGCAGTTGAGGCATCTGGTCGCCTCGGCCTGCGCCTCTTCCGCGTTGTATCCGAGACAGACCTCTTCAAAGTTCATGGCGCGGACCTTCGGATCCTGCTCACGGACCGGAACTTTTTTCATCATATCCACCTGAATCATGCTATTCTCCTCTACTTACCTGCAGACGCCGCAGCCGCCTTCGTGAGTCTCTCTCTCCTGTTCGCGAAGAAGGAGCCTGCCCTCTTCGGTCTTGTAGAGACGGGAACGCTGCATGGCCTGATCAAAATCCACTTCCCAGCCGTCAAACTCGGGTCCGTCGACGCAGGCAAACTTCACCTCGCCGCCGACCAGAAGACGACATGCGCCGCACATGCCGGTGCCATCGACCATGATCGTGTTCATGGAGACGACCGTCGGGATGTTCAGCTTCTTTGTGAGCTGGCAGGCAAACTTCATCATGATCATCGGTCCGATGACCACGCAGTGATCATAGCGCTTGCCCTCGTCATAGAGCTGCTGCAGAGCGACGCAGACATTGCCGTGGATCCCGTAGGAGCCGTCATCGGTTGCAAAGTACAGGTTGTCGCAGACGGCTCTCATCTCGTCCTCGAGAATCAGCAGGTCCTTGGTGCGGGCACCCTGGATGCAGTCGACGTGTGCGCCCTGGGCATGCAGCCACTTGAGCTGGTTGTAGACAGGAGCCGTGCCGACACCGCCTGCGATGAACAGGATGTGCTTCTTCAGGAGCTCGTCCTTTGGAAGGGCTACCAGATCGGAGGGATTGCCGAGAGGCCCGACCACGTCCGCAAATGAATCGCCCACATTCAGGGTTGCCATGCGGTAGGTCTCCGCACCGACAGTCTGGAAGACAATGGTAACAAGACCCTTTTCGGGGTCTTCGTCACAGACTGTCAGCGGAATCCGCTCGCCGTCCTGTGAGGCGCGCACAATCAGAAACTGCCCGGGCAGAGCTTTCTGTGCCACCCGCGGTGCCACGACATCCATCAGGTAAACCTTCGGCCCGAGGAGCTCTTTTTTCGTGATTTCAAACATGATCGATCCTCCAAATGTTTCGTTTCGCCGTTCGTACTGTCAGGAAGCTGCACTCTGCACCGGCAGAACGAGAAGTCCTGAAAGTCTAACGCTTTAATAATAGGGAAAATGATGGTCACTTGCAAGACAGAACTTTCAGTTTTCAACGACTGTATAGTGGCTTGTCACCACATGGCTCATCTCCCCGAGATGATTGACACAGACGGCCTTTACGGTCCAGGTACCGGTGCCAAGCTCCAGCGGCTTGGTGTACAGACTGCTCTGGGTAGTCGGATCCGTTCCGTCGGTCGTATAGAAGATGCTCCCGTTCCCCTCGGTGTGCATCTCCACGGACAGGGAGCCGTCATTGTAGGTCCCGCCATCCGGCGTCAGGGTCGGCTCGAAGATCATGTACTCAAGGTACTTCTCCTGCACCGCATGATTGCCGCAGCCGTCCAGAAGAGAACTGATCGAAGCGTAGTCCGCCCGCGCCGAATAGATCGAAATCGCCCTCGTATAGGCTTCCATCACGGTATCGGGATCGGCATTCGGATCCTTTGCCACCTCGAGTGCAATCTCCAGCGCGCCGTCCATGTTCCCTGCTTTCTGCAGATACTCCTCTTTCTTGAGAAGAAGGGTGTCATTAGGCGTTCCTGTCTCATTGAGGTCCAGTGCCTTCTGAATCTCTCCGGCCGCTCCCTCATAGTCTCCCTGCGTTGCCGCCGTATAGGCGGTTCCCACATAGTAGGACTCTGAGTGGAGCAGGTTGTACCGGTAGATGCCAAAGAGGACACCGGCAAGCAGCAGAGCCGCAGCTGCGCCGATCAGGATCAGTGCCAGTTTCTTCTTTGCCCTCGATACCTCCAGGGCACGTTCTGCCCTCTTCTTTTCACTTCTTTCCTGGCGGTGGATGTCCTTTCCGATATCCTTCATCGCCTCGTGCATCTTCTGCTCCACGGAAGGCTCGTAGGTCGGAACCATGCGGATCTCCGTAAAACAGTACTCGCAGAACAGGGCATCATCTTTAATTTCTCTACCACAGTTCGGACATTTCATAAACGACAGATTTTCCTCAGAGGTTCTCCTGAACCCAGGCAGTAAACTCTGCTTCGGTCATCAGGATGGGTCTTGCCTTTGTTCCCTCACTCTGCCCCACAACACCGGCATCACAGAGCTGATCCATGATGCGTGCCGCACGATTGAAGCCGATGCGAAAACGGCGCTGCAGGAGGCCTATCGAGGCGTTCTGCTTCTCGATGATAAAGGATCCCGCGTCCTGAAACAGCTCATCGTAGTCTGAATTTCTTCCGTCGTCCGGTCCCTGAGAAGCAGACGATGCCGCACTGTTTTCCGCGAGCTCATCGATCCTGTTCTGCAGCTCCTTCGAGCCTTCCGTCGGCGGATCGTTTACCTTCAGGTACTCGACCACACGGTTCACTTCATCATCGGAGACGAAGGCACCCTGCACACGCTGCGGTTTCGGCAGTCCCTGCGGGAAGAAGAGCATGTCGCCCTTTCCGAGGAGCTTCTCCGCGCCGTTCATGTCGAGGATCGTCCTCGAATCAACGCCCTGCGTCACCATGAAGGCGATGCGGCTTGGCATGTTGGCCTTGATAAGGCCCGTGATGACATCGACGGAAGGACGCTGTGTTGCAATGATGAGATGCATGCCGGCCGCTCTTGCCAGCTGGGCCAGGCGGCAGATCGCAGTCTCCACGTCATTCTTTGCAACCATCATGAGGTCGGCCAGCTCATCAACGATGATGAGGATCGATGGCATGTGATGCAGTCCGGTGTTGTTGAGCCCTTCTCTTGTCTTTCCATCGACCAGAGCGTTATACCCCTTGATGTCACGAACGCCGACGTCCGCAAACAGGCGGAAGCGCTGCTCCATCTCGGCGACGCACCAGTTCAGAGTGGCCGCCGCCTTCTGGGAGTCCGTGACAACGGGAAGCAGAAGGTGCGGGATCCCGTTGTAGACGGAGAGCTCGACGACCTTCGGGTCGATCATGATCAGTTTTACATCCTCGGGACGAGCATGGTAGATCACGCTCATGATGATCGTGTTGATGCAGACCGACTTGCCGGATCCCGTGGCACCTGCAATCAGGACGTGAGGCATCTTCGCGATGTCCGCAACTACGCATTTGCCCGCAATATCCTTGCCGACACCGAAGATCGTGTGGCTCTTGTTCTGCTGAAACTCCGGGGTATTGATGACCTCCCGGAGCGTTACCACATGGGCAACGGAGTTCGGCACCTCGATGCCGACCGCGCTCTTTCCAGGGATGGGTGCCTCGATACGGATGTCCGTCGCCGCAAGGGCAAGCTTGATGTCGTCTGCAAGACCCACGATCTTGCTCACCTTGACGCCCTGCTCGGGGATCATCTCATAACGCGTCACCGACGGTCCCTGGGAAATATCCGTGATCTTCACGCGGACACCGAAGGTCTCCAGCGTATTCTGCAGCTTCATCGCCGTCTGCCGAAGCTCCTGGGCGGAGTCGTCCCTGTTGTAGGGGACGGGCTTCTTTAACAGATCCATCGGCGGGAAGATGTATTCGCGGTGAACCGGCGCCGTGACGGCAGGGCTTTGCCCGCTCTCTTCCTTCTTCCTTGCAATGGCAGCCTGCTGCTGTGCCTCCTTCTCGTCCTGAGAACTCTCCACGACACTTGCGCTGCTGATCGTGTTATCACTCACGATCCTGTGATCCGCGCTCTCGGTTCTGCCGTCCTTGTGGACATTGATGTCCGGAACCGGGAAAGATGCAGATGCAGGTTCCGGGGCAGGTACGGGCTGCGGAGCAGGTGAAGGTTCGGGAGACGGCGCAGATACCGGTGCCGGGACAGGGTTTTCAGCCATTTCCGGTGCAGCTGTCGGCTTCTCTGCATGGGCCTCTTTCATCGTCTTTTGGGGCATATTCGATTGCAGACTCGAGAGAAAGTCCTCTTCCTCCGGGTCATAGCGCGTCTCATACGCCTTCGGAGCAGGCTCAGCCGGCGAAGAGGTCATGCTTTCTTTGCTGTCTGCGTATACAGCTCTTCTTGCCATCTGCTCCGATGCATGAGCCGGGGATGCAGGGGCAGGAGCTGCCTCGTCCCTGTGTGCCTCCTCTGCCATGGGGACCGGTGCATCCAGATCGCCCGCAGCTGGAATATTCTCCACGGGCTCCGGGGCGTCCGCATCTTCAGAAGGCCCTGCAGGCTGCACGGTCTCGTTTTTTGCAGAGGGCAGAATCTCGTCCTCGTTGTCAAACGAGAGGATGCTCCGCCCCTTCAGTTCATCAGTCGGGACCTCGTCGTCCTCCTCTCCGAAACGCAGCGGCTCGTCGAAGGCACTGCTGAGGCTGTAGTCCTTGTGGTCCCCGGTCTTTTCAATCTTCCGAAGGGGTGACTCCGGAGTCTGCTCCGGCGTCTTTCGGAGCATGTCCTCCGCCCCTTCCCGGATGTTCTGATTCAGGACATCATTGAGCCCCTCGCGGATCACCCTGCGGGAAAGATCCTCGGCATCTGCATAGGATGCGGCGTCCTGAGAGAGCACCGCATCGGGCAGGGAAACATCTCCGTCCAGGCGGATCTCATGCATGTCGTGACGCTTCTTTGGAACAACAGGTTTTTCTGCGGTCTCCTTTTTCGGCTCTTTGGTACCCGGCAGATCCTCGAACTGAATTTTCGTCTCCTCGATGGGTTCCGGGACATAGCCCGTATCCTCTTCGGGCTCTTCCTGCACGTCCTCCGGAATCGCCGGCACATCTTCTGCAGGCACCTCTTCAGATGGCTCTTCCGAATAACCGTCTGCACAGCCGTCCGCATAGTCGCCGGTTCCCTCCGGTGCGTCATACCCGGCGTCCGCACTCTCCTGCGGCGCTGGATCTGCAAGGACGATGTTTGCAATCCTGTCCCGCGGATCTTCTTCGATCTCCTGCTGCGGTGTCTCTTCCGGCTCCTCGTTTTCAGGGTTTTCGTCCGAAAGGATCCGGCCATTGGCATCGGATGGCTGTCCGTGGGTCATGTTGAAGGTGGAAAGAGGGGATTCCTCACGGGAAGTTCTCTCTCCGGAAGCTTCTTCGGAAGAAGCCTCTTCTGCCCCTCCTTCGACCTGATTCTCTGCCTTCCGGTCCGCCGAGTAGTCGACGTTTGCGGGAACATAGGGTTTCTCTGCATCACCGGCATTTTCCGGCCCGTACACAGGGAATCTTGCGCCCGTATTCTCCGGCATCGGATTCTCGTCTCTGCCCTGCCGAAGAGGCGTCTGCCTTCTTTGTCTTACCGGCGCCGGTTCCTCTTCCGGCATTTCCTGCTGCCGTCTTCTGACCGGTTCCCGCTCTGCTTCTTCAAAGCGTCTCTGCTCTCTGCTTCTCTGCACTCTGTCATCGTAGCGGTGCTTTGCCCTTATCGCCTGATCTCCCATGTAGTTGATGATCGACTTCTGCGAGAGCAGGACGATGCAGATCACCGCGATCACGATGAGAATCAGCACGGTACCGAAACCCTTGAACAGATGGTAGAACAGGTAGGTAATGCTGCCGGCAATGAGACCTCCGCCGTTCTTGTGCTCCGAGCAGCGGGTATAGATTCCCGCGACATCATAGCGTGCCCGGTTTGCCAGATCGCCGGAAATCAGCTCACAGATCATCGACAGCACGAGAAACAGGCCGATTGCGGCAGAGAGTTTTCTCGGCATGTCCTCCTCATCGATGTGCGCATAGTAATACAGCACCGCGCCGAACACGAAGATGGGAAGCAGATAGGCCATGAAGCCGAAGAGCCCGAACATCATGTCCGAGAACACACCTCCGACAGGGCCGAGGATCCCGAAGTTTGAAAGAAACAGGAACACCATCAGCGCAAAGAGCACGATGAGACCGATATCCCGCGTGATGAGACTCTCATCCGTATCCTCCAGGGGATCGTCATAGCGTGAAGAATCGTACCGGTCCCTGGGATCGACATAGTCGTCCCTCGAAGAAGGCGCTCTTCTGGAGGACGAGCTGCGGGACGCACTGCTGCCGTTTCCCGTGCCGGAGGTTCTTGTGCTTCGTCCCGTTCCGGAAGAAGCACTTCTCCTTGAGGTACTGTTCTTTCCCGTTCCCGTATTTCCCTTCTCCGATGAAGTTGTCTTTCTGGTCCCTGATGCCATGTGCTGTCTGATATTCCCCCTGAAACAAAGATAAGACAGCAAACATTAACGTCTCTGTCTTATCAGGTCCTGATGTATCCCTATTCTCTTGTTGCAAAGACGTCCTCACTCGACGTCGAAATCGTCATCGTCCATGATGCGAAGGTCAAAGTCATCCTCCTTCTCATCGGCCATGAGTTTTTCCTCATCGGCTTTGTCCACATCCTTGATGGGAAATTCCATGGGGCGGTGGGGACGTTTTTCCGGTTCCGGCAGCGGGTTGTCAATCTTTACAGCCATCCGGATCAGTCCTCATCCGGCTCATTCCAGTTGTGGTAAACGTTCTTGACGTCATCGGACTCATCGAGCTTGTCCAGAATGATGCGAAGGTGCTTGACCTGCTCCGGATCCGTCACATCGACATAGTTCTGCGGAATTCTGGAAATCTCAGCGGAAACAAAAGGAACCTTGTTGTCCTCGAGTGCCTTCGTCACCGCATCGAGATCATCAGGAGCGGTCGTGATCGTGAAAACGTCCTCGTCCTCCTCGATGTCCTCTGCGCCGGCATCGAGCACGATCATCATCAGATCGTCACTCGTTCCCTCATACTCTTCGCGGTCGATCTCAATCTGTCCCTTCGTATCGAACATGAAGGAGACGGAACCGGGAGTACCCATGTTGCCGTTGCCCTTTGCAAAGGCCGCACGCACATCGGCAGCCGTGCGGTTCGGGTTGTCGGTGAGGGTCTCGACAATGATGGCGACACCGCCGGGGCCGTAACCCTCATAGGTGTTGCTCTGATAGCTCACACCGTCCACATCGCCGGCAGCCTTCTTGATGCCGCGCTCGATGGTATCGTTGGGCATATTGGCAGCCTTTGCCTTTGCCACGACCTGCGCAAGCTTGAAGTTGTTGTTCGGATCGGGGCCGCCCTCCTTGACGGCGACCGCGATCTCACGGCCGATGATGGTGAATACCTTACCCTTTGCCGCGTCGTTGGCTTCCTTCTTGTGCTTGATATTTGCGAACTTGGAATGTCCTGACATCTTACTTCTCCTCTTCTTGCAGTTTGTGTATCGTCTTAAAGTCTGGTCATCAGCACACGCTGGACCTGTCTGTTTTCGACGGACAGAATGCGGAAGCGGTATCCCTTGTATTCGCAGGAGAAATGGTCATCCGGCTCAGGGACACGGTCCATACAGGACATCATAAAACCATTGAGCGTTTCAAAGCGGTCGTCATCAAATGTAATCCCGAATCGTTTCCCGAGTTCATCCAGTGGCGTTCTGCCGTCGATGATATATTCATTTTTATTTCCCGTTGGCGTGATGTGATTTTCATCGACGTCGTACTCATCCATGATGTTGCCGACGATTTCCTCGAGAATATCCTCCATCGCAACGATTCCGGAGGTCTGGCCGTACTCATCGATGACGATGACCATCTGGGCTTTCTTTGCCTGCATCTGGCGGAACAGCTCATCGATGTTCTTGGTCTCGGGCACGAAGATCGCCTCGCGAAGCACAAGGTGCGTGTTACGGATCTCGACATCTCCCTCCGTCGGGTGATCCTGCCGGTACTGCACAAGATCCCTGAAATGCGCGATGCCCGTGATGGTATCGATGTTGTCGTGATAGACCGGGAACCTGGAGTTCCGGGCCTTCAGCCCGAACGTGATCGCCTCGTTCACGGTCATCTCATCGTCGATGCAGACGAGGTCGTTTCGGTGTGTCATGACATCCGCGGCCTCCTTCTCGGAGAACTCGAAGATGTTCGTGATCATCTCCGCCTCGGTGTTCTGGATGACACCCTGCTCGCTTCCCTCATCGACAATGGAGCGGATCTCCTCTTCCGTCACAGCCCCCTGCAGCGGAGTGCCGCGCACGCCGAAGACGTAGAGAATGCCCTTCGATAAAAGTCCCGTGATCCGGATCACCGGAAGGGACACAACGAGCATGGCCCGAAAGATCCTTCCGGTCCGCTCGATCCATTTCTTCGGGTTTCCAGCCGCCAGGCGCTTCGGGATCTGCACGCCGAAGGTCTCGAGAAGGACAAGGAGTACCAAAAAGAGAAGGACTGCGGAAAGGATAATGAGCGCATTCTGCGCCGCAGCCGGAATAACGCCTCCGAGGCCTTCCCGGATTGCAGCAGCTGCCCTTTGGATCCACGGCCTGAGGAACAGAACGCCCAGGAGCAGATTTACACCTGCGGTCACGGTCTGAACGCTGTCTACGTAGTCGGACTGATCTTCGAGGATCGCCTTTATGTAATTCTTTCTCCTGACTGCCCCTTCATCCTTCTGCGTCTCATCGTCCTCTGCCGGGTTCTCGGCACCCTTGCTTGCATGAAGCGCGGCGCCGAAGCCGTAGACACAGACATCGATGAGCAGCAGAAGAAGGAAGATCAGTATACCGCCGGGATCACCGTCCATCGGGGACTCCCACCTCCTGTAATCGTGAAATCAAAACTGTCTGAGCAGAAACTGCCGCAGACAATCATTGTAATTATATCCCAAAACAGCAAGTGCGCAAGTTATCCCACATAAAGGCGGGGTACGCGGTCCGAGATATCGCAGACGAGCTCATAGTTGAACCGTCCGGAGAGATTGCCGAGTTCCTCCGCCGTGATGGAAAGACCGCCCTTCTTCGGGGTAAGATTCCCGTCACTGTCCTCGTCCATCTCCTGTCCCATCACCGTCACGATGTCATCCATCTGAATGTCATCAAAGCCCGTGATGTCGACCATCATCTGGTCCATGCAGACGCGCCCGAGGATCTTCGCCTTATGCCCGCGGATCAGGACATAGCCCTTGTTCGAAAGGCTTCTCGGATAACCGTCCGCATAGCCGAACGGAATCGTCGCAACTCTCACATCGCCGCCTGCAACGAACGTTCCGCCGTAGCTGACCGCGTCTCCTCTGTGAATGGTCTTGATGTAGACCACGTGGCTGTAGATTCCCATGACCGGCTTTAACGGGACCGTAGAAAGGTCCGTCTCATCGGAAGGCTCCATGCCGTAGAGCGTAATGCCCGCACGTACAATGCTGGTGCCGGCCGCCGTGCACAGGCCCGCATGGTTTTTCTCCTGGTACTGGACGATGGCGGCGGAATTTGAACAGTGGACAATCGGCACCCTGAAGGAAAGCTCCCCGGCAATCCGTCTGCTGAAATTCATCAGCTTCTCATACTGCTTTCTCGTGTCCTCGACACCCTCTGTCATGTCCGCCTTTGCAAAATGGGTGAACAGACCCTCGATCTCGATTCCGGGAAGAGAGAGCGCATGTCTTACAAAGGACAGTCCCTCATCGTCCGGTGTGATGCCGATGCGGCTCATGCCGGTATCCACGGCGATGTGGATCTTCAGCTTCCTGTCCATCTTTACGGCGACGTCCGAGAGTTCTTCGAGCTGATCCGCGCGGAACACCGCGGGCCGGATCTCATAGGTCACAAGGTCCTCATAGCAATAGGGGAAGGCATAGCCGAGAATGAGAATCGGCTTTTTGACGCCGTTCTTTCGAAGATCGATTCCTTCCTCCACGGTTGCAACGGCATACCCCCAGACATAGGAAAGCGGCTCGAGTTTTTTCGCGATCCTCGTTGCGCCGTGCCCGTATCCGTTCGCCTTGACGACGGCGCAGATGCCGGTGCCTTCCGGGAGGTTTTTATGCATGGCCTCCATATTTTCGACTGCTGCATCAAGATCAATTCTTGCGACTGCGCGCATTGCAGTATTCATAAAAAACGTCTCTTCTTTCCCGGCACGGCTTTTTGCCGTGCATCGCGTTTTATTCTATTACATTTTTGTCACGGGCAAAAGTCTTGGCCCAAAGTCAGAGGCGGTCAAATGCAAACTTGAGATCCCCGGCAAGAAGAGACCTCTCATTTCCATTTACCGTAAGAACCCTCGCAGCCCTTGCATGGAGCGTGCTCGCCGCCCCGGCGCAGAAAAGGCCAAGCGGCAGATCCGGGATTTGCCCGGACTTTTGCCACTGTACGAGAATGGACACGCACATGCCGGTCAGGACATCACCGGTCCCCGCCTTTGCAAGAGCACTCGTCCCCTCGAGGTTTTCATAGACCAGATCTGATCCCGCCGTGACACAAAGGCTTACGTGGTCCTTGCAAAGAATCGTCACGTGATGAGAATCTGCAAACTCCCTGAGGCAGGCAGGTCTTGTCTCTTTGAGTCTGTCAACACTTATGTGAAGGAGTGCCGCACACTCCGCCGCATGGGGCGTCAGGATGATCGTCATTTTCTCTGCGGCAAGGTCCAGAAGATGCATCAATGCAGGATCCCCGGAAAGAAGCCGTACGGCGTCCGCATCAATGACAAGTCCCCGGATCCGTCCAGGCGCCAGAGTCAGGACGTTTTCCAGAAGGGTCCCTGCGCTTTTACTACGTGAGAGCCCGGGGCCGATCACCGCGGCATCTGCAAAGTCCAGTGCCTCTTCTGCTGCTTTCTTTTCAGTTCCCTCCTCATAGGTCGTAAGAAGTGCTTCCGGAATCCTCTCCTGCACAATCACGCGGTTTGCAGACGGTGTCACCACCCGTGCCATTCCGCACCCCATGCGAAGGGCCGCCTCACAGGAAAGAATCGCAGCCCCTGCCATGTTGAGGGAGCCGGCAAAGAGGGAGATTTTCCCGAAGGTTCCCTTGTTCCCTTCTTCCGTCCGATCCGGCAGAAGGTCTTTCATTGTCCTGTCTTTCAATTGCACGAGTCTCATAACGGTCCCACAAAAAAAGGCTGCAGCGATGTGCAGCCAAAGCCTCTCAGTTCTGTTCCGGCAAAGTCTCCTGACCTTCCTCATACTGCCGGATATTGTAGGAAAGCCGCATCAGGCTGTCCGAGAGATGGACGTTTTCCACCTGTATTCTTGGCGGTACGTGAAGGTCCACATGGGCGAAGTTCCAGATGGCCTTGATATTTGTCTGTGCAAGAAGATCTGCCACCTTCACGGCTTCCTGTTTGGGGATGCACAGCACCGCGATGTCGATCTGCTCCTGTTCGACATAGTCCTTCAGATCGTCCATCGAATGGACCGTGATCCCGGAGATCTCCTTTCCCTCAAGATCCTTCCGGATGTCAAAGGCTGCCTTGAAGACGAAACCGCGCCGCCTGAAATTCATGTATTTGACAAGCGCGGAGCCCAGGTTCCCGGCTCCGACGAGCACCATGTCGTGGATGGTATCGAGTCCCAGGATCTTGGCAATTTCCGTGTAGAGATATTCGACATTGTATCCGTAGCCCTGCTGCCCGAAACCGCCGAAATGGTTGAAATCCTGCCGGATCTGGGATGCGGTGACATGCATCATCTGCGAGAGTTCCTGACTGGAAATCCGCTCAATCCCCTCATCTCTGAGATCTCCAAGATACCGGTAATAACGTGGAAGGCGTGAAACCACGGCCTGTGATATTTCCTTATTCGACACTTCCTGTCTACTCCTCATCTACCCGGCACGTGCCGGGAAATTCAGATCTGAACATATTATACAGTGTGTTAAGGATTTATCAAACTGACTTGGTGAATTTTCTCTGAACAAGTGTGAGGAAGGCGCCTTCCCGTTGGAACATTCGTCAGCCGTCAGGACTGCAGCATCTCCCATTTCTCGTACAGATCTGCAAGCTCGGCCTCATTTGCCTCTTTCTTTTTCTGCAGCTTTGAAAGCTCTGCGACGTTCGTTGCATTCTCCGGCAGGACCATCTTCGCATCGATCGCCTGGTTTTCATCCTCCAGCTCTGAGATCTTCTCCTCGCACTTCTTGAGGTCGGTTGCAAGCTTTCTTGCCTTTGCCTGCTCTTCCTTCTGCTTCTGCCAGTCCGCCTTCCCGCTCTCTGCCGCACTCTCCTGAGGATTTCTTTCCGGGGAGCCGTCCTTTGGTGCAAGAAGGTTTCCTATCTCATCGTTTTCATAATCCGGCAGATCCTCCCGGATTCTTTTGACCTCGGCGGAAAGAAGGCTCTGTTCCACCTCGGCGGATTTCTGCAGGTAGAAATCATAGTTGCCGGTAAAGCGCTCCGGTCCCTCCTCGTTGTTTCCGGGATAGTCGAGGATCACCCGGTGAGTCAGAGACAGTATTCTCGTCGCCGTGTGGTTGATGAAGTACCGGTCATGGGAGACATACAGAACCGTCCCCTCATAGCTGTTCAGCGCGTTTTCCAGGACCTCCTTGGAGACCAGGTCCAGATGGTTTGTCGGCTCATCGAGAATCAGGAAATTTGCCTCGGAGAGCATGAGCTTTGCCAGGGATACCCGTCCCTTTTCTCCGCCGGAAAGATCGCCGATGCGCTTGAAGACATCATCTCCGGTAAAGAGGAAGGAGGCAAGAAGGTTCCGGATTTCGGTGTTTGTCATGTCCGGGTGCGCCTCGCCGATCTCCTCGAAAAGAGTGTTCTCGTCGTTCAGGACATGGTGTTCCTGATCGTAATAGCCAAGGTGCACATTGGTGCCAAAGCGTATGGTGCCGTCATCTGCGCTCTCCTGATCCATGATGATCTTCAGAAGCGTCGACTTTCCGGTCCCGTTGTTGCCGATGATCGCCACATGCTCTCCCCTGCGGATGGAAAATTCCGCATCGGTAAAGAGCTCCTTCTGGTCAAAGCGCTTTGTGAGGTGATGGACAGTCATGACGTCCTGCCCCGAGCGAATGCAGGGGCGAAGGACCAGATGCATGTCGTCCTTCATCTCGATGGGCTTTTCCACCTTCTCCATCTTGCCGAGCATCTTTTCCCGGCTCTCGGCGCGCTTGATCGACTTCTCCCGGTTGAACTGGCGAAGCTTTGCGATGACCTCCTCCTGGTGTTTGATCTGTGCCTGGTTGTTCAGGTAGTTGTGCCAGGTGGCCTCGCGCTGAGCCTTCTTCTGTTCGGCATAGGCGGAATAGTTTCCGGTAAAGAGGGTTGCCTTCGTATTCTCGATCTCAATGATCTTTGTTACCGTGCGGTCGAGAAAGTACCGGTCATGGGAGACCACAAGAACTGTGCCCCTGTAATTCATCAGGAAGGTCTCGAGCCACTGGATGCTGCCGATGTCGAGGTGGTTTGTCGGCTCATCGAGGATGATGATGTCCGGCTTCTCGAGAAGGATCTTAGCAAGGGCAACTCTTGTCTTCTGGCCGCCGGACAGGGTGGAGATCTTCTGTTCAAAGTCCTCTTCCGTAAAGCCTAGGCCCCGGAGAACTCCCGTGATCTCTCCCTTGCAGGCATAGCCGTTTTCAAGCTGATATTTCCTGAGGAGTTCGTTGTACTCGGTGACAACCTCATTTAAGGCATCCCCGGTCAGCGTCTCCATCTTCTTTTCGTCTTCCTCGATCCTTTTACCGAGCTCCAGGACGTCCTTTTTGACCTCCTGCATCTCCTCGAGAATCGTGTGGTCCGTGGACAGGTTCTGGTTCTGGGCAAGGTATCCGAAAGTCACGTCCCTTGCAAAGGCAACGGTTCCCTCATCGGCGCTCTCCTGTCCGATGATGATCTTCAAAAGCGTTGACTTTCCCGCGCCGTTGATGCCGACAATAGCAGCACGGTCTCCCTTTTCCAGATGAAACGTGATGTCGTTTAATACGGGTTTTTCCACAAAGGATTTGGATATGTGATGACAGGCAAGAATCATGGATATTCCTCTCATACGTTTACAAAACAATCTCTGACAGTTTAGTATGACCGGCAATGTTCGTCAAATGAGAGAAAAAGGGTGCTGCAGCATCTGCAGCACCCCGTGTGTATTTCCGAAACAGATTACCATCCGATCGTTTCAGAAGATATCAAGCAGGATCTCTTCCCCGTTTTTTGCATCTTCAGCTGCGGGAAGCTCCTCTTCCTCCGGATCGTCTTCCTCAGAGAACAGACCGTCCGTCTCATGGATCGGGCTGACATCCTCGCCGTTCTGCTTCCGCTCCCTTCGGACATTTCTGACCATCTTACAGCTGTACTCGGAGGATTTCTCTGAGACAAGGTTCGTGAAATCCTCGACACGCCCTGTCCGGAGCAGATATTTGATGGTGTCAAGAGCCTCTTTTACGCCCGCCTCATAGGAACGCTCCTCAGACGCATGTGCCTGCAGGTATTTTTGCTTCTCATAGCTGCTTGCCAAAAACTCACAGACGCACCCGTCGAGTTCGCTCAGGAACCGATAAAGTTTCTCATGCATCCCGTTTTCCCGATACGTCTTTTCGACCTGTGCAAAGTCCAGGGTATGCATGTAGTCGAAAAGAGGTGTCAGATCCCCGATGCGGGCGTTAATGATATTGCTTTTCATGTTGACGGTGATGACCTGAAACGTCCCGTCCGCCTGCGTTCTGCTCGAGTAATAGAAGGGATGATTGTTGATCATGACCTGGGTCTTCCCAGCTGTGCAGGCGACATCGCACAGGAAGATCAGCGTCACGGGACGGCGCGGGTGACCTTTGGTCTCTCCATTGCAGTATGTCTTGATCGCATTCTGGTAATCTGTCTCCTCCGAGTTCGCGACTCTGCGTGCGATTTTCCCAAGGTCGATCTCAAAGTTTTCACTGCAGACCTTCTCATAATCCTTGTTGAAGAGCTTGATGTCATAGCGGTGATCCGAAGACAGGCTCGTGCCCTCGAGATATTGTCCGTCCCTGCAGCCGATCTGATAGTCTTCACTGGAAACTGCCTGGACCGGCAGAATCTCAAGCTTCTCCTTTGTCAGGATCTCCACGAGCCGCGCGGCAATGCATTCATTGCGAAAGATATGGTAGAACAGATAATTTTTTACAAGAGACCCTTTCATCATTGTATTCATAGTTTTACCCTCTTATGATGTTTTGTTGCGTTTCTACCGTTTCACTCAGCGCGCTTTCTTTTTTCTGGAGAATTCTCTGTCTGTATATAATCATAATGGATGATTGGCTTTTTGAAAATTGTGGTAAACCACCATTTTTTGGAAAATTTTCCATCAGCAAATTTTATCTAATAGTTAATTAACGAATGTACATATTTTGTGCCTGTTTTATTTTTGATCCCATATCCTGTGGTTTTCGGGCTGAAAAAAGCCCTGCCGGCGAACCGGCAGGGCCTTCATTTTTTTGGTTTGGAAACTCAAATCATGGATTCGAGTGTTTTGCGGATCTCCAGAATGAACTCTTCCGTGTTCAGAGTCGTCACATTTTCGAGGGTTGTGATCTGGGCCAGATCACCGGTCATCTTGCCATCCTCGATCGTCTGAAGCGTTGCCTTCTCGAGCGTGTCACCAAAGCGCATGAGCTCCGGAAGATTGTCGAGCTCGCCGCGTTTCTTCAGTGCACCGGCCCAGGCAAAGATCGTTGCCACGGAGTTTGTCGACTCCTTCTCTCCCTTCAGGTACTTGTAGTAGTGGCGCTGCACGGTGCCGTGCGCTGCCTCATACTCAAAGGCACCCGACGGGGAAACCAGGGTGGATGTCATCATGGCGAGAGAACCGAAGGCTGTGGAGATCATGTCACTCATCACATCGCCGTCGTAGTTCTTCAGAGCCCAGACAAAGCCGCCCTCGGAGCGGATCACCCTTGCCACGGCATCGTCGATGAGCGTGTAGAAATAGGTGACACCGGCATCTTCGAACTTCTCCTTATACTCTCTGTCGTACATCTCCTGGAAGATATCCTTGAAGTTTCCGTCATAGGTCTTGGAGATCGTATCCTTCGTGGAGAACCACAGATCCTGCTTTGTCGAGAGCGCATAATTAAAGCAGGAGCGTGCAAAGTTCGTGATCGACTGATCGGTGTTGTGGATGCCCTGAATGATGCCGGAACCGGTGAAGTCATGGATCAGCTGGCGATGCTCAATGCCGGTATCCGCCTCCGTAAAGACCAGCTCCGCCTTGCCTGGACCGCCGATCTTGATCTCGGAATTGCGGTAGATGTCGCCGTAGGCATGACGGGCGATGATGATGGGCTTTTTCCATGTCTTGACGTAGGGTACGATCCCCTTCACCATGATGGCACCGCGGAACACCGTGCCATCGAGATAGGCGCGGATCGTGGCATTCGGGCTCTTGTAGAGGCGCTTTAAGTTGTATTCCTTCTGTCTTGCCTTGTTCGGCGTGATGGTCGCACACTTGACGGCAACGCCGTACTGACGGTTGGCGCGTGCCGCGTCGAGCGTCACCTGATCATCGGTCGCGTCCCGGTTCTTCAGCCCCAGGTCGAAGTAGACGGTCTTCAGGTCCACAAACGGCTCAATCAGATCTTCCTTGATCATCTTCCAGATGATGCGTGTCATCTCGTCCCCGTCCATCTCAACGAGCGGGGTCTTCATCGCAATCTTGTCCATCGGCTTGCCCTCCATTGCAAATGTCAAATCATGTTCCGGATAAATAGTACCGCAGGAGTCTCCTGCTGTCACGGCTTGTCATCGTAGACATCGTACATGCCGTTAGCCACCATGTTGGCATAGGCGTTCTTCATGTGCTCAGCAGCCAGTGCCTCCGCGGCGTCCTTGTCCTTGGCCTTGATCGCTTCCATGATCGCGCGGTGCTCGTTATTGGAGGCCTTTGCGCGGTCAAGAGACGAGAGCGTCTTCTTGCGGATCCGGTACACGTATTCGTGGTAATCGATGAGCAGGTGCTCGAGCATCTTGGAATTGCCGGCTTCATACAGTGTCCTGTGAAACTTGTTGTCGAGCTCCGTGATCTGGGAGACATTTCCCTTCTCGACGTGGAAAGCGGCAAGGTAAACGTTCTCCTCCATTGCCCCGATCTGCTCCGGTGTTGCAAAATCGCAGGCCCATCTCGCACACAGACCCTCGAGACGTGCCCGGATCTCATAGATGTCGTGGACATCCTTTGCCTGGATCCCCGTCACGAAGGCACCCCGATTCGGGATGATCTGCACCAGTCCCTCGAGTTCGAGCTGACGAAGGGCTTCCCGGACCGGCGTTCTGGAAACGCCGAGCTCCTGTCCGATCTGGACTTCCTTGAGCTCTTCGTTCTCCTTGTAGCGCCCGTTCAGGATATCATCGCGTATCTTGTGGAAGACACGTCCGCGAAGGGAATACTTGTCCGAGACATCCCGCCGTACGTCATAATCATTCATCCCACACCTCCTGCTCATTGGCTCACATGAAAGATGCACAAAACAATGACGGGCAGGTCTGTTCAACCTGGGCCCGTCATCGAGTCTTTTCAGCTTTCCATAGGACTGCATCCCGTGAATTCGGGTATCATTGTATACAATAGCAGTCCCAAAGTCAAAGCATTCAGGACACTGTGCGTAAAAAACAGCGTGTAAAACGGGATGCCGCATTTCTGCAGCACCCCGTCGTTTTATTTCAGTGTGATCTTCCAGGTATTGGTATAGGAATCGTCCGGCTCGACGCCGACAAGATCCGAGAGGCTTGAAAACTCCTCCACGATATCCTGACGCCCCGGAAGGGAAACCCAGGGCTCGATGGCGACATAGGGCGCGTTCGTATGCACCGCATGCCAGAAGCCGATATAGGGCATTCCCGGATAGGACACGGTCACCGAATGCTTTGCGTGGTCCGCCTTGAGGCTCACCTCATAGGGCGTATTCGTGAGGACAATGGCGTCGTTGTCGAAAAGATCGTGATGAAGCGGAATCTTTGTGCCGTCCACAAGAGGATACGGCTTCAAGGTGCCGTTTACCAGAACATCCTTCGACATCATCACCTGATCCGGGAAGCACTTCTCGGGGAATTCCAGGTAGTAGTCCTCGAAGGATCTGCCCTCTTCGATGGGAACCCTGAATCCCGGGTGGCCGCCGTAGCCGAAGAAGAGAATCTTCCTGTCCCGGTTGAACACGTCCGCCGTGATGAAAAGACTCGTGTCCTCGAGACTGAACGTGATCTGGAAGTCGAACAGGTACGGATAGACCTTTCTGGTCTCTTCCGAATCCGTGATGCCGAAGGTCACGGCATTTTCCGACTGCTCGAGCACATCGAATTTCATGAGCTTTGCAAAGCCGTGGCGGCCAAGATGATATTCCTGCCCGTGCAGCGTGTATCGCTCCTCAAACAGGCGCCCCACAAACGGGAACAGGTTCGGCGCATGGCCTGACCAGTAGGCGGGATCTCCGTTCCAGAGGTATTCCCTGCCTTCGTACTGAAGAGAGATGAGCTCGGCTCCCTGATCCCGGATCACAGCCTTCATGCGTCCGGTCTGAATGGTAACATCCATGACAGTTCTCCTTTTAATCCTTTGGTTTCTGATAGAATTTTCCCTGAATCTCCGTGGTCCGCATCGAGTTGATGAAGGCCGCGGGATCAATCTGATGAATGGCGTGAATCACCTTCTTCGCCTCCTGCCCGGAGACGACGGAGTAGACGAGATCCTTTTCCGTGTGATCATGAGATCCCTCTCCGCGGAAGATTGTCGCCCCGTGGGTGCACAGGCGGAAGATCTCCTGACAGACCTCCTCCGGGTGTTCGGTCACAATGAACAGCGTCTGCTGCTGGTAGTCACGGTACAGAAGGTGGATCATCTGCGTGGAGCAGAACTGATACACAATGGAATACAGCGCCGCCGTCCAGCCGAACAGATATCCTGCCACTCCCAGGAGCACCACGTTAAACGCAAAGACGTAGTTGAACGCATCTGCCCCGGTCTTTTTCGACCAGTAGATCGAGAAGAAGTCCGTTCCTCCGCTCGTTGCATCCGCCCGAAGGCAGATGGCAATCGAAGTTCCCATGAGGATCCCGCCGAAAACCGCGATGAGCAGCGGATCGCTCGTCAGCGGATGTTCCGGCAGAACATCGACCAGAACGGAGTTTACGGCAATCATCAGGAGCGAGAGACCGGTGAACTTCTTGCCAATGAAACGAAAGCCTACATAGACCGGAAAGGCGTTGACGATGATGTTGATCAGCGCATAGGGGATCTGGAGCCCGAGGTACTTTGCAAAGACTCTCTGCAGCAGGACCGAGAGGCCGGTTGCGCCACCCGGAAAGAGGTTTCCGGCATCGACAAAGATCCGGATGTCCAGTGCCATGAGAAGTGCCGCCGCAAGTACTGAGAGGATACGCTTCAAGTCTCTTGTCCTGTTCTCCATTCTGCTTCCACCTCCTTTTTGATGCAACTTAAAAAACGGTTCTGCAGGCCTAATCCGGTCCGCAGAACCGCACATTTCTCAATCGGTATCAGGCCTCGTCATAACCTGCTGCCGCCTTCTCCGCACGGGAAGCGACTTCCTTGCTCTGGATGTCGGCAGGTGCCTGCTCATAGCGGGCAAAGGCATACTCATAGATGCCGCGGCCGCCGGTCATCGACCGAAGCGTCGTGCAGTAGTCGAACAGCTCCATCTGCGGAACCTCCGCAGAAATCTCCTGCTTGCCGCCCGGGATCGGATTCATGCCAAGAACTCTGCCTCTTCTCTTGTTGAGGTCACCCATGACATCACCCGTGTAGGTGTCCGGGACGGTGACCTTGAGCAGCACGATCGGCTCAAGAAGCACCGGAGATGCCTCCATGAAGCCCTTGCGGAACGCCTGCTTTGCAGCCGTCTTGAAGGCCATTTCCGAGGAATCGACCGGATGATAGGATCCGTCATACAGGACCGCCTTCACGCCGACAACAGGGTATGCGGCGAGAGGTCCCTGCTGCGTGGACTCCGCAATGCCCTTCTCGACTGCCGGGAAGTAGTTCTTCGGGATCGCACCGCCGACGACCTGCTCCTCGAACTCATACGGCTCATCGAGGTTGTTCGAGGGACTGAAGCGGATCTTGACGTGACCGTACTGGCCGTGACCGCCGGTCTGTTTCTTGTACTTGTACTCGACGTCGCTCGTCTTCTTGATGGTCTCGCGGAAGGCGACCTTCGGCTTCTCCACGGTGATGTCGACATTGTACTCGTTCTTGAGCATGCTCTGAATAACCTGCAGATGCAGATCACCCATGCCGTAGATGAGGGACTGGCTGTTGGCCGAATCATTCACCGGCTTGAAGGTCGGATCCTCGGCAGCGATCTTTGCCATCGCCTGCGCGATCTTGTCGATATCCGACTTGTTCACGGCGCGGTAGCGAAGATACGTGTAGGGCTTGGAAATCTCACTCTTTGCATAGGTCACCGGGCAGGATTTCGTGGAGAGCGTATCCCCGGTCTTTACATTCGGCAGTTTCGTCAGCGCACCGAGATCGCCTGCATGCAGCTCTCCGATCTCACTTGTCTTGTTGCCCTGCATGATGTAGAGCTTGCCGATGCGGAACTCCGAATCGCTTGTCGCATTGTAGACCGTGTCATCGGTCTTGAAGACACCGGAACGGACCTTGATCAGGCTGTAGCGGCCGATGAAGGGATCGACGATGGTCTTGAAGACATAGGCGGTCTTGGGCTTTAAGATATCGAAGTTTGCCTCGAAGATCTCGTTGGTCTTCAGGTTGATGCCGGAAACCTTGCGGGACTCGGCGGCAGGCATGTACTTGACGATATCGTCCATCAGCGTATAGGTGCCCTGAACGTTGAGACCGGAGCCCATCTCCACCGGGACGATGGAGCCGTCCTGGATGGACAGACGAACCGCCGCGCGGATTTCGGGCTCGGAGAATGCCTCGCCCGCGAAGTACCGCTCCATGAAGTCCTCCGAGGTCTCTGCCACGGCTTCCATCAGGGTGTCGTTGTACTCGTTCAGGTATTCGGCTGCATAATCCGGCACATCGCACGGAACCGCTTCCTTGTTGACCCACTTGAAGGCCTTCTTCTGGATGACATTGACATAGCCGACCAGGGCGCCGTTCTCACGAACCGGCATGTTGAAGGGTGCGATCTTCTTGCCGTACAGGCTCGTCAGATCTTCGATGACCTGACGGTAGGAGACGGAGTCGATATCCATGTCCGTGACAAAGAACATGCGGGGCAGGTGGTACTTCTCGCAAAGCTCCCATGCTCTCTCCGTGCCGGCCTCGATGCCGGACTTGCCCGAGACAACGATGATGGCGCCGTCTGCAACGGCCATGGCCTCCTCCACCTCACCGACAAAATCGAAATAGCCGGGGGTATCCAGGACGTTGATCTTGCAGTCCTGCCACTCAATCGGGATCAGACTCGTACGAATGGAAATGCCCCTCTTCTGCTCCTCCTTGGTAAAGTCGGACAGCGTCGTGCCGTCTTCCACTTTGCCAAGCCTGGATGTCAGACCGCCCAGATATGCCATGCCCTCGACAAGGGTGGTTTTTCCGGCACCGCCGTGTCCAAGGACAGCGATGTTTCTGATCTTGTCTGTAGTATAGACCTTCATGTTGTAACCTCCGAATATTGCCTCAGCCGTCAAAAACCGGGCGGCCTGCGGCGGATTTTTATAAGTTTTGATCGGAACCCCAATTTTTCCCACCCAAACTCGTCTTCTATTTTACTGAAATTCAGACAGTTTAGCAATAAAAATCCGGGCACATTTTACAATTCCTGCGGATTCCGGAGAAGATCCTTTGTTCCTGTGCAGCTTAAAAAAACCGGAACACTAAGGTGGTGCTCCGGGATCTTGTGCCTTCTACTTTTCTTCCGTATCTTCTTCTGTTTCCAGTCCGTCCATGCCGACAATGACATCCGATCCGGACGTGACCTTCGGGAGTTCTCCGTTCCATTTTTCCAGATACTGCTGTTTCAGAGTCTTATCCGTAATCGAGTCGTTCAGCAGCTTGTTCGCATCTGCCTGTCCCTGAGCTTCGATGACAGCCGCATCGGCTTCCGCCTGTGCCTGTGTCGTCTTGACCTTGGCGTCCGCTTCCGCCTTGTCAATCGCCTTCTGGTTCTCGATCGCCTGCTGCTCCGCTTCAATCTGGGCTTTCTGCCTCGAAGCGATGGCCTCGTTGTAGGAATCCTCGAAATTTGCATCTCCGATGACAACTCTGTCGATGGTCACGACCTGCTGTCCGTACTTCTTATCCAGGGAGTCCTGAAGAGAGGTCTGCACGAGAGGCTCGATCTTACCTCTGTTTGTCGCCTCCTTGGAATCGAGCTGTCTGGATGCCTCCTTGACCGCCGAGTTGACGGAAGTGGCGTTTACCAGTGCGTTCTCATAATTCGTCACATTCGCGACAATCCAAGCGGCTTTCTCCGGCAGGATCTGGTAGGTGACCGTAATCTGATCATAGTAGATTTCCGTCATGTCAGAGGTCTCGGACCAAACCTGTCCCTCGAAGAGCTGATCCTGCTGCTTCGTATTCACCTGCGTGATTTTTTCGATAAACGGAAGTTTCGTGCTGATTCCGTTTTGCACCGGGGTGCCGCTGATCTGGCCGAACCTCGACTTTACGCCGGTGTATCCCGTCGGAATGACGACCATCATCTGTGAAACGAGTACTGCTGCAGCAATCAGAACCAGTACGGCAAGTCTTACGTGTTTTCCGTGGTGCTTTGTGTTGTCCGGCATTTGTCTCCCCTCCGAAATGCTTTTTTCAAGCCTGCCCGAAAATCCGGTTAGCGCCCGGGCCTGCAGTATACAGATGGCTGCTATTCTACCACCGGTTCCTCCGGCATCTTCATAAAAATCTTGCGATCCGCCGGAGGTTCTTTTGCATTGTTTCCGTCAATGCTGAAAACCCGTCCCTGTACCAGATACCTTTCTCTCGGTATGTCCAAACCGGGGCGTTGCATCTCTTCTCAGTCAAACACCGGGCAGATCCTGTCTTCCGGCAGATGAAGGACAAGCTCCGGGCTCTTTGTGGTCAGTGTGATCTGCCCGCCGTTTTCAACGTAAGCACGTATCAGCTCTCCCATGAGGGCACACTCCCCCGGTGACAGATGTCCCTCCGGCTCCTCCACGATGAGAAACCCCTCCTTTCCCGCAAGCATCAGATTGACGGGCCAGAGTGCCTCCTTCTGTCCCATGGAGAGGATGGAGAACGGCCAGTGACGGCCGTCTTCTGAAACCAGCGTGTCTCTTCCATCCTCAAAGATGTACCTGCCCTGCAGCAGAGTATCCGCAAGTTCCTGCATCCTCGGGGAAGGCGCAACAGCCTGCATCACCGGACGATACCTGGTCACCACTTCTCCAAAGGCACCGGTCAGGTAGTCAAAGCGAAATGAGAGATGGTCAAATTCGTCCTGGGACAGCGTCGGTATGACTGCTCTGGTCCCCGGGACAAAGCAGGCCGGTTCTCCTGAACGGATCTGATCCAAAAGCCCCCCATTGTTCTCTTCCATCGCCCGTTCCAGTGTTTCGCTGAACGAGAAGGCAGGGGTTCCCTCGTCTCCCTGCACAAGGCGAAACCAGATGTCCTCCGACATCATAAAGGTCACTTCCGTGTTTTTATGGAGAACAGCCCCCTCCTCAAAGATGCTGTGAAACCTGCTCTCCAGCTTTAAGGTCGCTGCTGCCTTCACGGACAGGGCGCTCTTTTCAGCAAAGCCCGTTTTCAGTGCCTCTCCGGAAAGCCCGTACAGGCAGACGAGACGCGCTGCCGTGAGCATCGCCTGATCCTTTGGTGTTGTGATCACCATGCACGGACCGATTTCAAGATCCGCATGCCGGATCCCGTTGAAGTTTTCGATGAGGATTCTTCCCTTCCTCTTACTGTTTTCACTCACCCTCTTACCCCTTTCGTTAAAAATCTGGTAGACGGGGATTTCACCCGCCTCCAACACCACCGTGCGTACCGTTCGGTACACGGCGGTTCAAACGTTAACGTGAACTTTGTCATACTCGT
>OMXP01000041.1 GCA_900315055.1 uncultured Lachnospiraceae bacterium
GTGGACACCCTTGCTTTCGACTGTATCCTTCCCACTACCGGGCGGATTCCGGACTTTCACCGGTTAGAAACGTGCGCCGCCGGGCGCACTGAAAAAAGGAGCACCCGAAAACGGATGCTCCAAACGTTCTTACTCCTTCCCCGCCGGGGGAGCTCTCAGGTGTCCTGCCTCACGATCCACTCCAGCTTTCCGTACTTCTCACGGTACTTCTTCGGCGTGATGCCAAGCTCCTCCCGGAAGACCTGGATGAAGTGGCTCTGCGAGGAGAAGCCGAGGCGGTTGGCAATTTCGACAGTGCTGTAATCGCTGAATTTCAGGAGGTGTGCCGCCGTATCCACCTTTCTCTGATGGATATACGTGCCGACCGAAATCCCGAGTTCCCGGCGAAACAGCCTCGAGAGATAGCTCGGGGTAATGCCGGCCGCCTTCGCGACCTCGGACACGGTCATGGGGTCGCTTATGTGCACGTAGATGTAGTTGATCGCATCATTCACCGGCTTTGACCGGATCATGCTCGTGTCGATCGCATGCATCTTGCGGGTATAGTCCAGGACCGCGAGGTCGTGCAGGTTCTCCACCTCATCGAGGCTCTGAATCGTGTCCACCTTCAGGATGTAGTAGTCGCTGAGTCGAAATGCCTCCTCCTCGATCATGCCGTTCTGGATGCACATCCTGGTCATCACGGCAACGGTCACGATGAAGTGGTATTTCAGGTTCCGGAGCGGATCCCGCGAGAGTCTTCCGACCCCGTCCCGCTGCAGGAACCGGTGCTCTACGCAGTTTTGCCGCACCGTCCTGAGATCCCCTCTCGCGACCGCCTCAAAGAAGGTGATCTCCACATCGGAAGGCCTGTGCTTCCCGGTGCAG
The DNA here is from genome assembly GCA_900315055.1 of uncultured Lachnospiraceae bacterium. GTDB lineage: Bacteria > Bacillota > Clostridia > Lachnospirales > Lachnospiraceae > CAG-791. Next base: position 868 of record OMXP01000041.1, read on the forward strand.
GTCTCATCCGGAAGGTCTTTTGACATGCTGTAGTCTGTTTCAGGATTCATACGATGTCCTGCTCCCCCATCGTTACCACGATCTCATTCGACTCCTTGAGAAGGGTTGCCGGAATGAGGTCCCCATCCAGCACTCTTCCGTTCAGAAGAACCTTTTTGACCCCCGCCTCGACGTGCTCCGGATTCTCCACTCTGATGTGGAGCTTCTTTCCCCGGAACATCTTTGTCATCTCAAAGGACTCCCACGCCTTCGGAATGGACGGGCTGACGCGAAGACCGGGGATCTCAGGCCTGAGCCCGAGGATCCCCTCGACAGCTCCCACCATCACCGTGGACGCCGTCCCGGTGAGCCAGTGCACATGGGATCTTCCGAAGTGAGGGCTTGCCTTCCCCTCCGTGAACTGACCGTAGCAGTAGGGCTCGATCTTCCGGATTTCAGCCCTGTCATTCTGCGCGGACGGTGCGCTCTCGATAAAGTACCTAAACGCCCTGTCCCCGTGCCCGAGAAGCGCCTCGGCCAGAATCAGCCACCCCTGCGTCTGCAGGAAGATGCTGCCGTTCTCCTTTGTCCCCTCATTATAGATCACGGCGAGGGCGCCCTCAAAAGCATGCCGGTGATAGGGCGGATCCATGAGGAGGGCGCCGTACTTAGTGTTGAGCCTTCGCCATACGAGGTCCATGACGGTATCCGCCTGCTCCCTTGTCGCCATGCCGCAAAGAACGGACCAGGTCTGAGGGTTCAGCCACAGATTTGCCTCCGCATCACCCCGCTGTCCGATCCGCTGTCCATCCCCGGTAAAGCCCCGGACAAACCGGTCCTGATCCCATGAGGTCCTGTTCAGGATCTCTTTGATCTTTTCCTGCTCCTTCTGAAGGTATGCCGCATACGCCCCGTCCTGTTTCGCCAGCGCATATTCCTTCAGGATCCCGCATGCCTCATAGAACTGAAACGCGACAAACGTCGACTCCCCGTCCGCGCCAAGGCGCAGGCAGTCATTCCAGTCCGCGTAGAGACCTGCGGGAAGGCCGTGGGATCCGAGGTGCTGAGCCGAAAAGTCAATTGCCCGCTTCAGATGCTCGTAGACCGTGCCCTCGTCTCTGTTCGCAAAGGGAATCACCTCGTCGAGAAAAACAAGATCCCCGGTCTCTGCGATATACCTTCGAACCGTCGGGAAGAGCCAGAGCGCATCATCTGCCCGATAGGCGGGGTGTCCCGTCTCCTGCACATAGGAGGGATCATCCGGTGTGTCCTCATGTCCCGGATTGTGGGTGAACTTCACAAGCGGCAGTCCCGCCCCGTTGTCGACCTGCGCGGAGAGCATGAAGCACAGCCTCTGCTTTGCCATCCCCGGCTTCAGGTAAATGATCCCCTGGATATCCTGGACCGTATCCCGAAAGCCGTAGCCGTTTCGAAGACCGCAGTAGACGAACGAGGCCGCCCTCGACCAGAGGAAGGTCATGTAGCAGTTGCAGGCATTCCAGGTGTTGATCATCGTATCGAAGGAAGAAGAGGGCGTGTGAACATGAAGGCCTGAGAGCCTCTCCGACCAGAGGTCCTGAAGTTCCCGGAGCTCCTTCCTGCAGACCTCTTTTGTCTTCTCACTCTCTTCCCCGTACCTCTTTACGATCTCCTCTGCCTCTGGGTCTTTGTGTTCCCCGAGAAGGAAGGCAACGGTCTTCTCCTCTCCCGGCAAAAGGACGTACTCCGTTTCCAGTGCGCCGCAGCTGTAGCCGCAGCAGCAATCCGTATCGGAAAGGCGCCCTGCGGCAACGCCCTCAGGATTCCCGTAGTCCCGGCAGGCCCCGAGGAAATCATCCCGGTCTCCGCAGTGCGACTGAACCGGCGATCCGGCAAGGGCAAAGAAGCGCTCCGCAAGGCACTTTCCGTCCACCAGATGCCCCGGTGCCTGTGCATCGAGATTCCCGTGGATCTGCTCCACCACCCGGTTTTTGCGAAACAGCGTCCCTGTGATGAACTGTGAGTACTGGAGGTTTACCATGTCCTGCTCATAGTTCGGATGGTTTGTGAATTCGCAAAAGCCCGTAAGCGCAAGGCGGCGCGTCCTGTCACTGTCGTTCCTGACCGTCAGGCACCACACCTCGTGCGTCCCGTTTACGGGGACGTAGTAGGAGGCCTCAGAGTGGATCCCGGAATAGTCTGCCTCCATCACGGTGTAGCCGAGCCCGTGCCGGCAGCGGCTCCTGTACACCGAAAGATCCTTTCCCACCGGCTGCCAGGAGGCGGACCAGAAGTCTCCTCTCTCCAGGTCCTTGAGGTAGAGGTATCTGCCCGGCCGTTCCTGCCCGTTGAAGATGTAGCGCAGGATCCTCCCGTCCGCCCCGGAGTGCACAAAGCTGTAGCCCCCGGCGTTGTTCGAGATGATGGCGCCATACTCCGGAGATCCCAGGTAGTTGGCCCATGGCATGGGCGTATCCGGCCGGTCAATGACATATTCGCGATGGTTTTCCTCAAAATGTCCGTATTGCATCCTTGTCTCCTCTTTCTCTCCCCCCGGGAACCGGCTTCCTGCCTACTCATGAAGGTACGAGATGCTCCAAAGTACCGTCTTCAGGACGCGCAGGGCGCAGAGCTCCAGCTGCGCCCTGGACAGTGTTCCCGCATCGACTGCCTGCTTTATGGCATCCACATCGGCCTGCCGTCCCGGCATGATGAGGTCATTGCCGGCCGCAATGCACGATACAGGATCCGAGCACCCGTAGAAAAATGTCCTGTCCGGCTCCATCTCCATGTCTCCGGTCGCTCCCCAGTCGGTCATGACAAGACCGTCAAACCCCCACTCCTTTCGAAGCACCTCTGAAAGAAGCGGATAGCTGTTTGCCGTGTGCACCCCGTTGAAGAGGTTGTACGATGTCATCACCGCCTTCGGGTGAGCTCTTCGAACCGCAATTTCGAATCCCCGAAGGTAGATCTCCCTCGCCGTCCTCTCATCGAGGTGGACATTTACGTGCATCCGGTTGTCCTCCTCGTTGTTGAAGGCATAGTGCTTGATCGTCGCCCCGATACCGGGATAGCTCTGCACACCGAGGACATCCGCCGCCGCGCAGCATCCCGTAAGGAAGGGATCCTCCGAGAAGTACTCGAAGTTTCTCCCGCACAGGGGATTTCTCTGGATGTTCATACCGGGTGCAAGCCACCGGCCGATCCCGAAGGCGGAGAGTTCGCTGCCGACGATCCTTCCCGCCTCCTCGATCTCGTCCATGTCAAAGGTCTGCGCAAGGAGGGTCCCGATGGGGATCGCCGTGCAGTACTGGTAGTGGACGGTTGCGCCCTTTGGCGGCTTTGTCTTCTGAGGCCCCAGGACCATCTCCATGCCGGCAAAGCTGCTGTCCCCGAAGCCCTTCACCTGATTCCCGTTTGCATCAACCGCAAAAATGCGCGAGATCCGGACCCCTGCGGGCCCGTCCGCCATGACAAGGTTCCGGATGCCGCGATCCTTCGTAAATCGCGACGTCGTCTCCCCCGCAGCACCGGGGGTGGCATCGGACGACTGCCCGATAAAGCTCATGCCGCCGCCTGCTCTCTCGCTTCCGACCACCAGCGTTGCAAGCTCTTCGCTGGTAAGCTGGGACACAAGGTCCTCTGCCGAACACTTCCCGGAGCGGACATCCGATGCCGTGAGCATCCTGGCACCTGCTTTTTCGGACGGCGAAAGCACCTCTTCCGGCGCTGCCTTGCAGGCCGCAAGGTTTCCGGTATCCACGACGAGCAGGCGGCCAATAGAAGCCACCTCCTTCTCGTCATCCTCCCCCGCATAGTGATAGGGGCGCCCCGCGGGGCGAAGGAGATTTCGGACAAGCGTCTTATTCTCTTCAGGGTCCACCAGCACATGCGTCCTCTCGACGACGACCTCTTCCGGGACCTCAATCGCCGCAAAGATGTGCGTATCCCGGCTGTCTGCGCCGACCCGGACGTAGTAGAGCCCCTTCCTCAGGACAAAGGCGTGAGACGAGACCTCAAAGTACGCCATCTCCCGGACGTCAAAACAGACCTCCACCTGCCCCGCTTCCCCGGGAGAGAGGACCTTTGTCTTTGCAAAGCCCCGAAGCTCCTGATAGGGCACGTCATCCCCCGGGGCAGAAACATAGACCTGCGCCACGGCCCGTCCCTTAAAGGATCCGGTATTCCGGATCCTTGTCACGACCCGGACCGTGCTCCCCGTCAGGAACACGTGCACAGCCTCAAAGGCAAAGGTCGTATAGGAGAGGCCGAACCCGAAGGGATAGGCCGGGGTCACGTCAAAGGTGTCAAAGTACCGGTATCCCACGTAGATGCCCTCCGTGTAGAAGGCATCATCGACGCCGCCGGAGAGGTAGCTGAAGGTGTCTGCGGCAGGATAGTCCTCATAGTGCTTTGCCCAGGTCGCGGACAGGTGCCCGGATGGGTTTACCCGCCCGGAGAGGACCGCCGCGAGCGCTCTGCCGCCCTCAATCCCCGCCTGACTCATGAGAAGAATGGCCCCGACACCGGGGTTCTCCCGGATCGGAGTAAGATCCAGCACCCCGCCGACGTTCAGGATCACCACGACGGTTCTGTAGTGCGCTGTCAGAAACGACAGGATCTCCCTGTCCTCTTCATAGAGCTCAAAATCCCCGGGACAAACCTTTCTGTCGCTCCCCTCGCCACAGACCCTCGACAGGACGTACAGGGCCGTGTCCGTGTCCGCAAGGTCTTCGTCTGTTACGGGAAGCGGCTTTGGCATCCTAAACGGATCCGTAAAGAGCCTCATGTAGGCTGCGCTCCCGCGCTTTTTTGAATCCTCCCGGATCTTGCGCCCGTACTCCTCCTTGCACCCCGTTACATAGGCGTCATACCGGTCAAGCCACCTTGTGGTCCGGATCTTATAGCCCTCCAGGACAAGTCCCTGTTCGATGCTTACACTGTCCCGGACGTTCACATCCCCGGATCCCGTGCCGCCCCGGACGGTGTGCCTTGCGCCGTTCCCGTACAGGGCAATTCCTCTCTTATCTTTCTTCAGCGGCAGAACTCCGTTGTTCTGAAGAAGGACCATGCCGTCCGCGGCAATCCTCGCGGAGCGCAGCCGGTTATCCTTCTCCCGTAACGTCATCTCTTTGTCCGTTCCTGCAGCAAAATGCGGCATATCAGTCCTCCTGTTGCACTTTCAATGAAAATGGAACTGTTTCTATTCCTTGACGCCGCCCAGCATGACGCCTGCGATGATGTACTTCGAGAGCAGCAGGTAGATGATGATGATCGGCACGATGGCGATCGTGATCATCATGTAGATCTTGCCCATGTCGAAGTTCATGTAATCCGCGCCGCGAAGGGTCGCGATGAGGATCGGGAGCGTCATCTTTTTCTTCGTCTGGATCACGAGGGCGGGAACGAAGTAGTTGTTCCAGGAACCGACGAAGGTGAAGATCGCCTGCACCGCAATCGCGGGCTTCATGAGCGGCAGGACGATCGTATTGAACGTGTGCATCTCCGGCGAGCCGTCGATTCTTGCGGCCTCCACGAGGGCGATCGGAAGAGACGACTGCAGGTAGCTGTACATGAAGTAGAACACCGCAGGGGATGCGATGGACGGAATGATGAGGGGCAGCAGGGTGTCATACATGCCCATCTTCGTGATCAGGCGAAGGAAGCCAAGCGCCGTGACCTGGGTCGGCATGACGAGGATTGCCATGATGAAGATGAAGGCCGGCCCCCGGAGCCTGAAGTCATAGGCATACAGGCCGTACGCCGTGAGCGCCGAGAAATAGGTGCAAAGCGCCGCACTGCCCGCCGAGACGATGAGGCTGTTCAGAATGCCGTGCACGATGGGGATGGTGCCGTCGTTCAGGACGTTTTTGAGGTTCTGCATGAAGTAGTCTCCGGGCACTGCCGAGAACCCCTTCTGCAGATCGATGTGGGATCTGGTCGAGTTGATGATCAGAATGTAGAAGAAAAACAGGCACATGAACGATAGAATCACGAGGACCACATATGCCAGAACGGTTCTGAGCTTTGGACTTTTATGCTGTCTCATTTTCTTCCTCCTGCCGCGCGGGCTGCCTTCTTTGCCGCCGCTTTGGATCCGTCGGGATCCTGGTTGTTGAGCATCCGGTAGACGAAAAAGCACAGAATGCCGGACACGATGAACAGATAGACGGAGAGTGCACCTGCCATGCCATAGTTCTGGCTCTTGAGGTGCGTGTTCAGAAGCATGATCAGGGTCGTCGAGGTGTTGTCCGGCGCGCCGGATCCGTTCGTCAGAATCTGCGGCACATCGAACATCTGCAGGCCGCCGATGAGAGACGTGATCAGCGTGTAGGTCAGGATGGGGCGGATCATCGGCAGCGTGATCTTAAAGAACACCTGGACATGATTGCAGCCGTCGAGCTCTGCCGCCTCGAACAGCTCCGGATTGACGCCCATGATGGCCGCCATCAGCATGATCGTGGTGTTGCCAAACCACATGAGGAAATTCATGAGGCCGATGAGGGATCTTGTGCCGACCGTCGTGGCCAGAAACTTGATCGGCTCATCGGTGAGGCCCATCTTCATCAAAAGCGAGTTAATCGGGCCCGAGTCGGAGAACAGGGTGAAGAAGAGCATGGCGAATGCGGAGGCCATGATGAGGTTCGGCAGGTAGATGATGACCTTGAAGGCCCGCTCGCCGTGGATTTTCATCGTATTGTCGGTAAACCAGGACGCAAGGAGCAGGGCGATCACGATCTGCGGGATAAAGCCGATGATCCAGAGAATGAACGTGTTCAGCGTGTACTTGCCGAGGTTGCTTGCAAAAAGCTCCGCATAGTTTGCAAAGCCCACGAAATTCGGCCCGATCTCCTTGAGCCCCGAGAAATAGTGCTGGAAGAAGCTATTCCTTATGGTATCCAGAAGCGGGATGAACGAGAAGATGAAGAACGTGATGAAGAAGGGCGCGATACAGATGTAGCCCCACTTCGAGTAATTGACTTTTTTCCTTTTTTTCATGGCGATTCCTCGTTAACAAGAATGCCAGCGGGGTTTGCCCGCCGGCACTGTAATAGGGAGGGAACTATAAGAAGGCTCTGGTGAGATCAGTCACTTGGCCATTCTACAGAAGTGAGCTCGGGATAGCGCTGTTTGATCGCCGTTTCGAAGTTTTCCTTGGCCTTGTCCAGAGAGACCTGGCCGTTGAAGTAGTCGCCGAAAGCGTTCTGGAAGCACTCGGTGCAGCCCTGGTCATACGGGGTGATCTTGTCCATCTTGATGGACTCTGCTGCAGGTGCGAAGTACTTGTACGGATTCTCGCCGCCGAGGAAGTCGGACTTGTAGCTGTCGTCCTCTGCCAGTGCTCTCATGCCGGAGACCGTGTTGGTGTAGTCCAGCGTGTCGTTCGTGATGGCAAGAAGGATATCCTTGTCCATCGTCAGCTTCTTCATGATATCCGCATCCTGAGAAGCATTGTCCGTGCCCTGGCAGGCGATCAGGAACGAGCCGCCCCAGTTGTAGGCCTCAGGTCCCTGGCAGACAGCCCAGTCGCCCTTGCCGGCATCTCCTGTGTTCGGCTGAATCGTGAAGTTGATGCCCCATGCCGGGAAGAACCAGCCGAAGACCTTGGAGTCTGCGCCCTGATCCTTGTTCCAGTCATCCGTCCACTGTCCGGAGACCTTGTTGTTGTAGCCCTTGTCGGTAAACTCCTTGGACTGAGCGACCCACTTCATCAGGTTCGGATCGACCCTGACGACGGTGCTTCCGTCGTCCACCCACTTGCCGGACGTGTTGTTTGCAAAGACACGGTAGGTATCGGCGCCCATGGAGGAGAGCATCTTGTAGCCCTTGTCCTTGAGTTCTGCCGCGGAGTTCTCGAAGGTATCCCAGTCCTTGACCTTCTCCTGAACCTGATCCGGATCATCCGTTCCGAACACCGCCTTTGCGATCGAGCGGCGGTAGACGAAAAGGCCGGGGCAGGCCTGCCAGGACGTCGCGCGAATGGTGCCGTCCTTAGCTGTAGCGGCGTCCTTGGTGTACTGATACTGGTCTGCCATGTCCGTATCCGGATCAATGCCGAGAGCCTTGAGCGGAACAGCCACGTTGATGTCGGAATCGATGTACTTGACAAGATAGTCGGTCTCTGCAAGGAACAGGTCGATCTTGTCGTCTGCATCCGCCGTGCCCTGATTCTTCAGGGCCTCATCGAGCTTCTGCTGATAGACGCCGTTCTGGTTCGGGTTGATGGTCCACCTGACCACCGTTCCGTCCTTTAAGGTCGTCTGCGTGCCGTCCTTCGAGACATCCTGGACCTCCGGATAGTACTTGTTGAATCTCTGTTCGAACTCATCGTTCCAGGACCAGATGTTGATCACCTTGCCCCCGTCCGAGATGTCTGCGGAGACATCCTCTGCGGCGGACCCGGTAGTCTCTGCAGTTGCTGTCTCTGCAGCTGCAGCAGTGTCCGTGCTCTGGTCCGTGCTCTGACTTGTCGCAGAACCCGACTGCGAAGATGCGCAGCCTGCCAGCATCGAAGCCGACAGGAGCGTGGTCATAATGAGCGCCAACATTCTCTTTTTCATGTAATATATCCTCCTTGTGCTGTACAATTTGGCTTGTACTTCTGCCCTTTCCGAGATGAAATTGTACAGATTTCACGACGGACGATATACAAGAAGGCTGAACGAAATGTCAGCGATGTGACATCGTATGAAAAAAATGAACTCTCCTCCCCGTCACATAGACCAAAAAGAACTCCCACCCCTCCCGCTCTCTTCGTGCATCTTCGACAGGAATCCAATGAAAAACCGTCCAAAACACCAAAGCCCCCGCAGACCATGCTGTACAGGATGGAAAGTATCAGAGCAAATTCAAAAGATCCGTCCCGATTCCTTTCGTTGCCTTAATGTTATATGTAATTATACCTTATATACAGCTTGCTACCTGATTATATTAAGACAAGCTCCATCAGCTTTTTGATCCTGAATCTTTGGTCAGACCTTTCTGTGCACCTGATGTACAATGATCTCTATAAATGAGGATTCGTCCTCAAAGGTTTGGGGGTTGTCATGCGGGTGAAATTCAATGCTCTGCACAGGGAGCAGATGGTCTACGATACGGTGCACCAGGAATGGGGGACCATTCAGTATATCGGTTCTCCGAAGGAGAAGCCCTGTCCGGTCTATGTGCACTTCAAGGGCGGCAAGAGGCGATATAACTTTCCGACCGACTTTGATATGGAGACACTCGTTCTTCAGATGCCCTCAGCTTCGGCACCTTCCGCCCGTACAAAGTCCTCGTCCGAATCCACTGTCTTTACCAGAACGTATACTGCTTCGCTGAACCGTGAAATCGAATATCTGCAGCAGACAGGCGGGACCGTGTACCGTGCCATCGACGGAAAACTGATCCGGCAGGACGAAACGTTTATCTATGCCTTCGATGTGGACAGTGAATTGCACTTTCCCGTCGGTACCAGCATCCATATCCGTCAGAAGGGATCTGCCGGAATTAACGGCTCCGTCCTTTCCATTGATGACTATACGCTTCAGTTTTCTACCTCGACAAAACTTGATGACCTGACTTCGATCGAATACACGGCGGATGCCTGGCATCTGCTGCAGGCACTTGTCGACAGGCTCCGTGAAATCAATTTTGCAAAGTCTGACCTTGCAGAGGAGCTTGCAATTCCGGACAGCAAACGCATCGACCCCCTGCGGCCCATTTCCCGCGGTCAGGACGCCGCACTTCTTCACGCAGAACGTGAGCCGATCACCTTCATCTGGGGTCCTCCCGGAACCGGAAAGACCACAACCCTTGCCAAAATCGCAGCGGCTTATCTGAACCATGGGCTTCGTGTGCTGATTGTCGCCTACAGCAATGTTGCTGTTGACGAAGCACTGCACCGGGTCGCACAGAGCGTGCCGGATCTTCCGACCGGTCAGGTGGTGCGTTACGGATATGTCCGCAGCGAAGTTCTGCTTGCGGACACCGCAAAGCGACGCCTGACATCCTATCAGTGTGTTCTGCTGAACAATCCCGATTACGAGCACGAATATCAGTCTCTCCTCGCAGAGAAGAAAAGAACGAGCCGCAAATCTGCAAGACTTGTCGACATCAATAAGCGCCTTACTCAGATCCGGGATCATTTCCGGGAAGCCGAGCAGGAGCTTATTCAGAATGCCTGCTGTGTCGCGACCACCATCACAAAGGCAACCGTCGATCCCGCCATTTACACTCAGACCTTTGACGCCGTGCTCTTTGACGAGGCCAGCATGGCCTACATCCCGCAGGTTGTCTTTGCCGCCAGTCTTGCACGCAAGCACTTCTGCTGCTTTGGAGATTTCCGGCAGCTTCCCTCCATCGTACAGAGCAATGACAACCTGGCGCTGAAACGGGACATCTTTGACTACACCGGGATCCAGTCCGCGGCAGATAAGAAATGCTCACACGAATGGCTTGTCATGCTGAATGTCCAGCACCGCATGCACAGGAACATTGCGGACCTTATCAGTGCCGAAATGTATGGAGGCCTTCTGGAAACAGATCCCACCAATCAGGATAACCTCTCCCGCATCGCCGGGATGGGCCCGTTTGCAGGGCAGGCCATGGGGCTGATTGATCTTTCCGGCATGTATACGATCTGCCGGAAGACGCAGGACGGTTCCCACATGGATCTGCTCTCTGCCCTGATCACCGCAAAACTTGCGGAAACACTGGGGCTGCGCTACAGCACCGGAGTCATTTCCCCGTACAGTGCGCAGGCAAGACTCGTCCAGACCATGATCCGGGATATGAAGGAAGTCGAAGATCAAATTGCAGCGATGTCTTCCACCGTTCACCAGTTCCAGGGCTCGGAGATGCCCGTCATTCTCTATGATACGGTGGATTGCTTTCGGCTGCCCTATCCCGGCACACCGCTCACGAAAGTGGAGGGCGATTATGCCGACCGGCTGTTCAACGTCGCCCTGTCCCGGGCCAAGGGCAAGGTGATCATGATCTCCAATCATGTCTATTTTTCCTACAAGAGAACCAGTGAGAAGCTGTTCTTTATGAAGACCATGGCGAAACTTGCCGATACGCGTCTGCATGGCCAGGATCTTCTGCGAAAGCTGTACACAGACCGGCACAACTCGGATTTTCTCTTCCTGGATCCCAGGGAAGCCTACGACGTCTACCTGAAGGATCTGAACGCCGCTTCGAAATCGATTCTGATTCAAATTCCGGGGAGAATTGAAGATGACGATGAGAAACTGAGCGAACTGGAGAAGACACTGCTTGCCGCACTGAAAAAAGATGATCTGAAGGTTCAAATCCTCACATCCGAGGACAGTCTTCTGCCGTTCGGGTCCGATAAAATCGAGAGCATCACGGAATATACCCCGGTGCCACTGGTTCCCGTCACGCTGATCGATGATGCGCTTCTCTGGTACGGTGAACCGCTTCAGCGGGCAGACTTTATCTCAGGCGGCCAAATTATCGTCACAAAATATCACACCTGTGTCCGCTTCCACGGTTCCCTGACAACCCGATTTCTGAGAGCTGCACTGTTCAGTGTACGTAAGACTGCAGGGAAGGAGGAGAATGACAATGACCAGTGATAAGGATCCGCATGAAAAACTGATGCAGGAAGAGCAAAACGATGTCGACAAGCTGATCCGCCAGCTCGATGATATCGCCATGAGTCTGGATCACTCCTTGAGCAGAGCCATACTGCAGAGAGAACGAGCAAGCAGCTCCTGTCTGCCCGATACCTATGCCGATCTGACACAGGCCAACGTCAATGCCCAAAAGCTGGAGGAAGACCAGGCGGATAACCGTACCGTACGCAAGGAACTTTACAGCAAGCGTCTGCTCCTGGAGGATCGGACCAACCACGAAACACTGAACATGCGCGTCGGTATCCACTGGTTCCAGGATGGCGGTGATACCCTGGTGTACTACTGGGCGATGCCGCTGTGCCGCCACTACCTGCTTGACGACTCCTCCATCGACTTTGTCAGTGATACGGATGATAAAGGGGTGAAAACGAAGACCTCCTACCATCTGCTCCAGAAGCGCGATGTCGTGATCCGCAAGGATAAGGTTCTGAATGTCGAGCAGCTTTACCCCGTGCCGGGTGAAGAATGGGACGAGGAGGGAGCTGCAGCTTCTTCAGAGCTGTCACCGGAAGCGCAGCAGCGTCAGAAACAGATCGTCACGGATGAGTTCCTGAAGACCCTTCTGGAGCGGCGTGCCGACAAGGAATTTCACAACATCGTGTTCTCCATTCAAAGGGAGCAGTCTGCCATTCTGCAGCGTCCCTTTCAGGAAAATCTGATCGTGCAGGGCTGTGCCGGTTCCGGGAAGAGCATGATCATGATGCACCGCCTTCCGATCATCCTCTATGGTAATGAGACCTACCTGCCGCGTAAGAGCATCTACATCATCACGCCTTCCGAGGCATATATCCAGATGGCATCCGCACTGCGCGATGAACTGGAAATCAAAGATCTGAACATGGGCACCATCGACGACTATTATCGGGAAATGCTCTCGAGGTACATGGTGCCTGCTGATCCCGGAAAGCCCGGGAAGGTGCCGCTTACTGCAGACCAGCTGTCCATGGCCTACTCCACAGATATGTGGAAATACCTTGAAGACAATCTGAGAGAACGCACAGATCGTTACCTGAGGAAGGTCATTGATCTGTGCACCAAAAATCATCTCAAGGCTCCGACCCCGGGCAAAAGCTATGCTGAAAAAGTGCAGTCCTTCTCACTTTGCCTGGACAGGATTGCTTCTGCCTCTCATAAAAGCTCGAAGACTGCTCACTCCCAAAGCTGGCACATCAGCGCTGTTCAATGCCTGCTGAATGTCCAGAACGACCTTTACAGATATGCACATACCTCACCGGATTTCCTCGCCTGGGCTTCCAGACGCCCTGTGGTTCTTGACAGAGCGCCGATAACATTCCGCAGGCTTTCCGAGAAAGAGCTCGACAAAGCCATCCGGGACGTCATGCAATGGGAGACTGAGCGTCCGGCTCCCGCTCCTGCGTCGATCACGCAACAGCTGAAAAATCTCTTTGGCACTCAGACACTGGTCAATGATGACAGCGATACGATCAGCAGTCTGAAACAGTACTACTCCGATCTGTTTCAGAATCTCGAGAAATATGTCTATCAGGATGCCCTGAAGAAGATTCACTGGGATACGGAGAGCGCAGGCGGTGCCCCATCCTGTGCCTGGTATCTCTATACACTGGTCATGTATCTAGCGCGCGGGGTCAACCAGCGGAAACGCGAAAACCTGATCATGATCGATGAGGCGCAGAATCTCGCGCCGCAGGAGCTGGACCTGCTGCGTCTGTTAAATGCCAATGCCTGCACCTTCAACCTGTATGGCGATGTCAATCAGCATATCGAACACACCAAGGGATTTGATCGCTGGGAGGATCTTGACGACATCCCGATCACCTTCAACCGGTATGATCTCAAGGAGAACTACCGAAACGCCGAAGCCATTACCCGCTACTGCAACAAGGCCTTTCATATGAACATGCTCGCCATCAGTGTGCCCGGACGCGGGGTACAGGACGATCATCTGACCATGGAGGAGGCTCTGCAGGCCATCCGGAGCCGTCTGCACGATGTCCTGCCGGAGGGCGTCAGCGCCATTATCGTAAAAGATGATATCGAAGCGCAGTGGTTTATGAAGAACTTCCAGGAAAATGCCGCCGCACTCAATGACATGACCACGAAAGATCCCGTTGTGTCCTACCATCAATGGAATCTTCTCACCACAAGACAGGCCCGCGGTCTGGAATTCAGTACCGTCATCGTTCTGACCGCACATATGACCGTACACGAAAAATACATCGCCTGCACCAGAGCGCTGAACGATCTGTGCATCTGCGACTTTACCTTCGATCCGAACGACCTGCCGGCACCGAAGAATAAACACACCGTAAAAAATGCGGCACAGGCCCTGGGCCTTGCAAAGGACGCTCCGATCCTGCAGGAAGAGGAAGCTGTTCGGCACACGCACAAAGACAGTAAGCTTCTCCGCTTCCTGAAAGCAAAAAATGCCCGCGTCGTGGATCAGCGCGATTCAGGCGGATATCTGTATGTCATCGGCAGCAGACAGGACATTTTGCCGGTCATCAAAGAGGCGGTTCGCACCTTCCATGTGAGCGGTCAGTTTATCACGGGCGTCAGCTTAAAGGGCTGCCATGAAGCCTGGTACACGAAATCCGATAAATGACAGGACAAATCTGAACGGAGAGAACTGGCAGGTTCCCTTGTCCTTTCCGACCATAAAAAGAGGCAGCATTACAGAGGGAAATGTCGCAGCAAAAGGCCGGAAAAGGCAGGCGCTTCGAATGCCGAACCGTCAGTAGTTGTCGTCGTAGTCCGCATCGTCGAAGTCATCGTCCTCGTAGTCTTCGTCATCATACTCATCGCCCCAGTACTCCTTATCGTCATCGTAGGAGTCATCATAATTGTATGGCTTGGTTGTACTGCCGGAAGAACCGGTCTTCGGCGTCCTGGTAGAATAGCGGGCACGCGGCACTGTGAAGGAAGAGGACTCGGACGAAGATTCGGAATCCGAGCTGTCCTCCGAGGAAGAAGAGGCATTCTTATGTTTTCTCTCGTATTCCTCCTGGAACTTAAAGTCAAAGTACGACTGATCCGGGATCGTGTACTGGAACGGCTCACAGTCCACGTAGACATGAAACTTTGAATCATACCCGCTCGGAGTCCTGAACTTGAAGGTAATCGTACTTCCCGGAACGATCTCCTCGTCGGTGTAGATATTGTAGGCGTTGAAGTACTTGTTCTCGAAATCCCGCAGCACGTAATAACTGTTGTCTACACCGTTCTCATGAAGCGCGTGCCAGTAATCCGCATCAATATGGCAGTTCACCTTTTCCACCGTAAAGGTGCCGTTGCGGTAATCCCTGAATTCAATATCTGCAAATTGCCCGAGTGGCACATTGGCTGTTCGGGTGTACGTCTGGTACCGGGTTTCCGCGAAATAGGCAATTATGATAATGATCGCGGACACGCAGATCACCAGAATGATCCGCGTTTTCTCGCTTACGGGCTTTTTCTGTCCGCTCACCCTTCACTCCCCCTTTCGAACTGCAATCCTGACTGCCTCCATACAAGCCTTTATCGTTCGTACGTCTGCCCGTGATACCGGTGCATCCGGACGTATTTGGCTTCCCATGCAGGGTCCTTGTAGGAACTGTACTCACTCATATGGCAGCCGTGGCAGATGTCATCTGCCATCTCAAGGATCACATCGCGCAGTTCCAGATCCTTCTTCCACTTCTCGTCGATGGCGTCGTACCCGACCATGGCGCCGACGATATTTCCGGTAACCGCACCGGTGGAATCGCTATCACCCTTATGGTTTACCGCCACTGTGACCGCCTTCGAGAAGTCATTCTCATACCTCAGCGCACAGTAAATCGCAATCGCCATCGTCTCCTCGGCAACCCAGCCCTCACCGAGCGCATGGATGTTGTCGAGATCACTGTGATCATTTTCCGAGAGATCTACTGCCCGATCGATGATTCCGATCAGGGCGTCCTTATGCGGATCCTCTGCAAAGAGCTTCGCGGCCGTATCCCTGGCATCCAGAACGATGTCCTTCAGCCCCTTCTCCGGATACGACGAAAGAATCCCGCTGATGATGTGGCAGATGACTGCCGCCGGCATATATCCAAGAGAGTGACCGTGGGTAATAGCCGCAAGCTGCGCCGCTTCAAGATCCAGTTCCTGCTGATCCGGGAAATTGCGATATGCCAGAGGAAGCGGTGCGATCCTCATCACACCACCGCACCCCTTGCTGTCATTGATCGGATTTTTGCAGTAATCATCTGCACTCTCAGATTTTGCCCGCATCTCCAGCGCCGAAAGACAGGTATTTCCCGGCGCCCGTCTCGCATACAGTTCCGGAACGTCAAGAAGCCAGCAGGTACCGCCTCCCCTGGTATATCTCTCAACCTTGTTTACGGTTTCATAGTCCGACGTCTGCGTTTTCAGCCAGTCGAGGTACGCTCTGACCACATAGATCCGCGGAGGTCCCGCGATACCCCTGAGCATTCCTCTGGTATCCCCGATGAGGATCCCGTTGGCCGTAAACAGGGTCATCTGGGTGTCATCGGAAATCAGAGCCTTCCCGCCCGTCAGCTGATAGGATGTCAGTCCAGCCGGACCATAGTGCCCGAAGATCTCCTCCTCCGACAGGAACTCAATGGGATACCCGAGCGCATCCCCGATGGCACCGCCGATCATGCTGCCGCGGATCTGATCGAGCTTGTCCTCCTCGGCTTTCATTTCTGCCTTCACGCGCCTCTCTTCTGCTGCATCCTCATCCCGGTAGAAGTTGGAAAAGTTCCGGGAGAACTCCTTATAGTTGTACTGATCCGGCGAGTGATCAAGCACGGCAAAGTCGATTCCGGTAAAGTAATCCCTGGCTTCCCCGCCGGCATAGTTAAATTCCTTCAGGGCCTTATAGAACAGATCTGACACGGGCTTGGCATCATTTCGGAAGGCACCGCAGCCGAATGCCCCGAGAACCAGCTTCCTGTACCCAAGATAGGCCGCGACCTTCAATATCCGGACAATACGGTTGTAGAACAGGTCCCGATACTCCTCTTCAGGCAGTCCCACCAGTCCATCCCGGATCATGGGAGCAGCGCAGGTCATGACGGAGACGACAACGCTCTCGGGAAGAGTCTCCCCTTTCTCGTCCTTGATGATCTCCACCTTCGGCGTGATCATCATGGCGTCGGAGGCCATCATGGTATGAAGAGAAGCATTGTACCGGTAGTACGCACCTGCCGCGGGGCTCTCGAGAGACAGCAGAAGAGAGCTCCGACGGCACAGATCCTCTTCCTGTGCTGTCGCGCCATGCCGCACACCGCCGCCCGGGTGCACCGGATTTGCAAAGTTCAGTACCAGCTGTTTCAGCGGTTCCGAAGACCATTCCTTATGCCTTGCCTCGTTCTCCAGGGCACAGGTAAAGGAATCCTTGTTCACGCAGCTGACCGAGATTCTGCCGAACATGCTGCCGGTATGTTTAACACCCGTGCTCTCCTCGATCTTCTTCACGTCTTCCGGCAGATACACGCGAATATCTCTCATCTCATCCCCGGAGAGCTTTAAGTGGACAATCCTCCTGCTCGCTCTGCAGACGTATTCCCCGTCGTCCAGTATCCGCAGCGTGTCGTTCAGCATGCTGATATTTTCGCTTCTCATGCCCTGCCCCTTTCAAAATGCCCTTACCGTTAAATCGTCACTTCACCAGACCATCCGATCGATGATGGCGGTCCCGAAATAGATTACGGGAAGGAGAATCCCCCAGCCGATGAAACGCACCCGTCTGGCACGCTTCTCGTCCAGAGAATCCGCCACATAGTTGAAGATCCCCGAGACAATCCCAACGCTGTAGTACAGGGCAAGATACGCCGATCCGTGTGAAAGTCTCGTGTTCTTCGGAATGGTCTCTCCCGACAGCAGTTTCCTGTACAGCTGTACGTTGATGTAGATAGCAAAGTATGTCATCTCTGCCGTTGCGCAGTACGAAATCAGTCTGCTGTGCAATCCAATCTGCTTCAGTACCTGTCTGATCCTGTCCATGTTTTCTTCTCCTTCCGGCCAATGCAATGCCATGCAATTCATTGTCATCATAGGAAGAAAGATGGACAGATTCTGTCATTCGAAAATCCCCGATGGAAGCTTTCATGCGCACAGGACCAGATCCGCCGGCGATCAGAACCAGACATCATGCATCGCCTGCAGGAACTCCTTCGTCATCGGATAGCCGTCTGCATCAGCGAGGACCGAATCGATGCCGCAGCGTGGACACACTGCCGTTTCTCCTTCTTCGTCATCGATGCATTCGTCCTCATTCACCTCACTGGCATCGAAAATCTGACAGCAATAGAAGCAGCCGCATTTCCTGCTTCTTCTGACCGACGGGTAATTGGCCGTACAGCCATCGTGTGCCTTCCACAGCATCTTCCTGGAGAATGTCGCAGTCTTTGTTTCCCTGCTGACTGTGTCGTCACTCATTTCATTTGTCCTCCGCATTCCTTTGGCACCACAGAACCCTGGCCTTCCCGAATCCGGCTCTCAGACAGTTGTCCGGACCATAGACCATCTGCCTTGCATAGTCCGGCGGTACCTCGTTGCCCGGTGCACGGACATAGAACAGCGTTGATCCTTCCGCATTGCGGTAGCTTCCGGTCGCGCAGTGGCAGTACTCATAGTCCTGCTCTCTGTGCCAGATATGAAACTGCCGATCCCGATGTGTTTCATTCCAGTCCTGGAGTGCAGTATCCTGCATAATCGGAAGAGACGAGGTCCTGACCACATGAGCCTCCCACCAGGAAACGTTCCAGGAAGGGCGCATCATCTGAATGAAGCTGTTATTCCGCACGCCGATACGGATAGAACGGTCAAGATACTGTGCAATCCCGTCCATGTCGTGGATACTGTCCGTTGAAAGAATGCAGTTGAACACGACTTTCCCCGGATCCTGAAGGGACGAAATAAACTCTGCGATCCTTTTCTCTTCCGGGAATGCGCCATTTTCACCGAGCCTGTCAGCGATCGTATGGCGGCTCAGGTGGATCGCGGTCAGCTCTTCCAGGGCCGTCAGTTCTCTTAAGGCTTCAAGGTTTGTCCCGTTCGATGCAAGATCGATCTCCAGTGCCTCTCCTGCTCTCTTTCGAATCCCCAGGATCAGCGTATTGACAAGTCCCGGATACAGCATGGGCTCTCCGCCGGTCAGCGACACTCCCGCCACATGGTCTCTGACGCTGTCGAAACAGGCAAGGAACTTCTCCGGATCCAGCACTTCTATGCCCGCAGGTCCCGCGATACAGAACGGGCAGGACGCATTGCAGCGGTTTGTCACATTGACATAGAGCCAGAGCCGGTCGACAAGATGCGCCGGTTTGCGCATGTAGTCGCTTTCCTTTCTGCGGCACAGATAGTCCTTCACCGGCAGGCTGATCCCGTTTACGGTAATCGTCGTCATATCAGCAGCTTGGCATCAGGGCCTGGTAAAGACGGTTGCGCTTTGCCTGATTTCCCTTATAGTCACCGGGCTTTCCGGCAAAGTCTTTCCGGTTGTAGATGAGATCTTCCGGGTATTTTGCAGCCCGCATCATCAGCATGCGGGTCTCCCCGTCGACTGCCTTTGCTTTCTCACCCATTGCAAGGACGCTGTTGAGCACATTCTGGAATGACGCAACGGATAATGGATCCTCTGGATCCACCATGGTCAGAAGGCTCTGCAGCAGTTTCAGAAACATGTCCTCACTCATTTTTCCACCTCCGTAATGGCAAAGGTCTCATTGATCCATTTCCGCGCTTCCAGGAAGCGCGATGTGTAATCTCCCGACAGGCAGTGCAGGTTCACGCCGTGGGACAGGAAAACCTGCTTCAGGCTCTGACTGCATGCCGCGCGTTCTGCCGCAATGCTCTCGTTTCTTGTGCCGTCCTGCACAAAGGGAACCGTCGGCTCCAGAAACAGGACAAGATCGAACCGGTTGACCGCAAAGACTGCTTCCGCAAGATCCTTCAGCTTCTTCTTTTCGTCTTCACCGGCAAGCAGGTACCCTGAATACCACAGCGTTGTCAGAACATCCGTATCCTCAAAGAGAAGCCGCCGGCTTGTCCGAAGCGCCTTCAGTTCCTCGTCCTTGTGCCGGATCATGATCGTCGTGAAATCCTCCGGCACCATGGTATCCTCGCACCCTGCCTCGTCACAGACATCGCGTCCGACCTCCTCGAGAAGCCCCGCATCGTAGACAATGGACAGGTTCTTTGCCAGTGTCGACTTGCCGGTGCTCTCCGATCCCACAATCAGAACTCGTCTGACGAAATAGGGTCTGGCAGCAGGGGCAATCCAGTTCCAGTGTACAAGTGGATTCTGCCGGATCAGCGTGGACGAGATCCCGTTCCTTGGAATGTAGATCACCGGACAATGGTACAGCGCCTCAAAGCGACCGCTCTCCTCATAGTCCTCACCGGCAAGGACAACGTCCACCGGTGCTCCGATCTTTGAGAGGACCTCGTCCCGTCCCCTCTCCCAGTCGGCCTCGCTGTAGCTTTCCTTATCCCCTGCCGTGTCCTCAAGGAGAAGAATCGTCACATTCGGAAGATGCCGGAACGTGTTTCTCAGCCACCGGTAGCGATATTCCATCGGGATATGGTCCCGTGTCCTGCTGTAGGAGAGTGCTACGTAGAACCTCTCGCACATGGAAGCACCCTGCATAATCATATCCACATGACCCCTGTGCAGCGGATCAAAGGATCCTCCGCAGAACCCGATTTTATACTTCATGTGTCCTTGCCTCCCTGTACCAGCGCACAAACATGATCACCGCATTGATGAGATAGACCACCCACATGAGGAGCGTTGCGATGGTATCACTGCCACCCGCAAATGCCACGCCCCAGAGATAGATCGTGACAACATCAATGATGATCCACAGAAGCCACTGCTCTGCATACATGAAAACCGAAAGGATCATCGCCGCAACACTCGACACCGTAGTGAACGCATCGACAAACGGCAGAGACCCGCCAAGTTTCTGCAGAACAAGACCGTAGAAAAACGTACCCGCCGCATCCGCCAGGATCAGAATCAGGAATCCCATCGGCTTCATCAGACGTTTCTCCACCTCATGTGTTTCCGAATCCATATGCTTTGACCAGACGTAGAATCCGTAAAACTCCATGGGGAAATAGTAGATCAGGTTCAGCATCACCTCGCCGTAGTAATGTGCCTGAAAGGAAATGAAGGCATACAGGAGCACGTTGATGGTCCCATAGATATAAGCGGACAGCTTTCCCTTTCCGGTGCAGACCACACACGCAACGCCGGTGACCGCGCTCACGATGCCATACCAGGTATCATGCCAGTAGATGGATAGACACAGAATCACCAGACAGGCGATACCAAGCCAGGCAATCTCCGGTGCTTTCCATCCGGCAAGCTCCTCCCGAAAAAACGAACGAACCTTCGACATCCTCTCCCCCTTGGCATATCAGTCCTTCGTGCCGTCCACAAGCATGGAGTGTTTCAGCATATCCATAAGCGACGGCGTATCAAAATGGTCTCCATATACACTGATCACCTGATCATTTTCAACGTACCTCATCATGATGCTGTATTCGGTCAGCTCATATTCCGTACCGTCTGCCTCATCAGAAATAATGCGCCTGATTACTTCGTCGAACTGCTCCCGATACTGAAAGAACGCCTCCTGACAGTCCATCAGTTCCGTGTTGTCATGCAGCGTTTTCAGGGTGATGGTCCCATGCAGCTGTCTGGTGCGGCGCTTTGTTAGCCGCACAGGGCTGACAGGTTTTTCGCTGGGTTTCAGCACCAGGAACTTCAGATCAAACTGATCGGTAAGACCGTAAAAGACATGCCGGAGAATATTCCCGCGGAATATCAGAAGATCTTCTTCCGTGAACTCAATACCATCTGCGGGTACAATTTCAAAGAGCAGCACATTCCGGTCATACTGCGCGATCTCTCCAAGATAGACATCCGCAATTTTATCCGGCGTTTCAATGTACTCGTTATTCCAGTCAAGATAATCCCAGATGGCATTGATTCGCTCTCCTGGAACATCCCAGGGGATCTCCACCTGCGCTTTATCAGGAAGTACCGTACAGGCCAGTGCCCAATGCATCGTGTGTCCGTACAGGAAGTTCAGATCGTCTTTGGACAGATAAAATTTGGAATCCCGGCTGTTCAGAACCACGCCATCTATCACATCAGATGTCCCGAGAATCCTCACTGCTGATGTCAGATCTGCAGTACACAGTGGTCCTTCCTCCTCTTTCCGGGCGCGGTCCGGACCGGTATAGATTTCAAGGAGTCTCTTCTTATCCCCTGTGGTCTCTGCAGTGTAAATGGAGCAGCTGTTCTCCAGCGCCTCCCTGTCTGTCCATGCGTTCAGGCTTTCACAGGGGTAAATCAGTTTCCCGCCATGGACAGCCTGCTCCACAACCACTTCCAGAACTGAGGACCGGTTGGCGTCCGTCCGATCCTTCTGCCAGATGCGGATGGCCGCATCAATCTTCTCGTTCCCGACAAGCCCCAGGTGATCGAGCCCATTTTTACGAAAGTCCATATCGTAGGGTATGGCTGTCGCGTAGGATCGATATTCGTCCACTGTATCTCTGATCCAGGATTCACAGTTTTCGTCCAGGCCATGA
This sequence comes from uncultured Lachnospiraceae bacterium, assembly GCA_900315055.1. Lineage (GTDB taxonomy): Bacteria > Bacillota > Clostridia > Lachnospirales > Lachnospiraceae > CAG-791. Next base: position 23,043 of record OMXP01000041.1, read on the forward strand.
TCTCCCGTGTACTGAATACCTGCGCCCGGGCAGAGATGATCCAGCGTAAGGGACGGTGATACCATCTTCCCTAGGATGCATGCACCTTCTTCCTTTCCTCCATGGTAGACTCCCACGATGTGATCTGCCGTCTGGAAATAGAGGATCGGTGTCTCCTGATCCGCAACACAGTAATGAATTTCTTCTTTCTCTTCCATGGAACTCCCCCAAATCAAAATGAATCCGCCTGTTCAAAGGCCTGGATTTTCTGCCGCATTCCCACTACAGATTCCTCTGTCCCGGACATCCATTCATTCAGAATGGTATCGAGCTGTGTCCGGATCCCCGCAAAGTCCTGATTCAGGTCCAGTGTCTTTACCCGGATCGCATTGCCGCTCATGGAATACGTCTCGTCAATGCTGCCTTCCTCCGTCTGCGCATAGAGAAGCATGCCGCTGACGTCCTGTACACGGTGCTGCTGCTCGTTCTTCACGTAGGCAAAGATCTGATAGAGATGTGCTGATCTTGCGATGCTGTTGGCATAGTGGGTCAGCAGTACGCGCCCGTAAAATTTGGCATCGATGATCAGAACGCGGTGGCTTCGTTTGTCCTCCAGGAAGACATCCGTCACCATGTGCGGCAGGAAGCTGTAATCATCCTCCTCGCGTCCATCGTCCAATGCCCAGTTCACTTCTTCGGCACCGACCTTTACGGTATCGCCATGCTCCCGCTTGTAATACGCCCGAAGGAAGCGCTCATACAGGCTTTCAAGTCTTACGTCCTCGGGGAAGCTTCTCAAATGAACCTGCCCGTCCTCTTCTGTCTGCAACATGTTCTCAAGAATCAGCCGGCAGACAGCGATGATCAGACGATAGGAGCGCACTTCCCTTCCAAAATGTATCCGTTCCCATGGAATGGACGAAACTTCCAGATCAGACACACCGGTGAAGTACCACATCTGTTCCTTGATCGCATTCCTCCATCTGGAATCCACCTCGTCACTTCGAATCAGAACTTTCGACGTGGTCTTGATGATCTGATTGAGCAGATTGTCTTCGGTATATTCTGAGGTGATGCAGGATACCTGCTTTCTTCCCATCGCCGCATTCCGAATTGTCCCCGGCATCGCGATCCGCCCGCGAATGACCGTCTGTTCCTCCTCGCAGTCGACATAATCCCGATGCAGTCCCCGCTTCAGCAGCCTCGCTACCCCTTTCGAGAGGACACCTGCAAACAGATTCAGGACATCATCAAAAGACTCCGCGGAAACGTTCACTTCTCTGTCCAGCTCAATGTCGTCATAGACATAGGCAAGCATGTACCAGATGTTTTTAATCCAGATCCCTTTGCAGTTCATCTTTCCACTTCTCTACTTTTTCCTGGTTGTCGTACCAGTATTCCTTCAGTGTCGGAAGAATGTCATAGTTGATGACGGAGCGAAGTTCATCGGATATCGTATCTGGCTCCATGTTGCAGAAATAGCTGTGTCCGATCTGGAAGCCCTCACCAAGCGATGTGTCATCCTTGATGTCCTTGTTCAGCTTCTTAATAGAGTCGATGACCCGATCAAACGCTTCGCTGTGAAGTTCTTCCCCGTACTCCGTAAACTGTGCCGAGTCAAATGCCGGTTTCACTTGGAAGAACCCAAAACGCCTGCGCAGAGCATAGTCAATCATGGCAAGTGAGCGATCTGCCGTGTTCATCATTCCGATCAGGTAAAGATTCTTCGGTACGGAGAAAGGCTGTCCCGTATACTGCAGAGTCACCGGCATGCCACGGTAATCCGTCTCGATCCCCTGCAGCAGCTCTCCGAATATCCGGGAGACATTGCCGCGATTGATCTCATCGATGAGGAAATAGTAATCATGTCCCGGGTCCTGCGCTGCCCTTTTGGCAAAGCGGAGAAATACTCCCTCCTGCAGACGGAATCCTCTCTCCTCCGGGCGGTATCCCATCATGAAGTCTTCATAGGTATAGTTCTGATGGAACTGCACCGATTCGACCCTTGTATTGTCCTTTGCGCCCATTCTGGTCCAGGCAAGACGTCTCGCCATGAATGTCTTCCCGACACCCGGAGCTCCGCAGAGAATGATGTTCTTCTTCCTGGTCAGAAGACCGGTCAGTGCCTCAAAATCACGTTCCGTGAGATAGACATCATGGAGGAAGTTCTCCTTCGAATAGGGTTCCGATTCCTGTTCTGCATTCTGCGCGATCAGATTTTCCCCAACCGTTTGTACTTCGGCTATTGATTCCTCTGCCTGATTCACCTCCTGACTCACCTGCTGCATGCCAGGTTCGTAAAGCGGGACATCGCTCAGGTCCGTTTTATTCAGAGCGTCCTGAAGTTCATCCCTTAATTTCCAGGTATAAGCTCCTTCCTCATTCGTCTCAGCTTTTTTCCCTACAAACAAAATGGGCCAGTACTTCACCTTGTCATCAGCCACATGAACAATGCCGCAGCCGGTCTTGTCCCTGACACGTTTTGCCAGTGCCACGGATTCATTGCTGTAATCCTGCCACTTTCCCCCATATTTCCGGGCAAGTTCAATGCAGGAAGCCTCTCCGCCACTATCTTTCATACGGCGCATGATCTTCCGGCTGTTCGGTGTGAAAATGCCGGCATTCTTCAGCAGACTTTCCCATCTTTTCTCCTTGATCCCCGTATCAAAGAACTGATAATCCCAAGGTTTCTTTTCGGGGTCCGGATCTATCATCTTCTTATAGTAACGGCCGGTATAGTAGAAGAAATCCGATGTCAGTGTATTGTAATCGGGATCTTCCTTTATGACCTCTGATTCCCGGATCGCGCGTTCCAGCATTTCCGTCAGCTTTCCGTCAGCGACCAGACGCTCATGTACTTCTCCCGAAATAGACCGGTCGCGATGTCAAGCACTTTTTTTGAACAGATGGGGAATCCAGTCCGTACGGGCTGGATTCTATTTTTATGCAAGGGATCCGGGACCGGGG
>OMXP01000040.1 GCA_900315055.1 uncultured Lachnospiraceae bacterium
TACCAGTCTCTGCATTAACTATTGAAACCGCCGTATACCGAACGGTACGTACGTTGCGGTGTGAGAGGACGGGGGTTAATCTCCCCCTCCTACTCGATGGAAGAATTGACGTTCCGGCGCCTGCTTCCTACAATCAGTGCAGAAAGAGGAAGATGACATGAAAAGAAGAGTACTGTCCGCTGTTATCATGACCTGCCTGTTCGCAGGTCTTTCCCTGCCGGTATCTGCGGCACCGGCCGTCATGGAAGATGGCGGAATCTTTGATGCGGCGTACTATGCCGAACAGAACCGGGACGTGAGCGCCGTATTCGGTACAGATCAGACTGCACTGTACCGGCACTGGCTGATCTGCGGAAAACAGGAGGGACGACAGCCCTATGATCCGTCGTACGATATCGATTCCCTGCTGGATTTACAGCCAGCAGTGAATGTGGATTACAGCACAAGTCTGGGAAAATCCATGGCGTGGGATCCGGCTTTTTCTGCGTATTCCGGTACTTCCACTCTGCCCAAAGGTGTCGCGCATATAGCGTGGGACAAAAGCGGGATTACGGAGATTACTCTTGGAACCTATGCGGAGAAAAATCCCGTGACCGGATATTTCTTTGATCCGGCAGCAGCCCCCGGCAGATCCTATGCGGTACTGAAATCCTTCCTGTATGAGAACGGGTATCGGATTTGCAAAGAAGAGAGTCAGCAGGACACGCTCTCTGATCTCGAGATCAACTTTGCAAAAGAGCACGGCTGGCTGACGGATAAAGAAGAGACGGCAGAGGGAGTACAGACCGTAGTCCGTCTGGAGGGCTTTGACTGGACGAACGGAATCTATGATCTTGAGGTTAAGGTCCCGGTCCTTTCTGATCAGGGAAGACGATCAGATACACCGGATCCTTCAACCGTCGATTACAGTACAGACGGGACGGCGTTTACGGACAGCGGCTGTGACAGGAGTTATGTGTACCAGATCCGGCTGAGCCTTCATGGAGCTGAACTACATGAATAGAGGAGAGGAGGGCGATCGCGCTGCTCTTCCTTATTATCTGGAAGAAAAATGCAAAACAGTAAAAGTTTTTCTTGCATCATTTTGGCACTTGCGGTAAAATAATGACCGCTGTGACATGATAGCTTTGAAGCGAGAGGTTGCAAACGCTGAATTTTCAATGGAAATCGCGTTTGGTTACTCCGTGGAGCGAATGTCTGGGGCGCCTGTGAATGACCTGACAGGTACGGCCCAACAATCTGACGACAAGTCACTGTACCAAAATCAGTCTGCCCAGAGCAGAAACGACGTGTGAAAGTTCTTTGGCAAATGAACGGCTTAGGCCGTGATTTTTTTGAAACCACTAGGACACACACGGGAGTGTGTACAGTCACCGCTTGTCGTACTTCAAAAAGTGCGAATTAGGAGGCGACTTTTTTTATGGCAAATCAGGTGATGAGAATTACATTAAAGGGCTACGATCACGAGCTTGTCGATGCTTCTGCTAAGAAGATCATCGACACCGTGAAGAAGAGCGGTTCTCAGGTCAGCGGACCCGTTCCGCTTCCGACCAAGAAGGAGGTTGTTACTATCCTTCGTGCTGTTCACAAGTATAAGGATTCCCGTGAGCAGTTCGAGCAGAGAACCCACAAGAGACTGATCGACGTCATCAACCCGACTCAGAAGACGGCAGATGCGCTTCAGCGTCTTGAGATGCCTGCAGGTGTCTACATCAACGTCAAGATGCAGTCCAAGTAATTCAAAGAAGTAACACGCGGCCGCAGATGGCCGCAAAACAAACCTCAACTGGAATGACATCCCTTGTCATGTGCAACCTGTGTACGCATATGGCAAGGAGCAGACAGACCGTGAGCAGCGGGAAAGGTCACCCGGGAGTCAGACAGCAGACTTCATTGTTCATGAGTTCATCACTGGCGGGAATGTCACACCCGATCGTCTGATCCGATGTCCTCTGTGGGGATTAACCTCGTGATTGAGGTTACAACGCCGCAATGCGGCAGAAAGAGGTAAGAAGTATGAAAAAAGCTATCCTTGCAACGAAGGTCGGCATGACGCAGATCTTCATGGAAGACGGAACGCTTGTTCCGGTTACCGTCCTTCAGGCTGGCCCGAACGTCGTCACACAGGTCAAGACTGTGGAGAACGATGGCTACGAGGCAGTTCAGGTCGGCTTCGGCGATGCCGTTGACAGAGCAAAGTCCAAGGACAAGAACGGCCGTGTCGAGGTTGCTCACCGCCATGGTGTCAACAAGGCTCAGCAGGGTCAGTTCGAAAAGGCTGGCGTCGACAGCAAGAAGTATTTAAGAGAGTTCCGCTTTGAGAACACCGCTGACTACAAGGTCGGCGCTGAGATCAAGGCTGACATCTTCGCTGAGGGCGACAAGATCGACGCAACTGCCATCAGCAAAGGTAAGGGCTTCCGCTCTGCGATCCAGAAGGGTCAGCACAGAGGACCCATGGGACACGGTTCCAAGTTCCACCGTCATCAGGGTTCCAACAACTCGTCTTCCACGCCTAGCCGTGTCTTCAAGGGTAAGGGAATGCCCGGACATGACGGCTCCGTTCAGGTAACGGTCCGGAATCTCGAGGTTGTGAAGGTTGATCCTGAGAAGAATCTCATCCTGGTCAAGGGTGCTGTTCCCGGACCCAAGAAGGGCCTTGTTACCCTCAAGGAAACCACCAAGGTTGAGTGCTGAACTCAGCTGCCTGGATGAAAGGAGTCAAGTAAAAGATGGCAAACGTATCACTTTATAATATGGAAGGCAAGGAAGTCGGTACCATCGAGCTTTCCGACGCGATCTTCTCCGTCGAGCCCAATGAAAACCTTCTTCACCTTGCAGTAGTTCAGCAGCTGGCCAACAATCGCCAGGGCACACAGAAAGCAAAGACCCGCTCCGAGGTTTCCGGTTCTACCAGAAAGCCCTGGAGACAGAAGGGCACCGGCCATGCACGTCAGGGCTCCACGAGAGCTCCTCAGTGGATGCACGGCGGCGTTGTCTTCGCACCGGTTCCGCGCGATTACTCCTTCAAGATGAACCGCAAGGAGAAGAGAGCAGCCTTAAAGTCCGCTCTGTCCGATCGCCTGGCACAGGGCAAGATCATTGTCGTCGACGAGCTGAAGTTCGATGCACCCAAGACCAAGGATTTCGTCAAGGTTCTTGACAATCTCAAGGTTGCAGGCAAGGCACTGGTTGTCCTCGATGCAGATGCAAACGTTATCAAGAGCGCAAATAATGTCCCGACCGTGAAGACGTCCTACACGAACACGATCAATGTGTATGACATTATGAACGCACAGACTGTTGTCCTGACGCAGGCTGCAGTCAAGAAGATCGAGGAGGTGTACGCATAATGGCAGCACTTGGATATTACGACGTCATCTTAAAGCCGGTTCTGACTGAGAAGTCGATGAATCAGGCAGCCGAGAAGAAGTACACGTTCTACGTTCACCCGGATGCAAACAAGATCCAGATCAAGGAAGCTGTTGAGAAGCTCTTCGACGGTGCGAAGGTTGTCAAGGTCAACACGATCAACTGCCGCGCAAAGAAGAAGAGAGTCGGCATGAATGTCGGCAAGACGGCAAAGCGCAAGAAGGCGATCGTCACTCTGTCCGCTGACAGCAAGGAAATCGACTTCTACTCCGGACTTTAATTACAAACCGGTCGGGCTGCAAAGTCACGGAATGTCGACGTGAAAACAATAGCCCGGAAGACACCGGAAATGCGGTGCAAACATACAGTAAGGAGCTTACAAAGAAATGGGAATTAAAAAGTATACCGCTTATACCCCTTCCAGACGTAACATGTCGGGCTCTGATTTCTCCGAGGTCACCAAGACCACTCCCGAGAGATCACTGATCGTCTCCAAGAAGAAGAACGCCGGAAGAAACAATCAGGGCAAGATCACCGTTCGTCATCATGGCGGCGGTAACAGACAGAAATACAGACAGGTCGACTTCAGAAGACTGAAGGACGATATTCCGGCCAAGGTCATCGGCATCGAGTATGATCCGAACAGAACCGCAAACATCGCGCTCATCGCGTATGCAGACGGAACCAAGAGCTATATCCTCGCTCCTCAGGGCCTGACGGACGGCATGACCGTCATGAACGGACCCAAGGCCGAGGTTCGCGTAGGCAACTGCCTGCCGCTCTCTGAGATCCCTGTTGGTACCATGGTTCACAACATCGAGCTGTATCCTGGCAAGGGCGGCCAGATGGCAAGAACCGCAGGCGCTTCTGCACAGCTGATGGCTAAGGAGAACGGGTATGCAACCCTTCGCCTTCCGTCCGGAGAGATGAGAATGGTTCCGATTGCCTGCCGCGCAACGGTTGGTATCGTCGGCAACATCGATCACAACCTGGTCAACTATGGTAAGGCCGGCCGTGTCCGTCACATGGGCGTTCGTCCTACCGTCCGTGGTTCCGTTATGAACCCGAATGATCACCCTCATGGTGGTGGTGAAGGTAAGGCACCCGTCGGACGTCCTGGCCCGTGCACTCCTTGGGGCAAGCCTGCACTTGGTTACAAGACTCGCCGCAGGAAGTCCTCTGACAAGCTGATCGTCAGAAGAAGAAACGGCAAAGGACTGAAGTAAAAGGAGAACAGACATGGCAAGATCACTGAAGAAGGGACCTTTCGCAGACGAGAGTCTCTTAAAGAAAATTGATGCTGCTAACGCTAGCGGCGACAAGACCGTCATCAAGACCTGGTCCCGCCGTTCTACCATTTTCCCGTCCTTCGTCGGCCACACGATTGCGGTTCACGACGGACGCAAGCATGTTCCGGTGTACATCACGGAGGACATGGTAGGCCACAAGCTCGGCGAGTTCGTCCAGACCAGAACCTTCCGCGGACACAACGGCAACAATAAGGAAGCCGCAACTGCCGCCAAGAAGTGAGGCCGAATCGTTTTACTGTTTGAAAGGAGTTCAAATCTATGGCTAACGGACATAGAACACAAGTTAAGAGAGCCAGGAATGCAGTCAAGGATACGAGACCGCATGCAAAGCTCACCAATGCCAGAATTCCGGTTCAGAAGGCCTGCTTCGTCATGGACGCCATCAGAGGCAAGGATGTGACAACGGCTATCGGAATTCTCGAGTACAGCCCCAGATACGCTTCCGGCGTGATCCTGAAGCTGCTTAATTCCGCAATCGCAAATGCTGAGAACAACCTCGGCATGAGCAAGGATAACCTTTACATTGCAGAGTGCAATGCTTCCAACGGCCCGATCATGAAGAGAATTCAGCCTCGTGCACAGGGCAGAGCATACAGAATCTTCAAGAGAATGAGCAATCTCACGATTGTTCTTGAGGAGAAGAAGCCTGAAGCAAAGGCAGAGAACTAGGGTTGAAAGGAGCCGAATATGGGACAGAAAGTTAATCCTCATGGAATGAGAGTCGGCGTCATCAAGGACTGGGATTCCAGATGGTATGCCGATGACAAGAATTTCTCGGATTATCTGGTGGAAGATTACAACATCAGAAAGTTCTTAAAGAACAAGCTCCAGGCAGCTGGCATCTCCAAGATCGAGATCGAGAGAGCTTCCGAGAGAATCAGAGTAACCGTCTACACCGCAAAGCCGGGCGTTGTAATCGGCAAGGGCGGCGCAGATATTGAAAAGACCAGAAAAGAGCTTCAGAAGCTCACCGACAAGAAGATCATCCTTGAAATCAAGGAGATCAAGCGCCCCGACAAGGACGCACAGCTCGTTGCCGAGAACATTGCTCAGCAGCTTGAGAACCGTGTCTCCTTCCGTCGTGCCATGAAGTCTGCCATGAGCAGAACCATGAAGACCGGCGCTCTCGGTGTCAAGGCTACCTGCGGCGGCCGTCTCGGCGGCGCTGATATCGCCCGCACTGAGACCTACTCCGATGGCACCATTCCGCTGCAGACCCTGCGTGCGGATATCGACTATGGCTTCGCAGAAGCCAATACCACTTATGGCAAGGTCGGCGTCAAGGTATGGATCTACAAGGGAGAAATTCTTCCGAAGAAGCACACCGATGCTGCACCTGAGAAAGAAGGGGGTGCACAGTAATGTTAATGCCGAAGAGAGTTAAGTATCGTGCCCAGTTCCGCGGCAACAGACGCGGCAAGGCAACCCGTGGCAACAAAATTGCCTACGGTGAGTACGGACTGGTTGCTCTTGATCCCTGCTGGGTCAAGGCAAATCAGATCGAGGCAGCCCGTGTCGCTCTGACCCGTTACATCAAGCGTGGCGGTCAGGTCTGGATCGACATCTTCCCGGACAAGCCCATCACTGACAAGCCTCTTGGTGTTCGAATGGGTTCCGGAAAGGGCTCCGTCGAGTACTGGGTCAGTGTTGTAAAGCCCGGCAGAGTCATGTTCGAGATCGCCGGCGTACCGGAAGAAACAGCTAAGGAAGCACTTCGTCTTGCTAGCACCAAGCTTCCGCTCAGATGCAAGATCGTGTCGAAGGCAGACCTGGAGGACGCAGAATGAAACAGAAAGATTATTTAGACGAGTTAAAGAGCAAATCCGTCGAAGAGCTGAACGAGGATCTCGTCTCCGCAAAGAAGGAACTCTTCAATCTCAGATTCCAGAATGCAACCAATCAGCTCAAGAACACGGCCCGTATCACGGAAGTTCGCAAGAACATCGCCAAGATTCAGACCCTGATCGCTGAGAAGGCTCAGTAGGATACGGGAAAGGAGAACTATCGTGGAAGAAAGAAACCTCAGAAAAGTCCGTGTCGGCAAGGTAGTCAGCAACAAGGCAGACAAGACCATCACGGTTGCGATCGAAGACCACGTGAAGCACCCGGTCATCGGCAAGATCGTCAAGAAGACCTACAAGCTCACTGCTCATGATGAGAACAATGAGTGCAACATCGGAGATACGGTCAAGGTCATGGAGACCCGTCCGCTCTCCAAGACAAAGAGATGGAGACTGGTGGAGATCGTCGAGAAAGCAAAATAAACTTGCAAAAGAAATTTTGCTTAGATCCCGTAATACCAGCAGGCATCAAGTCGGATAGCAGACTTGCTCTGCCCATCTCATCACAGGAAAGGAATTAGCTATGATTCAGCAGGAAAGTAGACTGAAGGTCGCTGACAATACCGGCGCCAGAGAGCTGCTGTGCATCCGCGTCTGCGGTGGTTCCACCAGAAGATATGCCAGAATCGGCGATGTCATCGTGGCTACCGTCAAGGATGCTGCTCCGGCAGGCATGGTCAAGAAAGGCGATGTCGTAAAGGCAGTTGTGGTCCGCACGGTTCGTGAGACCCGCAGAAAAGACGGCTCCTACATTCGTTTCGACGAGAACGCAGCCGTCATCATCAAGGATGACTTAACACCCACAGGGACTCGTATTTTCGGGCCTGTTGCAAGAGAGCTCCGTGAGAAGCATTTCATGAAGATCCTCTCCCTTGCTCCGGAAGTGCTGTAAGGAGGACTGAAAATGGCAACGAGTAAGATCAAAGTTGGCGACACTGTTAAGGTAATCGCCGGTAAGGACCTCGGCAAAGAGGGCAAGGTTACCAAGGTTGATACCCAGAATCACAAGGTGGTTGTTGAGGGCATCAACAAGGTTATGCGGGCTACAAAGCCGAGCATGCAGAACCAGAACGGCGGCATCTTCGAGAAGGAAGCTGCCCTGGACATCTCCAATGTCATGCTGGTTGTGGATGGCAAGGCGACCCGTGTTGGCTTCAAGGTAGAGGATGGCAAGAAGGTTCGTTTTGCCAAGGCTACCGGCAAGACAATCGATTGATCAGGTAGAAGGAGGAAAAATCGTTGAGCAGACTGAAAGATCAGTACAATAACGAAATCCGTGATGCACTGGTAAAGAAGTTCGGTTACACGAATCCGATGCAGATCCCGAAGCTTGACAAGATCGTTGTCAATATGGCTGTCGGTGAGGCTAAGGAGAATGAGAAGCTTCTTGAGACCGCTGCAAAGGATCTCGAGACCATCACCGGTCAGAAGCCGGTTTACACAAAGGCTAAGAAGTCCATCGCAAACTTCAAGATCCGTGAAGGCATGCCGATCGGCTGCAAGGTTACCCTTCGTGGTGATCGCATGTATGAGTTCCTGGATCGCCTTGTGAACCTGGCTCTTCCCCGCGTGCGTGACTTCCGCGGCGTCAATCCGAACTCCTTCGATGGAAGAGGAAATTACGCTCTTGGTATTCACGAGCAGATCATCTTCCCGGAGATCGAGTACGACAAGATCGATAAGGTCAGAGGCATGGACATCATCTTCACGACTACGGCGAAGACCGATGAGGAAGCAAGAGAGCTTCTCCGTCTCTTCAACATGCCGTTTGCGAAGAACTGATTCATTTGAACTCTTAAGGAGATAGATCAATGGCAAAGACTTCGATGAAAATCAAGCAGCAGATGAAGCCCAAGTACTCCACCAGAGCTTATACGAGATGCAGAATCTGCGGTCGTCCGCATTCTGTTCTGAAGAAGTATGGCATCTGCCGCATCTGCTTCCGTGAGCTGGCTTACAAGGGCCAGATTCCGGGTGTCAGAAAAGCATCCTGGTAAATCAGGACAAAATTATATCTTGGCCTGTGACAGGCTTTGATGTATAATAAGTAACTGCGTGTGCGGGCCATAAACCCGCCACGTGGATTTCGCAACCTGGAGCAGAACTGCTCTGGGTTGCAATTTGTGTCATAAAAGGATATCGCATACGAAAAGGAGAAAAACAAATGAGCATGAGTGATCCGATCGCAGATATGCTTACGAGAATCCGTAACGCAAACACTGCAAAGCACGACTATGTAGACATTCCGAATTCCAAGATCAAGATGTCGATTGCTGACATCCTTCTGGATGAGGGCTACATCTCCAAGGTTGAGCTGGTTGACAACGGAACCCACAAGGATATCCGTATCACCCTCAAGTACGGAAAAGACAAGAATGACCGCATCATCACCGGCCTGAAGAGAATCTCCAAGCCCGGTCTTCGTGTCTACGCATCCAAGGAAAACGTTCCGAAGGTCCTCGATGGCCTCGGAACTGCAATCCTGTCTACCAACCAGGGCGTCATTACCGACAAGAAGGCAAGAGAGCTTCAGGTCGGCGGTGAGGTTATCTGCTACATCTGGTAGTCAAATTTCGGCCGGAAGGTCGAAAATGTTCAGCCTCACGGCTGAACGTTCCAACTCAATGGCTGATCACGGGATGTCCGGTACACACTCGGACGGATCATTCCGGCAGGAAGCCTGTTTCACAGCGCCCTGACAGGCGCAGTTACTACTGACGTATTTTATGGAGGTACGGGCATGTCACGTATAGGTAAAATGCCAATCGCTATTCCGGCAGGTGTCACTGTCAGCGTAGCAGAAAATAACACTGTGACGGTTAAGGGACCGAAGGGTCAGCTTACCAGAACGCTCCCGAAGGAGATGACCATCTCCACCGAGAACAATGAGATCCTCGTTTCAAGACCCAACGATCTGAAGAAGGAAAAGTCCCTTCACGGACTTACCAGAGCACTGCTCCACAACATGGTTGTCGGTGTTACGGAAGGCTTCACCAAGACCCTTGAGATCAACGGTGTCGGCTACAGAGCACAGAAGCAGGGTAAGACCCTTGTTCTTCACCTCGGCTATTCCCATGATATCAACATGGAGGATCCGGAAGGCATCGAGACAAAGGTTGACGGAAACAAGATCGTAATCAGCGGCATCGATAAGGAAGCCGTTGGACAGCACGCTGCTAACATCCGCGCGAAGAGAGGACCGGAGCCGTATAAGGGCAAGGGTATCAAGTACGATTACGAGACGATTCGCCGCAAGGTTGGTAAGACCGGCAAGAAGTGATTATAAGGAGCGTACGAAATGGTAAGCAAGGAAAATAGAAAGTTAGTTCGCGAGAAAAAGCACTTGAAGGTCCGCAACCGTATCAGCGGTACGCCGGAGAGACCTCGCCTTTCGGTTTACAGAAGCAATCAGCATATTTATGCACAGATCATTGACGACACCGTCGGAAAGACCCTTGTCGCTGCTTCTACGGTTGAGAAGTCTGCCCGTGAGACGCTTGCTCACACCGATGACATCGCTGCAGCTGAGTATGTCGGCGAGCAGATCGCAAAGCGCGCACTTGATGCCGGCATCACGAAGGTTGTGTACGACAGAGGCGGCTTCATCTATCAGGGCAAGGTTGCGGCTCTTGCAGACGCAGCCCGCAAGGCTGGCCTGGATTTCTAATCGGAGGATAAGGTTTCAATGAGACGTTCGAATATTGATGCAAGTCAGCTGGGTGAGCTTACCGAGAAGGTAGTCACCATCAAGAGAGTCTCCAAGACGGTCAAGGGCGGCCGCAACATGCGGTTTTCTGCTCTGGTCGTTGTCGGTGATCAGAATGGCCATGTCGGTGTCGGACTTGGTAAGGCTACCGAGATTCCGGAAGCAATCCGCAAGGGCAAGGAAGATGCACAGAAGAACCTCGTCACGGTTTCCCTGGATGAGGTTGGTTCCATCACCCATGACTATTATGGAAAATACGGTTCCGCAAATGTACTGCTGAAGAAGTCTCCTGAAGGTACCGGTATCATCGCCGGCGGCCCTGCACGTACTGTCTGCGAAATGGCTGGAATTAAGAACATCAGAACCAAGTCCCTTGGTTCCAACAACAAGCAGAACGTTGTTCTTGCAACTCTGAATGGACTTGCCAATCTCAAGGCTCCCGCAGATGTCGCTGCAAGACGCGGCAAGTCTGTCGAGGACTTCAAGGACTGAGTCAGTTCCTGAAGGTTTGGCAGATTGAAAGGAGATTGAAATGGCTGAACAGAAGAAATTAAAGATTACACTTGTAAGATCCACGATCGCAGCTGTTCCGAAGAACAAGACGATCATCAAGTCCATGGGTTTCCACAAGACCGGCAGCAGTGTTATCTTACCGGACAACGCAGCAACAAGGGGACAGATCAGACTGATCGCTCCTTATGTCAAGGTTGAAGAGCTGGACTAAGGAGGAAGAACGATGGAATTAAATAATTTAAGACCCGCACAGGGCTCCAAGCATAACGATTTCCGCCGCGGCCGTGGTACCGGATCCGGAAACGGCAAGACTGCCGGCTTCGGTCATAAGGGCCAGAAGGCAAGAAGCGGACGTCCGAGAGCAGGTTTCGAAGGCGGCCAGATGCCTCTTTACAGACGTCTGCCGAAGAGAGGCTTCACCAACTACAATCATAAGGACATCGTAGCAGTTTCCCTGGCTCGAATCGCTGAGAAGTTCGACGATGGCGCTACGGTTGATGCTCAGGCACTTCTTGATGCAAAGATCATCAAGGAGACCGGCGACGGCATCAAGATCCTGTCCGGTGACAAGGGCAAAGAGAAGTTCAATCTTACCAAGAAGCTCACCATCAAGGCGAATGGTTTCTCCGCTGCAGCAAAGGAGAAGATCGAAGCTGCAGGCGGCACCGCCGAGATCATGCAGTAGAAATCCGGAAAGTTAGAAGATCACATCAGGGCAGTATTCTGTCCTGATGTATTTCTGTTTTCTGAATTTCAAGGAAAGGGTTTGGTAAAGATCCATGTTAGAAACCGTGAAAAATGCATTCAAGGATAAGGAGATCCGGAAACGTCTTCTCTTTACACTCCTGATGCTTATTATCATCCGGATTGGTGCTGAGCTTCCGATCCCCGGAGTAAACCGCGACTATTTCAGCAACTGGTTCGCGGATCAGCTCTCCAGTGATTCGTTCAGCATGCTGGATGCTTTCACAGGCGGTTCCTTTGAGAACATGTCCATACTGGCACTGAATATCACGCCGTACATCACGTCGTCGATTATCATTCAGCTGCTGACAATTGCCATCCCGAAGCTGGAGGAGATCCAGGAAGAGGGGGAAGAAGGGCGCAAGATTCTTACCAACATCACCCGGTATGTGACGATTGCACTTGCTCTTGTAGAGTCGCTTGCTATGGCGATCGGCTTCGGCAGACAGGGACTTCTGGAAGACTACAACGCAAAGAACGTTATCATCTGCGTTGCTGTTCTGACAGCAGGTTCCGCGTTCCTGATGTGGCTCGGTGAGCGAATTACGGAAAGCGGTGTCGGCAACGGTATCTCCATTGTACTGACGATCAACATTATTTCCCGTATGCCGCAGGATATCACAAGCCTGTTTTCACAGTTCGTCTCCGGCAAGACCATTGCCTGGGGCATTCTGAATACGGCGATTATCGTTGCAGTCATTGCAGGAATGACATTCCTTGTCCTGCTCTTAAATGATGCAGAGCGCCGGATCCCGGTGTCCTATGCAAGAAAAATCAATGGCAGATCACAGCTGGGAAGCGGCTCGTCCGTACTGCCGCTGAAGGTCAATACCGCAGGTGTCATGCCGATCATCTTTGCATCGTCGATCATGTCGTTCCCGGTCATCATTTCGACCCTGGCTGGGTACAACGGTACTGGCTGGTGGAGTGAAGCACTTCGTTATCTGTCTTCGACCTACTGGTGCAATCCGTCCTATCCGAAATACACGCTGGGACTGGTGGTTTACATTCTGCTTCTGATCTTCTTTGCATACTTTTACACGTCAATCACATTCAATCCGCTCCTGATCGCAGATAACCTGAAGAAGAGCGGCGGCTTCATTCCGGGTATTCGTCCGGGACAGCCGACAAGTGATTACCTGCAGAAGATCCTGAATTACATCATCTTCATCGGTGCCTGCATGCTGATCATCGTTGCAGTGATCCCGTATCTGTTCCACGGACTGCTGAATACGGATGCTTCCTCGTTCGGCGGTACCAGCCTGATCATCGTTGTCAGTGTTGTTCTTGAGACAGTGAAGCAGATTGAGTCCATGCTGCAGGTAAAGAATTATAAGTCCTTCCTGATTGATTGAGTATAGGTGTCACAGGATGTTCGGGCGGAGGATTTCCTCCGCCTTTCTTGAGTAATAATATTTGAGGATGATCTGGTGGGTAATAAGGAGGTTCACAGAAGTCTTCTGACAGTTCCATTGATTCCATTACTGATTCTGTTCACTGTTTTCTTACTCACGGGATATCACGTGGATGCTGAAAACAGCTATCCGGTGACTGTGACAGAAGCAGTTATTCAGGGGAAGAATGTGCTGGTGCAGTCAGTCAGTGCTGCTCCGCCCGCGTCGGATGATGGACTTTATCATCTGATGGCTCAGGAAGCATATGAGGGTGGCACTCAGGGACAGGAGATAGCAAAAGCTTCAGTTTCTTCAGATGCGTCATTTACTTTTCCGCTTTCCGAGGGAACAGAGGATTCAAGGCTGTATCAGAAATTTGTGATTGTGGTTTATCAGAGCGGTAATCCGGTTCTGGTATCCAATGCTCAGTACATCACAAATCCGGAGGCTGCCGGTGGAAAGAACGTCAGGCGATTGGATGGCGGTGGTAAGAAAGGGTTCCTTCTGGACGCTCATATCATCAATACAACCAATTATCTGACAGAAGCCGGTATCGATCAGATCACGTATAATCTTCCGATTGGTAATCTGTGCAGTGACGGTAATGTAGCATACAAATATAACGGATAGACCTATTACTTCAACGATAAAATCATTGGTCAGTATGACCAGCTTGTTCCGAAAATGAACAAACTCGGCATTTCCGTGACCATGATTCTTCTGAATAACAAAACGTCAAATGAGAGACTGATCCATCCATTTTCGAGAGGCTTTGACAGTGCCAATTATTATGCTTTTAACACCGATGATGCAGATGGAGTACATCTGATTGAGGCTGCGGCTTCCTTTCTTGCTGATCGATACAGCGGCGGGAAGTACGGGACCATAGATAACTGGATTATCGGTAATGAGGCGAATGCATTTCTCGAGTGGAATTACATCAACTCGGGACTTGGAATGAATTACGATGCCGGGGAGTATGCGAAGGCACTACGCATCTTTTATAATGCTATCCGGGCGAAAAACCACAATGCACGTGTTTACATGAGCATTGATCATGAATGGGCAAAGTCAGATGCACCGGGATTTCATTATGCCGGAAAGGATTTTCTGGAAGCTGCAAATGCCTATCTGTCGGCGGAAGGAAATATCAGTTACGGTGTTGCGGTACATCCCTACAATGTTCCGATGTATAATGCACAGACGTGGGCCACAACACCATATGTAACCCAGGACGAATCATCTGCCTACATTACAATGGCGAATATTGCTCAGTTGACAGACCTTCTTTGTACAGAACAGTTTCTGCAGCCGGACGGAGATGTAAGATCCGTACTCTGTTCGGAAGTGGGATACACATCACTGCCGTATGGTGGTTATTATTCAGATGAGACTGTTCAGGCTGTTGCGCTTGCATTCGGTTATCTGCAGGCTGCAGAGAACCAGTATATCGATGGTTTCTTTAACCGGGAAGTAGACGCACAAGAAGAAATCGAGCAATATGGGCTGGTCCTCGGAACATTGGCCACCACCGATGATAAAAATTATCAGCGAAAACTTTCCTATGATTTCTATAAGAACGTTGATAATCCGGCTCATCCGGAGGAGCAGGCCAATATCAGAGCCGCCTGTGGATCGGTTATGGGTGCTGACATCAATACTATTTTGACACCACGATAAGTTATAAGGAGATTGAAACTATGAAGATTGTTATGCTTGGAGCTCCCGGAGCTGGCAAGGGCACGCAGGCCGCAATGATCTGCGATGCTTACAAGATCCCGCACATTTCTACCGGAGATCTGTTCCGCAGCAACATCAAGAACGGAACGGAGCTCGGCAAGAAGGCGAAGGCATACATGGACAAGGGAGAGCTGGTTCCGGACGAGCTGACGATTCAGCTTCTCATGGACCGTGTTTCTAAGGATGACTGCAAGAACGGATATGTGCTCGACGGATTCCCGCGCACGATTCCTCAGGCAGACGTTCTGACCGACGCACTGGCAAAGATCGGCGAGAAGGTCGATTTCGCCATCAATGTAGATGTTCCCGATGAGAACATTGTCAACCGCATGTCCGGGCGCAGAACCTGCCCGAAATGCGGAGCTTCCTATCACGTCCAGTTCATGCCTCCGAAGAAGGAAGGCATCTGCGATGTTTGCGGTGCGGAGCTTGTCCAGAGAGATGACGACAAGCCCGAAACCGTCAAGGAAAGACTTCGTGTTTATCATGAGAAGACCCAGCCGCTGATCGATTACTACGATCGCTGCGGCGTCCTGCACACGGTAGACGGCACCAGAAGTGCCGACGATGTGTTCCAGGAAATCCGGGGCATTCTCAGCAAGTAAGATGGTACCATCAGAAAGGGTAGTTGTTATCTATGTCAAAAGCAGACGTCATTGAACTCGAAGGTGTAGTGGTTGAAAAACTTCCGAACACCATGTTCCGGGTAAAGCTTGAGAACGGGGCAATCGTACTTGCCCACATTTCTGGAAAGCTTCGCCAGAACTTCATTCGTATCCTTCCCGGTGACAAGGTTACGCTCGAAATGTCGACCTACGATCTGACAAAGGGCAGGATCATCTGGAGAGACAAATAACGCACCTCTGAAGGAACTGAAAAATGATTGCAAAACAGTGCAGATTATACTTGCAAGGTTTTGTAATCGTATGCTATAATGTTGCGGCTATGCAGAAAGCGAACAGGGATACTGTGCGCTTTCTTTGGTGTTGCTGTCTGTTTTATGGATGGCGATCAACTCAGAACAACGATAAGTTGAAGAAAGGAGCGTGCAACGTGAAAGTTAGAGCATCCGTCAAGCCGATGTGCGAGAAGTGCAAGGTTGTCAAGCGCAAGGGCGTTGTCCGGATTATCTGCGAGAATCCGAAGCATAAGCAGAGACAGGGTTGAGATACGGCTGTTGCCGCTATTGATACCTCTGCCCACAGGCAAAAGCCTGATTCGCAGCGGAAAAGCCGGAATGGTCTCCATATGATAGAGATACCAACGGCCGGGTGGACGTAATCACCCCAGTCAATCAGTGTGAATGATCACTAAGTAAGGAGAAAGACAAAAACAATGGCTCGTATCGCAGGTGTAGACTTACCCAGAGACAAGCGCGTCGAGATCGGCCTGACTGCCATCTATGGCATCGGTCGTTCTTCTGCAGACAAGATTCTTGCAGCGACCGGAGTAAATCCGGACACTCGTTGCAGAGACCTCACTGACGAGGACGTCAAGAAGCTGAGTGAGGAAATCGCTCAGAACTACATGGTCGAAGGTGATCTTCGCCGTGATGTTTCCATGAATATCAAGATGCTGACTGAGATCGGATGCTACAGAGGTCTCCGTCACAGAAAAGGTCTTCCGGTTCGTGGACAGCACACGAAGAACAATGCTCGTACCCGCAAGGGACCTCGCAAGACCATCGCAAACAAGAAGCAGTAATAATAGCTAGGAGAAAGTAGGTTAGTTTTTATGGCAAATCAGAAGACAGCAAAAACTGCTGCGAAGAAGCGTGTCAAGAAAAACGTTGAACGCGGTCAGGCACATATCCAGGCATCTTTCAATAACACGATCGTTACCCTGACGGATACGCAGGGCAACACCCTTTCCTGGGCATCTGCCGGTGGACTCGGTTTTAAAGGTTCAAGGAAATCTACTCCCTATGCTGCACAGATGGCAGCCGAGACGGCTACCAAGGCAGCGCTGATTCATGGACTGAAGGCAGTCGATGTATTCGTAAAGGGACCGGGTTCCGGAAGAGAAGCAGCTATCCGTGCGCTGAATGCAAACGGACTGCAGGTTCTCTCGATCACTGATGTGACCCCTGTTCCGCATAACGGCTGCAGACCGCCCAAGCGCCGCAGAGTATAGTAATAATCCTGACCACATTGGATGGAAGGCAGGGCGTTCTACCGTGATCGTCCTGTTGTAAACAACAATCCGGAGATATGCTCCGGACAGATTCGGAAAAGGAGATAAAAATGGCAGTTGATAAGACTCCCGTATTAAAGAGATGCAGATCTCTCGATCTTGATCCCACGTTCCTTGGCTATGACAAGAAGTCCAAGAGAACCCTCAACAGAAGAAGCAGAAAGATGTCCGAATACGGCACGCAGCTTCGTGAGAAGCAGAAGGCCAAGTTCATCTACGGCGTCCTCGAGAAGCCTTTCCGTAACTACTACGACAAGGCAGACCGCATGAAGGGAATGACCGGTGAGAACCTCATGGTCATGCTTGAGTGCAGACTGGATTCCGTTGTCTTCCGTATGGGCTTTGCAAGAACGAGAAGAGAAGCACGCCAGATCGTCGATCACAAGCACATTCTTGTGAACGGCAAGTGCATCAACATCCCTTCCTACGAAGTCAAGGCCGGTGATGTCGTCGAGGTCAAGGAGAGCTCTCGCTCGATGCAGAGATTCAAGGACATCGCCGAGGTAACTGGCGGCAGAACCACCCCCGAGTGGATGGCAGTCGACAAGGAGAACATGAAGGGTACCATCAATTCCCTTCCCAAGAGAGAGCAGATTGACGTTCCGGTCGATGAGATGCAGATCGTCGAGTTGTACTCCAAGTAATAAACCAATGAGATTTACCGTCAAGCAAACCTGTAAGGAGGTATACGCGTGTTTGATTTTGAAAGACCCAGCATTGAGGTTGCAGAAATCTCCGACGATAAGAAGTATGGAAGGTTTGTAGTAGAGCCGCTGGAAAGAGGCTACGGTATCACTCTCGGTAACTCTCTTCGGAGGATCATGCTCTCCTCCTTACCCGGAGCTGCTGTCAGCCAGATCAAAATCGATGGCGTACAGCATGAGTTCTCCACAATCCCGGGCGTCAAGGAAGATGTAACCGAGATTATCATGAACATCAAGAATCTCGCCATTATGAACCTGAGCGAGACCAATGAGCCCAAGTCCGCGTATATCGAGTACGAAGGTGAGGGTATCGTTCATGCAAGCGATATTCAGGCGGATCAGGACATTCGTATCATGAACCCGGATCTTGTGATTGCAACGCTCTCAGGAAAGGATACCAAGCTTTTCATCGAGCTGACGATCACCAAGGGAAGAGGATACGTCGGTGCTGATAAGAACAAGAATCAGGACACCAAGATCGGCGTGATTCCTGTTGATTCCATCTATACACCTGTGCAGCGTGTTAATGTTCAGGTTGAGAACACCCGTGTCGGCCAGCAGACGGATTACGACAAGCTTACACTTGAAGTAACCACGAATGGCACCATGGGACCTGATGAGGCAGTCAGCCTTGCAGCAAAGGTGCTCTCCGAGCATCTGACCGTGTTCATTGATCTCTCTGAAAATGCAGCACAGACTGAAGTTATGACCGTGAAGGAAGAGGATCCGTCCAGCTCCGCTATGTCGATGTCCATCGACGAGCTTGAGCTCTCGGTTCGCTCTTACAACTGCCTGAAGAGAGCAGGCATCAACACGGTGGAAGAGCTCTGCAGCAAGACACCGGAGGAGATGATGAAGGTTCGCAACCTCGGCAAGAAGTCTCTTGATGAAGTCCTCGAGAAGCTTGACGAGCTGGGCCTCAAACTCAACACCGGCAGCTCTACGGAGAGCGCACAGTAACAAATAATCCATATCCGGTACCGGTAATGTCCTGTGAGGTTCGGAACCGGTCGGCTAACCCAGTTGGCAGGTACGGGTAAATCCAAAGGTGCCGCATCTGACCACCAGAAAAGGAGATATCATGGCTGAGTACAGAAAGTTAGGAAAGAAGACAAAGCTCAGAAAGGCACTGCTTCGCAATCAGGTGACGCAGCTGCTCTACAAGGGCAAGATCATCACCACGGAAGCAAGAGCCAAGGAAGTACAGAAGATCGTCGAGCCGATGATCACGCTGGCTGCCAAGGAGAAGGACAACTTCGAAGTTGTCACCGTGAAATGCAAGGTTGCCCAGAAGGACAAGGACGGACATCGCGTCAAGGAAGTCAAGGACGGCAAGAAGGTCACTGTCTATGATGAGGTCGAGAAGCAGATCAACAAGGATGCTCCTTCCCGTCTTCATGCAAGACGTCAGCTTCAGAAGTTCCTGTATCCTGTCACCGAAGTTCCGGCAAAGGGCGCAGGCCGCAAGAAGAACACCAAGGAAGTCGACCTCGTCGACAAGCTGTTTGATGAGTACGGCAAGAAGTACGCAGAGCGCAACGGCGGTTATACCCGCATCGTGAAGATCGGCCAGAGAAAGGGCGACGCAGCGATGATGGTTGTTCTCGAGCTCGTCTAATTTCAGATTTTGATTTCATGCTCCCGGAGGATTTCCTTCGGGAGTTTTTCTGTCTGTGTTTTCTTGTCACGCCTTGACGAGGATGTTACTATTTGCAGGATGCAAAGTTAACAATTACAAAGAGTGATTTTACCATGGGGATCGCGAAGATGATTCAGACCCTGCATCTGACACATGACTATGAGGTGCAGGACGAGGAAGGAAATATCACAGATCGTGTACGGGCCATAGATGATGTCTCATTGGATGTCGTCCGTGGGTCGTTTATTGCTGTTCTTGGACACAACGGGAGCGGAAAATCGACTCTTGCAAAGCATCTGAATGCTCTGCTCTATCCGACAGAGGGGCAGGTGCTCGTGGACGGCATGGACACACTGGATGACAGCCAGCTCTGGAACATCCGGCAGGAAGCCGGCATGGTGTTCCAGAACCCGGACAATCAGATCATCGGGCAGGTCGTGGAGGAAGATGTGGGCTTTGGTCCCGAAAACCTCGGTGTGCCGACCGATGAGATCTGGAATCGGGTTAATGAGGCGCTGGAAGCAGTTGAGATGACTGCCTTCCGCAAAAAATCGCCGAACCGACTTTCGGGTGGCCAGAAGCAGCGCGTTTCCATAGCAGGTGTCATTGCCATGCGACCGAAGTGCATCATCCTCGATGAACCGACCGCAATGCTGGACCCTTCCGGCAGGGCAGAAGTTATCCGGACAGCGCGGAAACTCAATGAAAACGAAGGGATCACGATTATTCTCATCACGCACTACATGGAGGAAGCCATCTACGCCGATCACATCTTTGTGATGGACAGAGGAAAGGTTGCAATGCAGGGTACGCCGCGGGAAGTCTTTTCCAGGGTGGATGAGATGAAAGCCCTGCATCTTGACGTGCCGCAGGTTACACTCCTTGCGCATGAACTCAGGCAAAAGGGCTTGGACATTCCGGAGGGAATACTGACCGGGGAAGAGCTTGGACTTGCGCTCACCGGGCAGAAGGAAGCACTGGCTGCAGCAATGAAGCAGGGGAAGATTACGTCATGGGACTTTCGATAGAAGACATCACCTACGTCTACGATTCTGACACGGCGATGGCGGTGAATGCGCTCAATCACATCACGACCACAATCCCGGATGATCAGTTCATCGGACTGATCGGTCATACGGGTTCCGGAAAGTCTACGTTTGTTCAGATGCTGAACGGCCTCCTTGCACCGACCACGGGGCGGATTCTCTACAATGGAGAGGATATCCACGGGGACGGATATGACAGGAAACAGCTTCATGCAAACGTCGGCCTGGTGTTCCAGTACCCGGAGCATCAGCTTTTCGAGCAGGACGTCATCACAGATGTCATGTTCGGCCCGAAAAACCTGGGAAAGAATGAGGAGGAGGCAAGGCAGGCTGCTGAGGAGGCTCTGTCCCGCGTAGGACTTTCTTCCGAATACTACAAGAGCTCACCCTTTGATCTCTCCGGAGGACAGAAGCGCAGGGCTGCCATTGCGGGAGTGCTTGCGATGCATCCGAAGATCCTGATTCTCGATGAGCCGACAGCAGGACTCGATCCCAGGGGACGCGATGAGATTCTGAATCTTATCCGGAAGATGAAGGAGGAGATGAAGATGACCATTGTCCTTGTCTCCCACAGCATGGACGACGTTGCCAATTACGTGGAGCGGATCATGGTCATGAACAGCGGACAGATCGCCCTGGACGGGACACCGAACGAGGTGTTTGCTCACGTTGAAGAACTCGAATCCATGGGACTTGCAGCTCCGCAGATCACCTACATCATGCGGCATCTGAAGGATCTTGGCATGGACGTCGACACAACGCCTCTAACGATTGAGGAAGCGGCAAAGGAGATTCTTTCCGCCCTGAAGGGACACTAGGACTATGGCACAGCGCTCAACAATCGGTCAGTATTACCAGACAGACTCGAGGATCCACAGGATGGACCCCAGAGTAAAGCTGATCGGCACCTTCGTATTTATCATTTCTCTGTTTGTCGTAAATAATTATATCGGGTACGTCCTCTCCGGCGTGTTTCTGGCAATTCTCATTGCAAACAGCAGGGTGCCCTTTCGCTACATCGTAAGAGGTCTGAAGGCTATCGTATTCCTCATGCTGATCACGGTGATCTGCAACCTGTTCCTCACGAAGGGTACGCCGCTTGTTTCCTTCTGGAAGCTGACGATCACCTATGAGGGACTGGACTTTGCCTGCAAGATGGCGATCCGCCTGATGTTCCTGATCATCGGATCCTCCATGATGACCCTGACGACGACACCGAATCAGCTGACCGACGCCATGGAAAGCGTGTTCGGGCCGCTGAAGGTTTTTCATGTACCGGTGCACGAGATCTCCATGATGATGTCAATCGCGCTCCGTTTTATCCCCATCCTCACAGAGGAAACCGACAAGATCGAGAAGGCTCAGATTGCCCGCGGAGCGGACTTTGAGAGCAGAAATCTCATGAAGCGAATCAGGAGCATGGTACCGCTTCTTGTGCCGCTGTTCATCTCGGCCTTCCGCCGCGCCAATGACCTTGCGATGGCAATGGAGGCAAGGTGCTATCACGGAGGGGAGGGCAGAACCAAGATGAAGCCACTGAAGTACCGGAAAGAGGACGTGGCTTCCTACATCATTCTTGCGGCATACTTTGTACTGTGCATCCTGATTCGGATTCTCGGCTCCAGAGTTGACCTTGTGAGGTTTTTATAGACATGGGGGCAGAGGACAGGGCAGTGCGCCGGATTCTCCTGGTGGTCGCTTATGACGGCACGGCGTACAACGGTTTTGCGAGGCAGTCGAATCCTTCCTGTGTAACCATAGAGGGGACGATTGATGCGGCACTTTCTGATCTTACCGGTGAACAGATCCGTGTCATCGGTGCGAGCAGGACTGACGCGGGGGTGCATGCGCTGTGTAACTACTGCGTCTTCGATACGGCATCCAAGATTCCTGCGGAGAAGTTTGCGGCGGCACTGAATGTGCGGCTGCCGGAGGATATCCGAATCCGGCAGTCACGACAGGTGGAGGATACCTTCCATCCCCGCAACATGTCCACGATCAAGACCTATGAGTACCACATCTACAATGCGAGGATCGAGGACCCTCTTCGGGAGAGGTATTGTGCCTTTACGTATTTTCGTCTGGATACGGAGAAAATGCGGCAGGCAGCCGCATACCTTGTCGGGGAACATGATTTCAAAAGCTTTGCGAACGTAAAGACCACAGTCCTTACGACAGTGCGGGAGATTCTATCGATCGAGATTGAGGAGACAATAATCCCGGTCCCGCACGTGATGTATTCGGTCAAGAAGCATCAGCCCGGCCTGCAGGACGAAGCGCGGGAGATCGTGATCCGGGTGAGCGGAAGAGGTTTTCTCTACAACATGGTCCGGATTATTGCGGGGACCCTCATGGACGTTGGAAGGGGGCTTCGGACTCCGGAGCAGGTAAAGGAAATGCTGGATGCAAAAGAACGGACTCTGGCAGGCCCCACCGCACCGGCAAAGGGACTTATCCTTACGGATTACCTGATTCTGGGGCCGAAACCTGTTCCGGATAATGAAAAAAAACTTGACACGAAGGCGCAGAATCCATAGAATTAAAGACTGTGTGACGTGTGGACTGTTGCGCCCTTTCGGATGCTAGCGGACTCCCCGGTTTTGTGAAAAGCAGTCTTCACCCTGCGAATCACACATGAACTTTCTGATCACTGGATTTACTTTTGGAGGTTTATCTTAATGAAGACCTATATGCCCAGCGCGAAGACCATTGAAAGAAAATGGTATGTTGTCGACGCTACAGATAAGACCCTCGGACGTCTTGCTTCGGAAGTTGCAAACGTTCTCGCAGGGAAGAACAAGCCCATTTACACTCCTTTCCTTGACTGTGGTGATTATGTCATCATCATCAATGCAGACAAGGTCAAGGTGACCGGCAAGAAGCTGGATCAGAAGATCTACTTCCGTCACTCTGATTATGTCGGCGGTTCCAGATTTACGACCCTTCGCGAAGCCATGCAGAAGAAGCCCGTCTGGGTTGTTGAGCACGCTGTCCGCGGCATGCTGCCGAGCTCCAAGCTTGGCGATCAGATGTACACCAAGCTGCATGTCTATGCCGGCGCTGAGCACAACCACGCAGCTCAGAAGCCTGAAGTTCTGGATTTCTAATTGATAAAGGAGATCGAAAATGGCTAAAGCAACTACCTACTACGGAACCGGCAGAAGAAAGTCCTCTGTCGCACGTGTTTTCATGACTCCCGGAAAGGGAAATATCACTGTCAACAAGAGAAGCCTTGACGAGTACTTCGGTCTGGATACCTTAAAGACCATCGTCATGCAGCCTCTGACCGCTACCGGCACGGCAGATCAGTTTGATCTGTACATCACTGTCAAGGGCGGCGGCACGACCGGCCAGGCTGGTGCAATCCGTCACGGTATCGCACGTGCTCTGCTTGAGGTGGATCCGGAGTACAGAGCAACCCTGAAGGCTAACGGCTATCTGACCCGTGACCCTCGCATGAAGGAGAGAAAGAAGTACGGCTTAAAGAAGGCTCGTCGTGCTCCTCAGTTCAGCAAGCGCTGAGCGATCGTTCTTCTTCGAACAATTTCAAAGCTGTTACAGTCCCGGAAGGTTTTCCCTTCCGGGATTTTTTAATCCCGGGTTCACGAGAAGGAAGAAGCCGGCTGAAACTGTGCCCTGGCCGGTTTCGTGTCCATTTAGAGGCACAGCCCGACGAGGGCAGAATCTCCTTTCACGGTCATGAGGCTCCAAATGCCCGTATATTCGCACCAACGCCGGATAACTGCCACAGGACAATCCCATGCTTCCTGACATCAGTGCTGCCGGTCATCTGCGTCTCCGGGGCGGCCGGGAAGACAGCAGGTCCGCCTGGCTCCTGTAAGCGTTTGATCCTCGGGGGGATCCTGAAGGAGGAACCTCTCACGTTTCCGGCAGTATGCAGCAGGTGACCTGCGATCGTCTGCGCCTGCGTGCAAACTAACCCCTGATTCTTTTTTCGACGAGCTGACTGATGGCTGCCCTGAGCCCCGACGCCAGAAAGAGAATTCGGGACTTCATGACTTCCTGTACAGTCGATGTCCTTGCAATGTCCCGGACACATCAGGTCCTGATGGTCCTTTAAGAACTCAGGCACCGTTGGCAGAATACGGCAGATATGCTAGGATATATTCAATGGTTTCTGATTTAGCAGAGAAATGCAGCATTGCGGCACACTTTGCTTTTTTTTCTGCCCATCAGGATTACCGAAAATAAGCTTATAAAAGACGGAAAATTACGAGAATTAATAAAGGGACAATAACAGAGAAATTTGTAGTGCATTCCTGACAAAAATCTGCCACAATAGGGTATAAGGAAAGTAGACGATTTAGAATTTCCGAAAATCCGCCCATTTCAGGGAGGACAGCAATTCGGAGTGTGCGGCAATCATCCGTTTATTCACAGATACAGGGGGTGATTCTTTTGTCGTCAGAAGAACGATTACCAGATACAAACGAAGTCCTGCTGCAGGGGCAGATTGTCAACCTCTATGAGACGGCAAATGTCACGCTGGTGACACTGCGCGTGATCTCACAGGGGGAGAGAGAGGAATACATTTTCTATCCAAGGACGGTCTTTTTTGATCCGCTCCGGGATGACTGCAGGCAGTATGCCGTGCGGGACCGCGTCCAGATTCACGGATATGTTTCGCAGTCCAGACCTTCCAATGACAGGGTCTACCCGCAGAGCCTGATCGGCAGATCCATTACGCCTGCCGTGGATGGCATGCAGAGTGCCTTCGGTCTGACAGGGGATGCAGTCATGGGAACTTTCCCGATCGACTATGATCAGTTCAAGATGGTCGGGACGGTGAACGATGTGCATGTCGGGACGAAGAACAATATTTCCTTTACGCTCTCGATGAATACAGACGGCAGAAAGCGGTTTGTCCCGCTTGTGATGTTCCAGACAGAGACCTTTAATCCGCTGCCGCTTCTTGTGCCGGGAAAGCGCCTGGCGGTTGTCGGTCACTACAGGACCACAAAACAGCGCAACAGTCGCGGAAAGATGGCAAGTCTTGAGTCCGCCGTTGCCTGTGCGATTGCCGAGGCCTGAAGTATGCGGCTTGAGGAGTACCTGAAAAAGGGGAAAACCTATATCATCGCAGAGATGAGCGGGAATCATGGCGGCAGCCTTAAGCGAGCACTGGACATCGTGCATGAGGCGGCCAGGGCCGGTGCCGACTGCCTGAAGACCCAGACCTACACGGCGGATACGCTGACGATCAACTGCCATAAGGACGCATTTCTTCTTGGCGGGGGACTGTGGGACCGCTCGTATCTGTATGACCTCTATGAGAAGGCCTACACCCCCTGGGAGTGGATGCCAGTCATCAAGGCGGAAGCGGAAAAATGCGGTATGGATTTTCTCTCGACGCCCTTTGATGACAGCGCCGTGGATTTTCTGGACGGCATCGGCGAGGAGTTTTACAAGATCGCAAGTTTCGAACTTGTCGATATTCCGCTGATCCGAAAGGCGGCAAAGACCGGAAAACCGCTCGTCATTTCCTGCGGCATGGGATCCGTGGAAGAGATTCAGGAGGCGGTGGATACGGTCCATGCGGCCGGAAACGGGAAGCTGGTTCTCCTGAAGTGCTGCAGTGCATATCCGACCGATTACGGCGCGATGCACCTTCAGACAATCCGGGATATGCAGGATCGCTTTCATGTGCCGGTAGGACTCTCCGATCATTCGGAGGGCTCTCTTGCGGATATCGCGGCGGTGACCCTCGGGGCCTGTGTCATTGAGAAGCACTTCTGCATTTCGAAGACGGACAACACCGTCGACAGTGCGTTCTCCCTCGACAAGGACGAATTTGCAGCGATGGTGCGCGATGTGAGAAATACCGAGAGAGCGCTCGGGCGGGGCGCAAGCGGTATCAGCTACGGTCCCTCGAAGGACGAGGCACAGAGTTATTCGCTGAGAAGGAGCCTGTACGTGGTAAAGGACATCCGGAAGGGGGAAGCCTTCACACTGGACAATTTGCGCTCGATCCGCCCGTCCGGCGGCCTGCACACGCGCTATCTCGATGTTCTGACCGGAACCGGCAGCTATGAGGGAAAAGAGCCGAAGAGAGCAGCAAGGGATCTTTTCTTCGGCGATCCTCTCCGGGAAGAGGACGTTGAGGGTGCAGCAGATTTGTTTGAAGGTCTGCCTGACCGGAAATAAAAGAGCAATCGATAGTCTCAGGGTATTAGAAAGCCGTGCGGTTTTGGCCGCACGGCTTTCTTTCTCGGTGCGCCCGGCGGCGCACGTTTCTAACCGGTGAAAGTCCGGAATCCGCCCGGTAGTGGGAAGGATACAGTCGAAAGCAAGGGTGTCCACCGTGAGGTGG
>OMXP01000050.1 GCA_900315055.1 uncultured Lachnospiraceae bacterium
CACGTTAACGCCCTTGGCTTCGGCTGTACTCTTCCCACTGCCGGGCGAGTTAGGGACTTTCACCCATTAGAGCGTGCGCCCGCCGGGCGCACAAAAAAGACAGATCCGAAGCGTTCCGCCGCGGATCTGTCCCGATATCCATCTGAAGTTTTTACGTTCTTCCCTACATCTCCTGCAAGAGCTTCTCGGCGCTTACCAGGCGCACGCAGATCGTGAACAGTTCTGCGGCTGTCCGAAGATCGGAGAGCGGAGGGTACGTCGGAGCGATGCGGATATTGGAGTCGTGGGGATCCTTGCCATAGGGCCAGGTCGCGCCGGCACCGGTCAGGGTGACGCCAGCCTTCTTTGCCTTGTCAACGATCTCCTTTGCGCAGCCATCCATCGCATCAAAGCTGATGAAATAGCCGCCGTTCGGCTTCGTCCAGGTGCCGATGTCGAGTCCGGAGAGATTCTTGTCGAAGATCTCCTCGACCGCCTCGAACTTCGGGCGGATGATATCCGCCTGCTTCTGCATGTGTCTCTGCATGCCGGCGAAATCACCGAAAAAGCGCACGTGGCGCAGCTGATTCAGCTTGTCGTGGCCGATCGTCTGGCAGGTCAGCGTCTTCTTGATATCCGTCAGGTTGTTCTCACTCGTTGCCATGGCCGCAATGCCGCTGCCCGGGAATGTGATCTTCGAGGTCGATGCGAACTTGTACACCAGATCCGGGTGTCCCGCCGCCTTGCAGGCGCCGAGGATCTCGATCAGGTGATCCTGCTTTGCCGGATCCGGATACAGATGATGCACACCGTAAGCGTTATCCCAGAAGATGCGGAAATCCGGTGCCGCGGGCTTCAGGTTTGCAAACCGGAGCACGGTCTCGTCCGAATAGGAATAGCCCTGCGGGTTCGAATACTTCGGCACGCACCAGATGCCCTTGACGGCAGGATCCGAAGAGACGAGCTCCTCGACCATGTCCATATCCGGTCCCTGCGGTGTCATCGGGACAGTGATCATCTCAAATCCGAAATACTCCGTGATGCGGAAGTGTCTGTCATAACCCGGAACCGGGCAGAGCCACTTTACCTTGTCGAGCTTGCACCAGGGGGTGTTGCCCATGATGCCGTGGCTGTAGGCACGGGATACCATGTCAAACATGACATTCAGAGAGGAGTTTCCGAAGATGATGATGTTGTCCGGATCGTTCTCCATCATGTCACCGATGAGCCGCTTGCACTCCGGGATACCGGTCAGCACGCCGTAGTTGCGGCAGTCGGTTCCGTCCTCCGAGCACATGTCCGCGTCCGAGTTCAGTGCATCCATGAGGCCAAGCGAGAGGTCGAGCTGTTCCTTGCAGGGCTTGCCGCGCGCCATGTTCAGATTCAGGCTCATACCCTGGAACTTCCGGTACTCCTGCTTCATGGCTTCATACTCCTGCTGGAGTTCTTCCTTTGTCATTTCCCTGTAGGACTTCATGTTCGATCTCCTTTCGGCGTCGTAAGATTGTATACATTAATA
Source organism: uncultured Lachnospiraceae bacterium (assembly GCA_900315055.1). Lineage (GTDB taxonomy): Bacteria > Bacillota > Clostridia > Lachnospirales > Lachnospiraceae > CAG-791. Next base: position 1,499 of record OMXP01000050.1, read on the forward strand.
CGACCGCAGTCCAACATACTCCCTTTCTTGCCAACCTGCAACAGGCAATCCGTTCAATAATATCCGTTAAATATTATTTTCCTTTGTCTATTCGTTTTTGATATTACTGCTGATCCGCCTTTTCCCAAAAAGAAGGACGGGAGAATCTCTCCCGTCCCGGTTGTTCCCTGTTCAGTTCAGCGGATACTTTGCGGTAAGACCTGCAACAATGGCTCTAGCCTTCGGAATGCCTTCTTCCTTCTCCTTGATGACAAGAGAGATGGCCTCTGCCACCTGATCCATATCCTCTTCGTTCAGGCCTCTTGTCGTCACGGCAGGCGTGCCGAGGCGAATGCCGGATGTCACGAACGGGGATCTCTTCTCGTTCGGAATCGTGTTCTTGTTTGCCGTGATGTGCGCCTCATCGAGCCACTTCTCGACTTCCTTGCCGGTCAGATCATAGGAGGTGAGGTCAATGAGCATCAGATGGTTGTCCGTGCCGCCGGATACGATCTGGATATCACGCTTCATGAGACCCGATGCCAGTGCCTTTGCGTTTTTGATGATGTTCTCCGCATAGGTCCTGAACTCCGGCTGCATGGCCTCCTTGAAGCAGACGGCCTTTGCCGCAATCACGTGCTCGAGCGGGCCGCCCTGGATGCCGGGGAAGACCGCCTTGTTGAGCTTGTACTTGTCTGCCGCCTCCTGCTTTGCCAGGATCAGGCCGCCGCGCGGCCCGCGCAGAGTCTTGTGCGTGGTCGTGGTGACGATGTCGCAGTACGGGAACGGGCTCGGATGAAGTCCGGTGCAGACAAGTCCCGCGATGTGCGCGATATCCGCCATGAGAACGGCGCCGCAGGCATCGGCCGCCTCGCGGAACTTTGCAAAGTCGATCGTCCGCGCATAGGCGGATGCGCCGGCGATGATCATCTTCGGCTTTGTCTCCTTTGCAAGCTCGATTAATGCATCGTAGTCGATAAAGCCGTTCTCATCGACGCCGTAGGGCACGACGTTGTAGTAGGTGCCCGAGATGTTTGCAGGTGAGCCGTGGGTCAGATGGCCGCCCTGGTTCAGGTTCATGCCCATCAGGGTATCGCCGGGCTTTAATACTGCAAACTCAACCGCAAGGTTTGCCTGTGCGCCGGAGTGGGGCTGCACATTGGCGTACTCTGCGTTGAAGAGCTTCTTTGCGCGCTCTATCGCGATGGACTCGACCACATCGACACACTGACAGCCGCCGTAATAGCGCTTCCCCGGGTACCCTTCCGCATACTTGTTGGTCAGCGGGCTTCCCATTGCGGCCATGACCGCGTGGCTGACCCAGTTCTCGGACGCGATGAGTTCGAGATGATCGTTCTGGCGTTTCATTTCATCCTCAATCGCCTGTGCGATTTCGGGATCTTCTTTTCTGACTTCATCCAGTGAATACATAAGCTTCTCCTTTGGAAACCTTCTGTGGCGCTGTATCAGACAAAAGAGTATCACAGACCCGTGCGTTTTGCCAATGTTTCCGGTGCGTTAAGAGAAGTTAAACAAAACCTGAACAGGTCCGAAAGACGCCTTAAACACTGATGAAATAAGCCAAAACCCGCGCTTTTTTCGCATGCACTTTGGTCGGATTGTCCCTTGTTGTGCCGGTTTGCTGCCTGTACCATAAAACCGGTAAATCAATTGGAAAGTTACGTATCTCAAAGGAGTTCAGACATATGAAACGCTACAGCAGAGATGTTGTTCGCGCCAAGGCTCTCCAGTACGTGCGCACCGGAGTGCCGTTTCTGTGTTTCATTTTCTTCTACCTTGCGATGTTCAGTGTTCTCGAACACATGACAAGGCTGCACTACACGGTGATCCACACGGCACTGGACGACATGATCCCGTTCTGCGAGATCTTCGTTGTCCCGTACCTGTCCTGGTTTCCCTTCATGATTTTCAACTGCGCGTACTTCTTCCTGTTCGATCAGGAGACCTACCGCAAGGTGGTTCCGATGCTGACTTTCGGCATGAGCCTGTTTCTCGTGGTCTCGGCCCTTTTCCCGAATATCCAGTACCTTCGCCCCGCCGTCATGCCCCGCGACAACGTGTTCACGCACATGGTGGCATCGCTGTACAGGACGGACACCCCGACCAACATCTGTCCGTCGATTCACGTGTACAACACGGTGTGCCTTCTCATGGGCCTCTACATGGGACATGGGAAGCTCTCCCGCTCAAAGATCTACGTCGCATTTACGACCGTTCTCGGGATCCTCATCATTCTCTCCACGATGCTCATCAAGCAGCACTCGGTCCTCGACGTAACCGCAGGCTTCCTTCTTGCAGGTGTTGCCTACCTTGTCTTTGCGCGCCCGGATCTTCTGCCGCTTCGAAGACACAGCCGCCGCACCGCGATGGACTGAACGCAAAGACAGCGGTTTGCATCTGAATATTTCCCCGACAAAAAAGCACTGCCGAAGCAGTGCTTTTTTTCATACCCGTATTTCTCTTCTGCCCGCAGCCCCTTCTTCAAGGATCCGGACCGTGTGCTCAGTTGAACTGGAAGAAGTGCCGTGCGATCTTGTAGGCCTCGGTGGTCAGAGCTCTTCCGCCCTTTCCGGGCAGGTTCATCGACATCCCGAAGATGCCGTGGCGCAGCTTCTGATAGAGCCAGTAGTCCTTCTCCTTGATGTACTTCCACAGCTCGTTCTTCTTCTCGAGATTCTCCGGCGTGTTGGAGAGGATGGCGAGGACGGAGGAAATCGTGGTGATGATCTCCAGGTAGTTGTACATGTAGGCGCGCAGCTTCTTGCTGCGGCAGATCATCGCCTGGTTTTCCTTTGCCGTGTAGTAATCGATCATCAGCTTGTTGACGCGGATCTGCTGGTCGATGCGGCTGATCATGACCTTCTGGTTGACGGACTGATCGACGCGGCCGATGAAGTAGTAGTACAGGTTGATGTCCATGTAGTACATGGTCTTCACATACGGCAACGGATTGAAGACATAGATGTTGTCGACGTAGAAGCAGTGCTCCGGAAGGTGCAGGTTTGCTTCCCGAAGGAGCTGCGTGCGGTAGATCACGGAGTGCATGAGGATATAGTGGCCCTTCCGGAGATGACCCACGTCCTCCCAGGTAAACTCCCGGTCCACCGGCAGGGTGCCCTTGTACTGGATCACCTTGTGGCGCTCCTCGCCCTGCTTGTCATAGACGTAGTTGCACAGCAGCATGTCGAGCTGCGTGTCGGACTCGGAAAAGCGGCGCAGCGTATCGAGGACCTTGCGGTAGGACGATGCCTTCAGATGGTCATCGCTGTCGACGACCTTGAAGAAGGTGCCGGTCGCGTTCTCGATGCCCGTGTTGACCGCCGAGCCGTGGCCGCCGTTCTCCTTGTGGACGACCCGGACGATGTTCGGATTCAGCACCTGATACTGATCCGCAATCTCCGCCGTATGGTCCTTCGATCCGTCATCGACGATGATGATCTCCACGTCCTCGCCGCCGATCAGCAGCGAATCGATGCACTGTTTCATGTAGCTTTCTGAGTTGTAACAGGGTACGCAGATACTCAGCAGTTTCATGTCCTCTCCTTATTCCGACTTGAGTCGGTCCCTTCCGATTTCATATTTTCCGATGGTGTCCAGGCACTCGAGAAGCTCCTCGAAGCGCTTCTCCACCGGTCCGTCTTCAATTTCCACCCCGATCGACATCGCGGCAAGATCAATCTCGCTCGATGTGATGGTCTTTCGCATTGAGAGAAGAAGCTCCTTCTTTTTTGCGATCGAGCGCGCATCGAGTACGGCGCCGATCCCCAATGGCTCCCCTGATGCGCTCTCTTCTGTCTCCGGTGTGCTCTCTTCCTGCGGGGCAGCAAAAGACTGCTCTTCCTCTTCATAAGACTTTTGGGGCTCTGAAGACTCCTTCTCTTCCTGTGGTACGGGCTCTGCTTCTTCCACCTTCTCGAAGCGATACTCCTGCACCGCGTCCGGGTACTTTTCCCGGTCCACCGGCGAGAGGAAGTTCGAAAGCTCCCTTGCAAAGATCCCGTAGGAGCCGTACAGCGCCTGATAGATCACGAGCGTCTCTCCGGTGTCCTCCTTTGTGGCAAGCATCAGTACCTGATAGAGCCTTCCCTTGAAATGCCGGTACCGCTCCATCGGCTTTGGCAGATCTCTCATGATGCCCCCTCCTTTGCCGCACAGGTCACAATCAGCGTTTCCACCGCTGTCCGATCTGAGATCTTTCCGCTCTTATAGCGCATATCCGTCCGGGCACAGAGCTCAAGACTCCTGCGGAGCCTCTCATTTCCGCTCTGTCTTGCCACCGGCAGGAGCCGGTTTGAGACAACCCAGGGGTTCAGCTTTAATGCCGCCGCAATGTCCCTCGGGGGCAGTCCTCTTCCCGCCATCTCCTGCACGCACAGAAGTTCATTGTACTGACGGGTTAGGTTCCAGAGGATCCTCGCCGGCGCCTCGTTGAGCTCCAGAAGGTCCGCATAGATTGCCAGTGCCTTCTGACTTTCACACCGCGTGATCGCCTCGATCATGTCGTAGATGCGGTCCGTGACCTTCGGCGTCGTGACTGCCTTCACGTCTGCCAGCGTGATCTTCCCCGTGCCCTCGCAGTAGCTCATCAGCTTCTCGAGTTCGTTTTTCACGTTCAGCATGTCGGTGCCGGTACAGTCAAGAAAGAGCGCCATTGCCCGGTTCTCCACCGAAAATCCCCGCTCTCTGATCTGATGAAGAACCCAGGTCCTGATCGTCTCCTCACTCTGGACGGGGCACTCGAGAATCGATCCCGCATCCGAGGAGAGCGTCCGGTAGAGCCGCCCGTTCCTGTTCTCCACCTTCTTCTGCACGAACACAAGCTTTGTCGAATCGGGATAGGCATCGGAGCGCATGTAGTCGACAAGTTTGTCCGTGTCCGCCTTTGCCTTCTCGAGAAGATACGTCTCCTCGAGGACGACGACCCTGCGGTCCGCAAAAAAGGGCATCGTCTCTGCGATGCCGATGACGTCGTCCGCGGTGAAGTCTTTCCCCGTAAAGAGTGTCCGGTTCATGGTCGGATCCCCGCTCCCGAGGAGCTGATCTGCAAGCCACTTCCCGTCCTGGTGCCTTAAATAGTCCTCTTCTCCGCAGACAAGATAGAACCGGTGAAATGTACCGTTCTCCAGTTCCTTCTTCAGCGCGCTCTTTCGCGCCGCATAGTTGTAAGGTTGTTTTTTCTCTGCCATTACGATCTCCGATGCGTTGCAGAATCATTATACTATCTGACCCGTGTCCGTGGCAGAAAAAGTTCGTTAAGCCATTTTGCGAAGGGATCGATGCAGACGGATCAGGAAGATCGTCCCCCGGAACATCAGCTCAAGGCACATGGCAATCCAGATTCCCCAAAGGCCAAGGCGCGGGGTGAGGATCAGCGACAGACTGATCCGCACGCCCCACATGCTGACAAAGGTCATGACGGCAGGCACCAGGGTATCCCCGACGCCCCGAAGAGCACCGGCTGCGACAATCGATGCCGCAAAGAGGGGCTCTGCAAGAAGCTCGATGCGAAGCACCCTCGCCCCGAGGGACTGAACCGCAGGGTCCGGTGTCAGGAATGAGAACACGTACGGGCACAGAACGTACATCGCGCCGCCCGTCAGGGTCATCAGTGCCATGCCGAGGAACACCGTCATCCACGAGAATGAGCGGACAAGATCCCGGCGTCCTGCCCCGAAGGCCTGTCCCACGAGGGTTGTTGCGGCAGATGCGATGCCGTAGCCCGGCATGTAGCAGACCGCCTCTGCAGTCACGGCAAGGGAGTTTGCGGCAAGGGGCACCGTACCGAGAGGGGACGCAAGGCGCGTCGTCACGACCTGTGCCCCGCAGAGGATGACCTGCTCCAGGGCAACCGGTCCTCCGATCTGCACCTGCCTCTTCAGAATCCCCGCATCGAAAAATCCCCTCTCGCCCCGGTGTACCGAGAGAACCGGCGACCCTGCATGCACCGCAAGGATTGCAAGGACAGCGGAGACGAGCTGGGAAAGGACCGTCCCGAGGGCAGCGCCCACAAGGCCAAGCCCGGCTCCCGGAACCTCCACGCCAATAATCTCGCGCGTCGGAAAGATGAGCAGTGCATTGAACACGATGTCCAGCACGCAGGCAAGTGCCGAAAGGGCGCCGGCCTGTGCCATGCTGCCGGCAGACTGCAGGGCTCCGTTGTGGAAATAGAAGGCCATCTGGATCGGAAGCCCCGCCGCCAGAATCCCGAAATACACGGACGAGAGGCGTGCGACTTCCCCGCTCCCGCCAAGAAGATAGGGCAGTCGCTTCGTCAGGACAAGACAGATCAGAGCAAGGACGAGACTTAAAATCAGGCAGGACAGACACCCCGTATGCAGGACGCGCCGGGCCCTCTCATTTCGCCCCGCCCCCACTTCCTGTGCAATCTGCACGTTGATGCCGGCCGCCGCCCCGAGAAGAATTCCGCCGATGAGCCAGGTGGTTGAGGCGGTAAGACCGATGGCCGCCGTGCAGTCCGCTCCGAGGGATCCCACCATGGCGGCATCGATGTACTCCATCGCAATCTCCGAGACCTGCGCGAGAATCCCCGGCACGGAAAGACGAAGGACAAGGGCAGCCCTCTGCCGCAGGGAAAGGAGCCCCTGCTCTGCCATGTTGAGTGCCGCGTGCCGTCCTTCTGTTTTCCTCTTTCGTTTCGTACCCATAAGGACTATCCTACAACACCCATGCAAGAGAAAACCTCTCACAAAGGCGTGTTTTTGCCGTTTCCCTTACAGGACAGGCCCTGGTGCCCCGCTGCCTGTTCCGTCTGCTTCTTCTTGATCCTCTCATACAGCTGTGCCGTGCTTTCGCAGTCGCTCTCAGCACGGTGTGCTACGGATACGATGCCAAGATAGTCCTTCAGGTCCTGCAGCCGATGATGCCTGAGTTCAGGATAAGCCCTGCGGCTCAGCTGCATCGTATCGGCGTACTCGTTGTCAAGATCCCGGCCCAGAGCCATGCAGAAGAAACGAAGGTCAAAACTAACGTTGTGGCCGACTATCAGGTCGTCCCCGATAAACTGACGGGCCGGTCCGATTACCTCTGCAACCTTCGGTGCGTCCGCAACCATTTCATTCGTGATGCCCGTAAGATCCGTGATGAACCTGCTGATCTTCTGTTCGGGTTTTACAAGCGTCTGATAATGGTCCACAACCCGTCCTCCCCGGACACGGAGGATTGCAATCTCTATGATCTCGCACCATTCCGGCTCAAGGCCTGTCGTCTCGAGATCCAGAACGCAGTAGTCATCAACAAGTTTTCGCACATACTTCCCATATCGATACGTTCCCATGTCGTTTTTCTCCTTTGTCTTCCATATATTTCCTCCGATCTACGTCCCGTCCAGAAAACCGCTCACCGAAACGTTCCTTCCGTCTGTCCACATGGTGATCTCTCCCTGATTCCTGGTATCGAGGATTTTCGCTCCCGCTTCCTTCAGCCGCTCAACGGTCTCCCTGTGCGGGTGGCCGTAGCGGTTGTTCCGGCCGCAGGAGATCACCGCATAGAGAGGCTTTGTCCTTTCCAGGAGCTCTTTGCTGCTTCCGCCCCTGCTTCCGTGGTGCTGGCACTTTAAGAGTGTCAGCCTCTCTCCCTCCGGGAAGAGGTCCCGTCTCTTTTCCAGTGCCGCAAGGAACTCCGTTTCCGCATCCCCCGTCTCGAGATCCCCGGTAAAGAGTGCCGTGAACTTCCCGTAGTTCAGTAAAAGAACCACCGACCCGTTGTTGGCATCTCCGTAGGCTCTTCCTGCCTCCGGGTGAAGGCAGGTCAGGGTCAGGTCCTTCCACCGGATTGTATCATCTCTTGCCATATATCCTACCGGTATGCCCTTCTCCTTTGCCATCGCCACAAGCTTTTCCGTGTTCTCTCCGGTATCGCTGTCTGCAACGCCCGGCAGGAGCACGCACCCGATGGAAATCCCGCTGTCCGTTTCGCCGGAAAGTTCCAGCCCGGCAAGGCCCTCATGCGTGCAGGCGTTTTCGATCAGCGAATAGGTCCCGTTCATGTGGTCCATGTCCTCGTGGGAGAGCACGATGCAGTCGATGCGATCGATCCCGTAATAGCGAAGCACCGGAAGGAGCTGGTACGTCCCCACATCGGACTTTGACGAGCTCCCGCCGTCGAGAAGGATCGTCGTCCCGTTGTATGTGATGAGGATCCCGTCCCCCTGTCCGACGTCGATCACGTGGATGGAAAGCCCGAAGGAAAACGACAGGGTAAGAAACAGCACACAGGATGCCATCCACAGGCATTTCAGCACATCCGGCAGAAGGTCCTTTGCGAAGGCCATGAGAAAAAGCAGGACAAGATAGATCCCGATCTGCAGCAGGGACCGGTGCCCGATCGCCTGTGCATGTCCCGGAAGGCCACCCGAAGCGCCGCAGAGCGCATCGAAAAAGCGGAGGATAACGTGCACCGGGAGGCAGGCAGCGGAGGCTGCAGGCACGGAAACGGCGGCAAGAAGGAGGATTGCAAGCTCCAGTACCAAGAGGCCTGTCATGAGGGGCAGGATCAGGAGATTCAGGAAGACCGCATAGACCGGGAAGCTCTGCGCCCCGGCAAGGTACACCGGAAGGGTCGCAAGGGGAATCGTAAAGACGGAAAGTTTCCCCTTAAGAGCCGGTCCCAGAAGCCCGATCCCGAGCACCGCGGCAAAGGAAAACAGGAAGCCGGTGTTTTTAAGGTACAGGGGCATCGAGCAGAGAAGGAGCGCCGCGGACAGGGCAGCGGCCGTCACGATGTCATACGTTCGAAGCACCGCCCTTGCCCCGCACAAAATCCCGAACATGATCACAGCCCGAAGCGCCGACACCGAAAGCCCTGTGAGAAGCCCGTAGAGAAGAGCTGTCAGGAACGAGGGGATCAGAGCGATCTTCTTCGAAACACCAAGGCGGCAAAGAAACGAGAACAGCGCGCCGGATAAAATCCCGATGTGGAGCCCCGAGATGCAGATCACATGGATGATCCCGGACGCCTGATAGCGGTTCTTCGTGTCAGCATCGAGGAACCCCTTCTGCCCGAGAAGCATCGCCTCCACAAGGGACGCATCCTCCGCCCGGTACACCGCCTCGATGAGACGGCAGAGCCGCCTTCGAAAGCGGTAGAGAGCATCCATGACATAAGATGCGATTCCCCGTCTTTCCTGCACGGCAAGCACCTCACACTCATACATCCGGAACGCGATCCCCTGGGATCCATAGTAGGCTCTCCCGTCGAACTCCCCGTGGTTTGTCGCCTCCGAAATCTCATACAGGATCCCCCGGATCCGTACCGTTGCCCTGACCGGCAGGGCGGTGTCCTCATACGCCTCAAAGGATGTGCGCACGTCTTCCGGAAGGGCCGGCATCTCCGTGCTTTTATCTGTCCCCGCAAGGCTTGTGTAGCGTGCGGAATAGTCAGAGCGTGTTCCCTCCAGAACCGTAAAGCGGCAGAGGGCGCCCGTCAGCGCATCCTCCGGGAAGTTCTCCTCCCCCTCTGCTGCAATCCCGTCAAGGTGCACCTGAAGCACCACGGACCCGTCGGATGTCCGTCTCCACTCCTTGTCCAGCACCTTGCCGGTAAGGTTGATGCTCTGCCCCTGAAAGGCAGAAAGGTCCGGGTATTCCACCGGAAAGAAGAACAGCGTGGTGCCAAGAATAAGGACAAAGAGGAACAGGACAGCAGACAGGGGACGGCGCATGGGGGGACTCCTTTAAAACATCAAAAGGGCCGCCCGATCTCAAAAAGATCCGGGCGCGCCCTTTCAGAACCGTTCATGATAAGGAAATCTTACCCCATGATTTCATTCTTGTCCATCTCAATCTGCTGCATCTGCGGTCGATGCGGTATCCGCCTCTCCCGCCGAAATCTCTTCCTGCTCCACGATCCTGTCGTTCTCCTCGAATACCGTGGAGAGAGGAAGGGTGTCCATGAACGTATAGCTTGTGCTGCCATTCACCGAGATCTGCACCTTCGTCACGGAGCTGAGCTCGCACAGGGAGTTCACCAGCGAGTAGACAGCCACCTGGTCGGTCACGTTGTAGGGATCGGTGAGGAAGGCTTCATCGAGATTGACATAGCAGACGCCGTCCCTGGTCGTCACGGAGAGGACCTTGGTCTGCGGATTCAGCGTCGGTCCCACGGTATCGATGTTGGGCCCCTGGATCAGCTGCTCGGTGATGAGCCTCTCGAGGGCGATGTTCGTGTTGTAGTAGGTCGTCCTGTAGGTCGGCACCAGCTGATCGCCGGCGCTGTTTGCAAAGTAGAGGGTGAGCTCCACCTTCTCGGCGGAATTGATCTCATTCGTGGAACTCGAGATGAACCCGTCCTTGGTCATCTCCCCGACAAGATTTCCCCTGGAGTCCTTCAGGGGCTCTCCCTCCACGGAAAACGACACCTTGAGGACCCCCGGCACCTGGCACATCGTCTCGACGATCGCGGCTCTTGCAAGGACCTCGGTCAGCGCGTTCTGATCGGCATAGCCGTGATCAAAATCGATGGTGAGGCTTCCCGCGTCCTCGTCGAACACGTAGCTGTTCACCGAAAAGTCCCGGATGGGATAGATGAACGAAAGATCCGGCGTCGTCGTCGCAAGGGCGGATAAAAGCCCCGAGATGAGATCCTCCGGCTGCATATCTGCAGGATCGCTCCCGTCTTCCGGGACGTAATCCTTTGTCACAATGGAGGACAGATCCGCATCGAGGCCGTAGATAAGGTACGTACTGCTCTCTGTTTCCGTGTCCGCCGTGCTGCTGCCCGTCTGTGTGCTCTGCGCGGTGCAGGCACAGAGAAGAAGGCAAAGGACAAGGAGCGGGATCAGAATGTTAATTCTTTTCATCGCTTCCTCCTTCCTCGCGCTTTACGACAAGCGCCTTTGCCGTCGTGGCGTCCTTGGTCTGGATGTAGATAAGCGGAATCACCACCGTAAACCGGGTTCCCTCTCCGTACACGGAATCGACGGTGATCGATCCCTTGTGGAGAAGAACGGCGCTCTTGACAATGGAAAGACCAAGCCCCGTTCCCCCGACCTCGCGGGATCTGGACTTGTCGACCCGGTAGAAACGCTCGAACACCCGGGCGACCGAGTCCTCGGGAATGCCGACGCCCGTGTCCTCCACCGTCACGGTGAAGTTCTTGTGATCGGCGTTTAATGCCACGGTCACCTTGCCGTGATCCTTGTTGTACTTCACCGCATTCTCGATGAGGTTCGTAAAGACCATCGTCATCTTCACCTCATCGACCTCGGCGCTGACATCCCGCTCCTGCACGAGGGTGAGCTCGATGTCTCTCTTCTGGGCAAGGGGCCGGACCCTCTTCATGACGATCTCAAGAAGCGAACCGATGTCGACGGTCGAGATGTTCATCGTCACCTGCTTGCGGTCCATCTTCGCGAGATTTAACAGCTCCGCGATCATCTTGTTCTCGCGGTCGAGCTCCGAGTCGATGTCCGTCAGAAACTCCCGGTACATCTCGGGCGGTGTGTTCGGATCGGACAGAAGCGAGTCCGCAAGGACCTTCATCGAGGTCATCGGGGTCTTCAGCTCGTGGGAGACGTTGGAGACAAAATCCTGCCTCGAATCGTCGAGCGCCCGCATGCGCCCGAGCACCTGATTGAAGGCGGTCATGATGTGCGCCGTCTCCGTGTAGGCGTTCTCCTCGATGGGATCACTCGAGTATCCCTCCCTCACATCGGAGATCTTCCTTGTCAGCCGGTCAAACGGCTTTACGAGAAGATACGAGAACACCACTGCCAGGAAGATGATCACAAGAAGCAGGATCAGGGCAAGGATCATCTCCCGCTGCCCAAGGGCATCGTGCATGGCCTCGATGGAAGCGGTCGAGACGGAGGACAGCAAAACACCGTAGATCGTCTCGCCATCCTTTGCGGCATTCCCCGTCGTATCCTGTCCCTCAAGACTTGCCGTCTCGGCGATCGGGATCACGATCTCGATGTAGCCGTCCTTCTCGTCATAGTGGCTCGTCGACGCTGCCGATCCCTGCCGAAGGCACTTCACCACGTCTCCGGAGACGATGGTCTTCCCGCGGGAGACGTTGTAGGTGTCGTCCACGACCTGCAGCGCATCGTTGATCACAAGGACTCTGCCATCGTAGAACGAGGAGTACTGGGACAACTCCGCGCTCACGATGTCGTTGTCCGGGTTGTCAAGATACCCGTAGGTTATGAGGTGGTTTGCAAGGACTCTGAGCTGCGTCTGTGCCTCCGAGGTGCGCACCGCAATGACGCGGTCCCTGTAGTAGCCAAGGAGCGACTCGGACAGGATCAGGGCAGGAACCATGCCAAAGAGCAGGATCAGTGCAAAAATCCGGACCTTGAGGCTCCGAAACAGGGAGCCCCTTGCGGGTCCGGACGTTGTTTTTGTCTGTGTTTGTTTTCGAGTAAAGAGCTTTCGCATCTCTTACGCTTTTTTCTCCGAATAGTAATAACCGACGCCCCACTTTGTCTGCACGTAGGTGGGATCCGACGGGGCGGGCTCGATCTTCTCGCGAAGGCGCCGCACATGGACGTCCACGGTTCTCTCGTCACCCGGATAGTCCTTGCCCCAGATGATCTCGAGGAGCTTTGCCCTGCCGTAGACCTTCTTCGGGTGGTTGACGAGAAATTCCAGGAGCTCAAACTCCTTGGACGTCAGGTTCACCTCCCGTCCCTTCACGAACACGCGCCGGTTGGACCGCTCGAGGACAAGATCGCCGCTTTTGATGACGCCCTCCTCTTCCTCGCTTCTGGCCTCTTTCTTTCTGGGGCTGTTGGTGCGCCGGAGGATCGCCTTGATCCTTGCCTTTACCTCGAGGATGTTGAACGGCTTTGTCACGTAGTCGTCCGCCCCGTACTCAAGGCCCATGATCTTGTCCATGTCCTCGCCCTTGGCGGTGACCATGATGATCGGCACATCCGAGAACTCCCGGATCTGCTGGCAGACCTCCATCCCCGAGAGCCTGGGCAGCATCAGGTCGAGCAGAATGATGTCATAGTGGTTGCTCTTTGCCTTCTCGAGCGCCTCTTCGCCGTCATAGGCCGCGTCCACCTCATAGCTGTCCTGCTCCAGGGCAAACCGAAGCCCCTTCACAATCAGTTTTTCATCATCCACGACAAGTACTTTTGCCATCTTGCAAAAACCTCTGCTGCCTTTCGCAGGACAGGTCATCTGACACAGATGCTGTCCTTCATCTTCTCATACGTTTTTTCCTTGATTCCCGTGATCTTCATGAGATCCTCAGGGCTTGTGAATGCGCCGTGCTCTTCCCGGTAGTCGATGATCGACTGCGCCTTCGAGGGTCCGACGCCGGGGATCTTCTGAAGTTCCTCGCTTCCTGCGGTGTTGATGTTGATCTTCCCTGAGGAGGAATCGCTTACTGCCGCAGCACTTCCCGCCGGGGTGATGCCGCCCTGTGTGGCGGCGCTTTCCATCTCCTCTGCGGTCGGGATCGTGATCATGTCTCCATCGTTCAGGAGTGCCGCCTGATTGACGGCTCCTTCTGCCGCATCCGCAGTCATCCCTCCTGCAGCTTCCACGGCTTCAAACACCCGGGCACCGCCCGAAAGCTCATAGACCCCGGGATTTGTCACGGCGCCGCAGATGTAGACGCAGATCAGAGAGGACTCTTCCTCTGCAGGTGTCTTCACCGGATCCGCTGTTTCCGGGGCCTGTGTGCTCTCTGCGAAAATCTCCGCCGTACTTTCCTCTGCCGAAAGTTCCACGAGATCCTCTTTGCCTTTGCTGCAGGATGCAAGGCACAGGCTGACGATGAGGATCACGAGGATCAGCACAAGAATCCCTGCTTTTTTCCGGTTCAGATAGAGACCGTCCCGGATCACATGTCTGTTGATTCGCATAGCTCTCCATTTCCGGAGACTCCCCGCCATGCACGGATATTGTACTGGATAGAATTTGGCAATTCAACCGGCACATGTTACAGGAATGTTACAAAAAGAGGCGGCTCCGCGGACAATTCGCGGGCCGTCTCCTGAAAAACTATTCTTCTGTTGCGGCGCTTTCCGTGGATTCGATCTCCTCCTCGCCGCTGGAAAGCTGTGCGGAGATGCTGACCGCTTCCGGTGTGATCCGATCCTGCAGATGGTAGTCCTTCGTCCCGGACATCTGCTGCATCGTCGTCGAATACAGCTCATAGAGCGCATCGTTCGGATCCGTGCCGTCCCAGACGTTTGCAAAGGTGTTCTCCAGCTCCATCCAGAAGTTCGATGCGGTGCGAAGCTTCGTGATGGGAATGGAGCTCTCATACGCCCCCGTAAAGCCGTCCATGTGGGAGTCGCTGTAGCTGTAGTCCAAGCGGCACACCGCAAGGCCGGTGCGGTCATAGAACGAGTCCATGCCGGAGAACAGGAGCCATCTTGCGAAGTCGTTGGCCTCGCTCTCGTGCTTGCTGTAGCCGTTCACGATGAGGCAGTCGGTGATGGACAGCGTCCTGCTTGTCAGGCTGTCCGTCAGATCCGGGATGGGAACGACGAGGTAGTTCAGCTCCGACTCCCCCGCATCGATCTTCTTCTGAATCCGCCCCGGGGCATCCGTCGATGCGATCGTGAAGACGCTTCGTCCATCCGCAAAGTCGTCGATGAGACTGTCGTAGGTATCGCTTGTCACATCGATGCTGAAGAACTGGTTCAGCTGCTGATACACAGACAGGCACTGAATCGTGTTCTCGTTGTAGATCACGATGTCATCAAGGGAGGCATGATCGCCTGTTTCCCCGCCGATCGAGAGATAGCTCCCGAGGAACGCGTAGTTGTAGAGAATGTCCGACACATCCCAGGCGAAGATGTCGTCCACGCCGTCCGGCGCGTTATAGGCATTGGCAAGCTTCACGACATCGATCATCGTCTTCGGGACCGTGCTGTCCAGATCCTGCCCCGCATCGTCCGCCATCTGCTGCAGATAGTCCTCGTTGATGAGGAAGGCCGCGGTCTCGTAGTACATGGGATACCCTAAAATCTTCCCCTCATAGGTCACGGCGTTGATGGCGCTTTGGGGAAAGGTCGACGTGTCCGCAAAGTGCGCGGTGTCCGTCACCTCGCTGGCAAGCCCTGCCTTCCAGCACTTCTCGAGCTCGTTGTTTGCCGCAATGTACAGATCCGGGAAGTCGTCTCCGTCAAGGGAGGCATCATTGATCGAGCGGATGTACTCGTTATCGGTAACAAGGGTCGGCTCGACTCTCGCTTCCGTGTGGGACTCGTTCCAGGAGACCGCCGCATCGTTTAAGAAGTCCGTCAGCGCATCATCGTTGTACCAGAGCTTCAGCGTAGGCCTCGTGCTTCCGATCAGCGTATCGGACTGCGTCGTTTTTCCCTCGTTTCTTGCGCCTCCGCTGTAGACGGAGATGACAAGAAGACCGGACAGAACAAGAATAGCCAGGACGATGGAGAAGATACGTCGTCTTGCGTTCATGAACGTTTTCCGTCCTCCTTTGCGATCACCGGCTCGAGGATGGAGATCATCTCATCGATGTTCTCCTTCGTGATGACAAGCGGCGGCACAAAGCGGAGGATGTCGGCGCCCGCATTGATGAGGATAAGACCCCTGTCCATCGCCTCCCTGATGATCGGTGCCACCGGCCGGTCAAAGTAGAGCCCCTGCATGAGACCGGCTCCTCGCCGCTCGCTGATGCAGGGATACTTCGAGACCAGTTCGTCCAGCTTTTCCTCGAGGTACGGTGCGACCTCGTTCACATGATCCACCAGATGATACTTCTCATAGAGCTTCAGGACCTCGCAGACGGCTGCCGTCGCAAACGGATTGCCGCCGTAGGTCGTTCCGTGATCGCCCGCATGCAGGGAGTTCTGCCCCACCTCCTCGGTCGTGAGGAACGCTCCGACGGGCACGCCGCAGCCAAGAGCCTTTGCGCAGGCCATGATATCGGGCTTCACTCCGAACTTCTGCCAGGCAAACATCGAACCCGTGCGTCCCATGCCGCACTGCACCTCATCAAAGATGAGAAGGCAGTGATGCTGATCGCACAGATCCCGCACGCCCTTCAGGAATTCATACGTTGCGGGGGTCAGTCCGCCCTCGCCCTGGACGGGCTCGAGGATCACGGCGCAGGTCTTCTCATTCATCAAAGACGCAACGCTTTCAAGGTCGTTGTAGCGCGCAAAGCGCACATCCATCGGCATCGGACCGTACCCTTCCCGGTAGTGGTCGTTTCCCGTGACCGAGAGCGCGCCCATCGTCCGTCCGTGGAAGGAGTGCTCCATCGCGATGATCTCATGGTCGTTCTTTCCGTCCCTGTTGGAGGCATATTTCTGGGCGGCCTTCAGGGCGCCCTCGATGGACTCCGCGCCGGAGTTCGTAAAGAACACCCGGTCCATGTGGGATACCTGCTTTAAGGCATGCGCCGCATGAATGGCAGGCTCGTTGTAGAAATAGTTGGAGGTATGCAGGATCTTGTCGATCTGCGCCTTCAGGGCATCGTTGTACTCCCTGTTGTTGTACCCTAAAGCAAACACGGCGATGCCGGCCACAAAGTCCAGGTACTTCTTGCCGTTGACGTCATAGAGATAGACGCCGTCCCCGTGGTCCAGAACGATCTGGTACCGGTTATAGGTATGCAGCAGGTCGTTTTCCGCCTGCGCAATGAGTTCTGTCTGTTTGTCTGCCATCATGTCCTCCTACTGCTGCCCCTGAGCGGCGTCCTGATCGGTGTCATCATAGAACATCGTGCCGTTGCCCTTGTTCGTGAAGATCTCAAGAAGAATCGAGTGCGGCACCCGCCCGTCCAGGATGTGGACCCGGTTCACGCCGCCGGTGATTGCGCTCGTGCAGTTCGAGAGCTTCGGCAGCATTCCGCCGCCGATAAGCCCCTTATCGATCAGCTTCTTTGCATCGGAGACGGAGATTCTCGAGATGAAGGTCGACTTGTCATTGAAATCGCGGTACAGACCCTCGACATCGGTCAGGTACACCAGCTTGTCCGCCCCGACCGCCTTTGCGATCGCGCAGGCCGCCTCGTCCGCGTTGATGTTGTAGGTGTCAAACTTCTCATCGAGGCCGATCGGCGCAACGATCGGCAGGTAGTCATCGGCAAGAAGATCAAAGAGGATTTTCGGATTGACTCCCGTCACCTCGCCGACATAGCCGATGTCATGGCCGTCGGAGAGGCGCTTCCTGCAGGTTAAGAGCCCTCCGTCCTTTCCGCTGATGCCGACCGCCTTGACCCCGAGGGATTCCACTAGGGCCACCAGGTTCTTGGAGACGCGCCCGAGCACCATCTCGGCAATCTCCATCGTCTCCTGATCCGTGACGCGAAGGCCGTTGACAAAGGTCGACTCCTTCCCGGTCTTCTTGAGGAATGCGGAGATCGCGGGGCCGCCGCCGTGCACGATGATCGGCTTGAAGCCGACAAGCTTTAAGAGCGTCACGTCCTGAATCACCGAGCGCTGGAGCGCCGGATCCTTCATCGCGGAGCCGCCGTACTTTACGACAATGATCTTCCGGTTGAATTTCTGGATATAGGGAAGCGCCTCGATCAGGACCTCTGCCTTTTTCTGCGCTTCAAGCTGTGCCTCGTCCATTTATTCTCTCCCTTTATTCCTTTACGACCTGTAGTCGGCGTTGATTTTCACGTAGTCATAGGTGAGATCGCACCCCCAGGCGGTGGCACTCTCCTCTCCCATGTGCATGTCGGATGTGATGATGACCTTCTCATTGGAAAGAAGCTTTGCCGCTTCGTCCTCGGAATAGTCCGCGGCACTGCCGTTCGTAAAGATCAGCATCTTCTTTCCTCCGCCCTCAAACCAGAGATCCACGTGCTCCGGATTAAAGTCGACGCCCGCATACCCGAGGGCGCACAGAACACGGCCCCAGTTCGCGTCCTTTCCGAAGATCGCGGCCTTCGTGAGGTTCGAGGTGATGACGCTCTTTGCAAGGATCTTTGCGTGCTCCTTTGTATCCATGTGGATCACGTTCGACTCGATGAGCTTGGTTGCTCCCTCGCCGTCTCCTGCCATCTCCGTCGCAAGGCTTTTGCAGACCGTAAAGAGGGCTTTCCTGAATGTCTCATAGTCCCCGTTCTTTTCGGTGATCGGAGGATTTTCCGCAAGGCCGTTGGCAAGGCAGACCAGCGTGTCGTTCGTCGAGGTGTCGCCGTCGACGGAGATCATGTTGAAGGTATCCGTGACGACCTCCGATACTGCCTCCTGGAGCAGGGCCTTGTCGATTGCCACATCGCTGGTTAAAAAGCAGAGCATCGTGCACATGTTCGGGTGGATCATGCCGGAGCCCTTGCTCATGCCGCCAAGGACGCAGGTCTTCCCGCCGATTTCAAACGAGAGGGCGATCTCCTTTTTGTGCGTATCCGTCGTCATGATGGCCGATGCGGCAGCGCTTCCTGCACTCAGCGTTGCTTCCTTTTTCCCGGCAAGGACCTTCACGCCCGCGGTGATCTTATCCACGGGGATCTGCATGCCGATGACGCCGGTGGAGCCGAGGATCACGCTCTTTTCGGGGATCGAAAGGGCATCGGCTGCAGCCTGTGCGGTCTTCTTACAGATGTCCATCCCTTCCTTTCCGGTGCAGGCATTTGCGATGCCGGAGTTTACAATGACTGCATGGACCGGCTGTGTGCTCTCCCGGACAATCGCGCGGTCCCAGAGGACCGGCGCCGCCTTGACGACGTTCGAGGTAAAGGTTCCCGCCGCCGTGCAGGGTGTCTTCGAATAGACAAGGGCCATGTCGGTGCGGCCCTGGTACTTGATGCCTGCCGCGCAGGATGCCGCCTCAAATCCCTTCGCCGCCGTGACGCCGCCTTCTATGGTTTTCATGTTATCCATTTGGCTTCCTTCTTCCATATTTACTGTGGATCCTCCCCGATGAAACGGGTGATGTTGTTCTCATTCAGCACGAAATCATAATAATTGAAGTCCGGTCTCTTTTTCCATCCGATTCTTCGCCAGAACGCATTGCCGGTGCTGTTGTTCGTGTAGGCAACAAGCGTTACCTTATTAATGCCGAGGTTCCGCAGGGCTCTCATGCAGTACCCGACCATCTGCGTCCCGATGCCCTGTCTTCTATAGGAAACGTCGACACACACATGGTAGAGCGTTCCCTGCCGCCCGTCCGACCCGCAGAGGATGCTGCCGACGATCTTTCCCTCGCTCTCCGCGACAACGCTCGTCTCGGGGTTTCGTCGAAGGAACCTGACAATATCGTCCCTTGAATCATCCAGGCTCCGGATGCCAAAGCCCTGGATGGTCTCCCAGAGCGCATGCACCTTCTCGAAGTCTTCTTCTCTCATCTGACGGATTACAATCGATCCTTCCACGGTATCCTCCGAACTTTCCTTACAATAATCTTCGATATCTTAATCCCACGGGGTGCAAATTGCAACCGGATTTTCATAAATATGCATCTCATCCGGATTTCTATGCAATTTTATGAATAATCATCCCGCATATATTCATTTTTATGCACTGTGACCACTTGCAAACACAATGTCCGTGTTGTATAGTTGCAAGCGTCGGGACGAAGACATTCGCGAAGACATTCGCGAAGACAGATGTCCCGCATTCATTTAAGAAACAGATTCCGGAGGTTTTCCCAACATGGCGAACGAAAAAGTTATTCTTGCGTATTCGGGCGGTCTCGATACCACCTGCTGCATCCCGTGGCTCAAGGAGACGTATCACTATGATGTCGTCTGCTGCTGTGTCGACGTCGGACAGGAGTCCGAGCTCGACGGGCTCGAGGAGCGCGCAAGATACTGCGGCGCGGACAAGCTCTACATCATCGACGCGGTCGATGAGTTCTGCGACACGGTGATCGCGCCCTGCATCCAGGCACATGCCGTCTATGAGAACAAATACCTGATCGGCACCTCCATGGCGCGCCCGGTCATCACGAAGAAGCTCGTCGAGATCGCCCGCAAGGAGAACGCCGTCGCCATCTGCCACGGTGCCACGGGCAAGGGCAATGACCAGATCCGCTTCGAGCTTGCCATCAAGGCTCTCGCACCGGACCTGAAGATCATCGCTCCCTGGCGTGATCCCAAGTGGGGTCTCGACTCCCGTGAGTCCGAGATCGACTACGCACACCGCCACGGTATCGATCTGCCCTTCGACGCGGACGAGTCCTACAGCCGTGACCGGAACCTCTGGCACATCTCCCATGAGGGCCTCGAGCTCGAGGATCCTTCCATGGGCCCGAACTTCGAGCACGTACTCGTTCTGACCACCCCGCCCGAGAAGGCACCCGACAAGGTGACTCACGTCTCCATCGACTTTGAGAAGGGCATCCCGGTTGCGATCGACGGCGAGAAAATGAAGCTCTCCGATATCATCCGCAAGTGCAACGCCCTTGGCGGTGCAAACGGCATCGGCATCACGGATATCGTCGAGAACCGTGTCGTCGGCATGAAGAGCCGCGGCGTCTATGAGACGCCCGGCGGCACCATCATCTATGAGGCACATCAGCAGCTCGAGGAGCTCTGCCTCGACCGTGAGACCACCGCGATGAAGATCGAGGTCGCCAGCAAGTTCGCCAGCACGATCTACGAGGGCAAGTGGTACTCTCCTCTGCGCGAAGCTCTGCAGGCCTTCGTCGAGTCGACCCAGCGCTATGTGACCGGCACCGCAAAGTTCGCGCTCTACAAGGGCAACATCATCAAGGAGGGCACGACCTCTCCGTACAGCATGTACAACGAGTCCATCGCATCCTTCAAGACCGGCGACATGTACGATCACACCGATGCAAACGGATTCATCAACCTCTTCGGCCTCTCCACGAAGGTTCGTGCGATGAAGCTGCAGGAAGTGGCAAAGGAAGAGAACGTCGATCACTGGCAGGATCTTCTGTAAACAGGCTCCCGCAAATACCTGAACAAAGGCACGCTCCGAAAGGAGCGTGTTTTTTTTGCTGCCTGAAAGCAGAGGCAGCAGACAGGAACCAGACGAATCGAGTAGGAGGGGGAGATTAACCCCCGTCCTCTCACACCGCAACGTACGTACCGTTCGGTATACGGCGGTTTCAATAGTTAATGCAGAGACTGGT
>OMXP01000124.1 GCA_900315055.1 uncultured Lachnospiraceae bacterium
GAGAGTATGAGGTAGATAGGTTTGAGGTGTAAGCACCGCAAGGTGTTCAGCTGACAAATACTAATAGGTCGGAAGCTTATCCTTAGAGTCATTGAAGATAAAAAGTTCTGCAATCTGTGTTCGATTTTGAAGGCACGGACTTGTGTAATAACAAGTTTTGTGTTATATTCTCTTGGTGAACCGCAACGGTTCTTAAGAGTTACCTGGCCTGGTGGCTCAGCTGGTTAGAGCGCCGCCCTGTCACGGCGGAGGTCACGGGTCCGAATCCCGTCCGGGTCGTTTTTTTATTGCCTTTTTTCTAAGGGGTCATAGCTCAGCTGGGAGAGCACCTGCCTTACAAGCAGGGGGTCACAGGTTCGAGCCCTGTTGGCCCCAGTCTTAGAGAAAGCTGATCGAACAGTATTTGCCGATATGGCTCAATTGGCAGAGCAGCTGATTTGTAATCAGCAGGTTATCGGTTCGAGTCCGATTATCGGCTTTTAAACAAGTTAAAAAGCAAGTTTCACTTGTTTTTTATATAAACAATGGATGGATTCCCGAGTGGCCAAAGGGGACAGACTGTAAATCTGCTGCATTTTTGCTTCGGTGGTTCGAATCCACCTCCATCCATTTATATCGCGGGGTGGAGCAGTCTGGAAGCTCGTCGGGCTCATAACCCGAAGGTCGCAGGTTCAAATCCTGTCCCCGCTACGCAATGCCTAGATAGCTCAGTCGGTAGAGCAGGGGACTGAAAATCCCCGTGTCACTGGTTCGATTCCGGTTCTAGGCATTCTTTTATTTTAAACCTCCTGTGTTTGCAGGAGGCTTTTTTGTACCCTTCTTTATCCCATTTGACCTCTAATTTTTAGATTTCTGATTTTCTGAACCCCCGGTCATGGTAAAATGATTCCGTTCCAGAGACGGGACCGTAGAATTTTGCCTCTTCCCGTCTTTCATTTTCCGGAAAAGGAGGGTTCTCATGCCCAGCTTTCTGACCACCGCAGACAGCGCTCCGATGTACGCGATTGCCATGCTCATTGTCACAGCAGTCCTGTTGCAGTCGTTTGTCTTCCTGATCCGCGCGTACCGCCGGGGGAAGGCCATCGGCATGGATCCCGGTCTCCTGAAGAAGACCGTCGTGACCAGCGCCACATTCTCTGTCGTCCCTGCAATAGCAATCCTCATCGGTGTCCTTGCTCTGGCACCTTCCCTCGGCATTCCGGTGCCGTGGATCCGTCTCTCTGTCATCGGGGCCCTGCACTATGAGAGCTCCACGGCCGTGAACCTTGCAAGGGGGCTCGGACTTGGTGAGCTTCCTTCCTCGCGGATGACGGGAGGAGACCTTGCAAGCATCATGTTCGGTATGACGATCGGGATTCTCTCCGGCTGCGTGTTCTGTCTTTTCTTCTTTAAGCGGTATCAGGGCAGGATCACAAAGAGTGCAAAGGGAGATCCGAAGCGGGCAGACATCCTCATGTGTTCGATGTTTCTCGGGATGATCGGGGCGTATCTTGGCGATGCGGTGTCGTACCTTCAAACCGTGAAGGTCTCCGGCCAGATGCGCACCTTCAACGTGCTGCCTCTGATTGCTTTCTTTACCGCAATGGCAGCCAATGCGCTGTTCACGTACCTCATCAAAAGGCGGAAGATCCGCTGGCTTGAGAACTACGCGCTGTCCTTTGCCATGGTCATCGGCATGATCTCAGCGGTGATCGGGCAGTTCCTGTTTCCGAACGCATCGACGTTCCTGAACTGAGGGAGGTGCAGATGATGAGTTATGATGCAAAGACCCACCGGATCGGACGGATTTCCATGGCCCTCATGATGACGCTTCTTCTTCTCTCGCCGTGCCTTGTCTGCCTGGTTTTCCATGAACCGTTTCACTTCACGGCAGGCTACTGGGAGGCGCTCGGCGCGATTCTGATCCAGTTCGTGCCAAGCGGCGTACTGGAGGTCATCACCTACTCGCCGATGCTCGGGACCGGCGGAACGTATATCGCGTTCATCACCGGGAATCTCGTCAATCTCAAGATCCCCTGCGCGATGAATGCCCGGGCGATCGCGGGGACAAAGGTCGGGACCGAGGAGAATGAGATCATCTCCACGATTGCGGTCTCCACTTCGGCAATCGTGACGACCCTCGTCATCGCCGTCGGGGTCCTCGCGATTACGCCGCTGACTCCGCTCCTGGAGAATCCGGTGCTGACACCCGCCTTCAAGACGGTGGTCTATGCCCTGTTCGGTGCCATGGGCTGGACGTATCTGACAAAGTATCCGAAGATTGCCCTGGTTCCCTGGGCGCTTGGTGCCGTGCTGTTCTTTCTGATCCCGACGCTGACCGGCAGCGTGTCGATCATGGTGGTGGTCCTTGCGGTGATCGCCATGGTATACGGGCAGGTACTTTACAGAAGAAAGAAGGTCTGAAAATGAATCCGGGTCTCATTGTTCTTTTTATCATTCTTGCGGTTATTGCCGTACTGGTGATCGTTGTCCTCGTTCGCACGGCAAGGACGAAGGCGCCAGCCCCCGGAGAGAGGCTTGCGCCCTCGAGGACTGCTGCGGAGCAGGAGGCCCTTGCGGAGAACTTCGCAAGACTGATCCGGATTCCGACACCGTCCCATGTGGACGGAAGAACGGATGATCTGGAGTCGTTTCAAAAGCTTCAGAAGGAAGTAGAGGATCTCTTCCCGAAGGTGAAGGATACTCTGGAGAAGGTGACGGTTGATGGGGTACTGATCTACCACTGGAAGGGCAGGCACCCGGAGAAGGCACCGATCCTTC
The DNA here is from genome assembly GCA_900315055.1 of uncultured Lachnospiraceae bacterium. Taxonomy (GTDB): domain Bacteria; phylum Bacillota; class Clostridia; order Lachnospirales; family Lachnospiraceae; genus CAG-791. The sequence continues at coordinate 2,761 of OMXP01000124.1, forward strand.
TCATGGGTCATCAGGACGTGGTGCCGGCGGATCCGAAGGGCTGGACGTACCCGCCCTATGGAGGAGAGATCCATGACGGGATTCTCTACGGGCGTGGCACCATGGACGACAAGTGCAACATCTTCTGCCAGCTGCAGGCGGTGGAGGATCTTCTGAAAAAGGGCTTTGTCCCGGATACGGACGTGTGGTTTGCCTACTCCGACAATGAGGAGTCCAGCGGCGGAGGAGCGCAGAAGGCTGTGGACTGGTTCAGGGCCCATGGCATCTCACACTTTGCCATTGCCTGGGATGAGGGCGGCGCCGTGGTCGATAAGGCCATGGCCGGGATGGACCGGCCCTATGCGGTGGTGGGTCTTACGGAAAAGGGGTATGTGGACCTGAAGATCACGGCGCGGGGCGCCGGCGGGCACTCGTCCACCCCGAAGAAGGATACGACGGTGACACGCCTTGCGGCGTTCATCACCGATGTGAATACACACTGCCCCTTTGAGCGGAAATTTACACCTCATGTCCGGGCGATGTTCACCAACATGGCTCCCTCGTTCCCGTTTGGCCTCAGGCTCCTGTTCTCGAACCTGTGGCTCTTTGAGGGACTTCTAACGAAGCTGATGCCCTCCATCAGCTCCCAGGCAGGGGCTCTTCTCGGGACAACCTGTGCGTTTACGATGATGAAGGGATCCGATGCCTCGAATGTCATTCCCTCCGAAGCGTATGTCATCGCAAACCTGCGCCCCGGCTTTACGCAGAATGCGAAGGATTCGGTGGAAGCACTGCGGAAGGTGGCGGACCGCTATGACCTGGAGCTCACGGTCTTAAAGAGCCGCGATGCCGCGCCTGTGACCTCGACAGACGGGAAGGCCTACAAATACCTCATCTCCTGCATTCAGCGCCGTTTCCCGGACTGCGGAGTGTCTCCGTATGTCATGACCGGTTGTACGGACAACCGGCACTATGCCTCGATGTCGGATCAGTGCCTCCGGTTCTATCCGGTACGGCTCACGGACCAGCAGCTTTCCTGCATGCACGCGGACAACGAGTGCGTTAGCCTCGATGCTCTCTCGGATGCCGTGGATTTCTACGAGGACTTCCTGGAGCACTACGAGGGGTGATTAGACCGGATGAAACATCCCCGGGCGGGACCTGATGAGGAATCAGGCCTGCCCGGGGATTGTGCTGTTCGGAGATTTCTTTTACAGAAGGACGATGGATCAGTCGACCAGGTCATCCACTAGAATCTTCGTCACCTTGCCGTTTTTGACGGTGAGATACATGTGATTTACGTAGTTGAGATGCTCGGTGAACACCTTCTGCAGTTTCGCATTTGTGTTGGCTTTGATCGGAGTCAGTCCATCGGACTCCAGCATGTCGGCACTGTACTTCACCTTCTTTGCCAGTGGCAGATCGAAGGTAGTGACATCACCATATTGCAGAGGATCGCCCTCGGTGTCAGTCTGCGTGAGGTAGTCCGTGGTCAGCTGCAGCTTCTTCTTCGTCAGATTGGCAGCCGTCAGCTGGTAGCACATGTAGTTGCCATCCGGCAGTGATGTCACAACTTCCGGTGTTGCGGTCTCTGATGCGGGAGCGGTCTCCTCATAGGGCACTGCCATATCTGCGGTCGTTCCCGGCGCTGCGGCAAGTCTTCCCTCGGCCTTCCCGCACAGCTCATAGTGCTGGTAGAGGAGTGCTTCGTCCGTGCCGAGTGCTGCCACGACGTCCGGATTCTGCGCCGCATAGTACTCTGCATCAAAGATCGTGCCGTCCGGCATGATCTTCGGCGACGCACAAACCGGTATGGCAAGTGCCAGTGTCAGAGCCGCAGCGACTGCTCCCGTCACAATTTTCTTCGAGTTTTTCATAAAGTTCCCCCTTCTGCCCGCTTTACCGGGCAACAATCATGGCTTTTCAATAGCCGAACACATACGTTACCGGATAGTCTGAAACCTCCTGATAGGCTGCAAGCCGGCCGTTGTCGTAGACGAAATTGTAGGTTTTGGTCGAGTACCCCACACCTGCCGAACTCTGTGCGAGTGCCATGGAAGCAATGGTGCCGTCCGGATTGTAGATAAGGGTATAGAGCTTATAACCGTAGTTGTCCTCATAGTCGAACCCGAAGATGGTGCCGTTTTCGTCCCGCTCCGGCTTGCAGGTCATTACCTTCCCGTTATCATCGCTTCCGCTGATGTAGTTCAGCGTGTAGTCCTTGTTGTAGTGGAAGACAATCGTCTCATTGGCGATTTCCGTGTGATCCTCATCTGCTACTGTTTTCTGATTCATGCTCAGAAGATCGCCCTTTTTATTTGCTAGATGCTTAAACCCCCATCTGAGATGGGGAGAATAGAATGAGCAGTGGCGATACCTAGAGTATCAGCAAAAAACCTCCATGATAGAA
>OMXP01000044.1 GCA_900315055.1 uncultured Lachnospiraceae bacterium
TTTCTAATTCACCCCGTGTGGTTCAATACCACATGGGGTTCTTTACGCTCTCTTAGTCTGACACAATGCTGGTTTCATCGGCATACGGTGTCTTCCGAAGGAGTACCCGAAGGCTCTGGCTTCCGGCCGCCTTCAGATCGTCCCGGTAAGAGACATGGAAGAGGCTGATCTTCTTGGCTGCAGGACCGTGTTTTTCGATATCCGCTCCACCAAAATGGACCAGTTCGGATTCCGCATGGACTATGCACCGGGACAATTCCTTGTCTGCTGCGGGGACGAGCCGTTAAAGGAGCACTGCTTTTCTCTTGCAGAGGGAGCGGACTTCCTCCTTCACGAGGCGTTCTGCCTCAAGGCGGACGAGCCCGTCTACCATGCCTATGAGAAGCATCACTCCACAGTGGAGGATGCCTGCAGACTCGGAGAACAGCAGCACGTAAAAAACCTCCTGCTCTACCACACCGAGGACGACCACCTGAAGGATCGGAGGCGCCTGTATACGGCAGAAGGACAGAAGATCTATTCCGGACATCTCATCGTGCCCGATGATCTCGATACGATTGAGCTTTAGTACAAGCGGTGATGATTCCGCCGGTACAGGACCATGCGGCCGCGGTTCAGAGCCACCTGCAATAATAATCAGTCAACTTCGCGGTCACTGATTAGAGCCATCTGGTCCGTCTGCAAGGCCTATATTTGCGAGTTAGCGGCTCTGGCCGGCCATCAGGGCCGGCCTTATTGCGGCGGAATAATCACAAGCGGAAAATAAACACCATACCGGTAACAGGCAGTGGTCTGATGCTCCTCATGCAGCCACTGCTTTCTTTATGGGATGGCAATGCCGCCCGGCGCGATAAATGCCGGCAGGACAAAGGCAGTGAATGGCGATGAAAAATTTATCTCGCCACTTTATCCTGCCAAAATGGCGAGATAAAATGGCGTGAAACCCAAAAAGCCTTAAACCCGGTACACCCGCCCCTCTTTCCTTGGCGCGGCTGCCGGGTTTTCTGCTGCCGGAAAGCCGAGGATCATGCTGTCGATACCGACAACGGTGTCCGGATCAATGCCCGCACGGGTGAGGATCTCTTTTCCTTCCTTTGTCTCGAACTGCTCCTTTCCCCGGTGAATCCAGCAGGAACCAAGGCCAAGGGATGCGGCTTCGTTCAGCATGTTGGTGAGGGCAGCGCTCCCGTCAAAGATCGCGGTGGGGTCATCTTTCCTTGCAAGGACGCAGATACATACGGGTGCCCCGTAGAAGGCGTCCATCCCCTCATGTCCCATGATGGCGCCGTTCACCTTTCCGAGGGTGCGGACCGTGTCGGGGTCTGTCAGGACGAGGAGGATTGTTGCCTGCCGTCCCATGCCGGTCGGGGCATAGAGCCCTGCCTCCACCACCTTGCTGATCTGATCCTCCGGTACCGGATCGCTCCTGTAGGAGCGGACCGAGCGCCTTGTCTTTAAGATTTCCAGAATATCTTCCATGGATTTTACCTTCCCTTTTTGGCTGAAATCGGTTATCTTTAATGCTTATTGTATGTCATTCATTGTAAACCGAAAGGCTTCTGGGAGACAGAGAAGGATTTGTCTTTCTTTTCCCGCTTTCAATCTGTACAAGTTCCATTTAAGTTTCCCTGCCTTTTGCACATGGTCCGGGAACGTTTCCTGTGCTATCTTTATTGTTGGATTGTTAAGACTGTGTAATTCTGCTCTTTTGAGAGGGCGGACTGTGGTCTTTGCGGAGGGTTGCTGATTTTGCAGAATGAGACACGCAAAAATGATATCGGATCCCGGATCTCGCTTTTAGGGCTCACGCTGATCTTTGCCGGCGTTGCCGTCTTCCTGCTTCTCATGGTCCAGAGGTCGAGGGAGCGGGCACAGGACGCCGCCTATGAGGCGATGGTCGATACGGTGACTTCCGACTACGACGCGGAGGATGTCACCCTGGGAACACCGACGGGGAGCGAGGTGAACGGACGCAAGGTCCTGTTCCTGTCATCCTATGATCCGACGTTCCTGTCCTATGAGGATCAGATCCAGGGTCTCATGCAGGTCTTTGACAACAGCGGTGTGACGCTCGATGTCATGGACATGGACACCAAGAAGCACCCGGACGAGGCAGATACCGTCTTTGCGGACCGCATGAGGGAAAGACTTCAGACCACCTCCTATGACGGCGTCATCGTGGGCGATGATGCGGCTCTTCTGTTTGCCGAGAAGTACCAGGACACGTTTTTTAAGGACATCCCGATCATCTTCTTCGGAGTCTCGGACTACGAAGAGGGCGAGAAGGCGGCAGAAAACCCGTACATCACGGGGTACCTTGAGCGGGATAACTTCAGGGAGACCATTGACCTTGCACTCCGGCTCCTGCCGGATACGAAGAAGGTCGTCGCCATTATCGACAATACCTTAAGCGGTGAGACCCTCGAGAAGAACTTCGAGGGTGCGATCGATGACCCGGCCTATGCGGGACTTACCTTCGAGACCATCAACTTCGGCGACTGCACGCTGAGCGACCTGCAGAACCGCCTCTCTCAGCTGACCGAGGGGACCGTTGTCCTCGATGTCATCGCCTATGAGGATGCGGACGGGATCAGCTACACGATTCCCCAGTCCGCGTCGGTGATCAGCAAGGCATCGCCGGTCCCGGTGTTCCGCACCGCCAAGGGGGGCTTCAAAAACGGGTGCATGGCAGGGTATGTGAACCTCTTCGAGAACACGGCGGCCTCTGCTGCAAATCTCATGATGCAGTTCCTCGACGGCACGAAGGACCCGAAGGATCAGCAGCTGCAGGAGGAGATGTCCGCCTGCTATGTTGCGAACTATGAGGTGATGGAGAAGTTCGATGTGTCCGAGGCCAACCTTCCTGCGGATACCGTTGTCCTGAACCGGCCGGAGACCTTCAATGAGCGGTACGGGCTGGTGTTCTATCCCCTGGCCCTGATGCTTGCCGGCATGGTCGTGATCTTCCTGGGGCTCAACCGGGAGGTCTCGGAGAAGACCCATGCGGAGGCCGAACAGCGAAGGATCTCCGAGGAGCTTCGCTTTTCCAGTGAGCACGATTCCCTGACCGGCATTCTGAACCGCACCACGGCCCTGGACAGGCTCGATACGGACGAGAGACTGCGGGATGGAAAGTCCTATGCGGTGGCCCTTGTCGATGTCGACAACTTCAAGGAGATCAACGAGAAATACGGACACACGAGCGGAGACGCTCTGCTGAAGCTCCTCGCCGGAGAGCTGGAAACCCTGGCAAAGCAGACGGGAGCGGAGATCGCGCGCTACGGCGGGGACGAGTTCCTCGTCGTCTTCTTCGGAAGGCGGGTTTCCGAGAACGATCCGGACCTCAATGCCATCATGGACCTCTTCTGCAAAGAGCGCCCCATGGGCATCGACTACGTGACCCCGCACGCCTCCATCGGCGTTGCAAACGCCGAGGTCGGGCACAGTGCGGCGGAGCTCCTTGTCTGGGCGGAGATGGCCCTGCAGAAGGCAAAGCAGAGAGGAAAGAACGGCTGCTTTGTCTCGAGCCGCGAGATGCGGGAGGACGAGGGAAGGTACGAACAGTTAAAGGCCGCCATCCTCCATGCGATCGAAAACGACGGCATGTACATGGTCTATCAGCCCCAGGTCAACACCCACACGGGTCAGATCGAGGGACTCGAAGCGCTGGTCCGCATGCAGGACGCGGACATCGGCCCCGGAACGTTCATCCCGATCGCCGAGGAGAACGGCTGGATCCGCTCCATCGGAAGGCTTACGACCCGCCTTGTCTGCGAGCAGATCGGCAAGTGGTTAAAGGGCGGCATTACAGTGCCGCCGATCTCCATCAACTACTCCGCGGAACAGCTGCAGGATACCGGGTACGTCGAGTACCTCAAAGGCCAGCTTGCAAAGAACAACGTCCCGCCGGACCGGATCAAGATCGAGATCACCGAGAGCCTGTTCATGGAGAACAGCCAGCGGGCCGAGGACCTGTTCCATCAGTTCGAGGACATGGGCATCACGCTTCTCATGGACGACTTCGGCACCGGGTACTCGTCGCTGAACTACTTAAGCTATATCCCCGTGTCCGTTGTCAAGATCGACAAGACCCTGGTGGATACCTACATGTGGGACAATGACGGCATCTTCTTAAAGGACGTCATCCGCCTCGTCCATGACCTCGGAAAGGTCGCGATCTGCGAGGGCGTGGAGACGAAGGGACAGTTTGACCGCCTCCGGGAGTTCGGGTGTGACAGCATTCAGGGCTACTACTTCAGCAGACCGCTGTCCGCCGATGCCGCAAGCCGTACCATGGAAAAGGGAAATCTCTTCCATGCGGACGATGCCCCGACGGAGGAGCCGCCGATTCGGCTGGTACAGGAATAAAACCCCAAATCAAAAAGCAGATTTGGGCTTAGAACCGGCCAGGGGCCGGTTCTGAAAATCTGAAAAACAGAATGATGAAGGTATGGAAAGAGCGCTCCGCACGTGCGGGGCGCTCTTTGTATACCGGTCTTTTGGAGTTTCTGCCTTTGCGCTCCTCAGGTCTGCGTGTTCAGATCGTCGGGGATGCGCTTTTCGAGGATGTTCATCGCATGGTTGCTCTGCCGGTAGTTCCGGGGGCTTAACTGGAATTTCTTCCGGAAGGCCTTGGAGAAGGCAAGGGGATCGTCGTAGCCGACGTTTTCCGCGATCTCGGAGACGGACAGGGTCGTGTTCATGAGAAGGCTTGCCGCGACATGGAGGCGGTAGTCGATGAGGAAGTGCTGCACCGACATGCCAAGCTCCTTCTGGAAGGCGCGGTTTAAGTACGCACGGCTGATCCCGACGGCTCCTGCGATGTCGACGATCGTCAGGTCATCTGCAAAGTGGAGCTTGATGTACGAGATCGCCCGGGTCACGTAGACGTTCGTGCGGGAGTAGGGCGCGGGAGACCCCGTCTCCTGTTCTGCGGGGCGCTGTGCCGACTCCATGAGGTATCCGAGGATCGAGAGGAGGCAGGATGCCCGAAGGAACATGTTCCCCGGGACCTGCTCGTAGTGGTCGAGGATAAGGCTGATGTTCTTCTCGATCGGCGCAAGGTCCGGCGCATCGAGGACATCGACCTGCGGGCCGAACCCGCAGTCGGAGAGCGCCCGCTCCGCGGCAGATCCCCTAAAACCGATCCAGCAGTACTTCCAGGGATCGGTCTCGTCCGCGATGTAGGTGATCTCGACCTTCGGCCAGATCAGGAACATCTGTCCCTTCGAGAGATGATAGGTCCTGTTGTCCACCGAGAACACCCCGTGGCCGTCCCGCACGAAGTGAATGATGTATTCATAGCGCACCCCGTGCCAGATGTGGAGCGGCCGGCACTCCTCCATCCCGCAGTGAATGAGGGAGAGCTCGATCGGCGTCTCGGTCAGGTTCTCGAGGCAGTGGAAGTGTTCCTCCTTCGTATAGCGCGTTTTTTTCAGGTCTGACGGGGTGTAGATTGTATCATTTTCTGCCATTTCTTTGCCTTTTCTGTACATATTCAACAGAGGAGCCTGTTGTGCTTTCTGACTGCATATTGACGGAAATTGGAACCGTTTCCATCAGAAAACATGTACGTTCTGCCGAATTTCTGCGCCATTTTACCATATCTGTAGCAATATTTCCATATCGTTTTGACCATGCCAGGTTCGATTGAACCATGTCAAAAATGACAGGTTTCGGGCAGGATCGCGCCATTTTCGTGCGCGATTTCGACAGGTATACTGTGGCACAGATGAACGAACGGTCCCCGGAAATCCGGGATATGTTTCAAGGAGGGTAATTTATGAAGAAGAAAGTACTGGCAGCGATTCTCGCACTCGGCATGTGCGCGGCAGCCCTGGCAGGCTGCGGCAGCAGCTCGGGATCCTCGGACAGCGGATCCTCGACGGCAGCAGCCGACAGCGGCTCCTCAACCACCGCCTCTTCCGGCGATGTGACCCTGCAGGTGGACATCTGGGATAACAACCAGCTGGCAGGTCTGCAGCAGATCGCGGACGAGTGGTCCAAGACCAGCGGCGTTGCGGTCAAGATCAACGTCATCACCTGGGATCAGTACTGGACCCTGCTGGAAGCCGGTGCTTCCGGCGGCGAGATGCCCGATGTGTTCTGGATGCACTCCAACACCGCGCAGATGTACATGGAGAACAACATGCTCCTGAACCTCGACGATTACATCGCAAAGGACGATGCGATCGACATGAGCAATTACTACGACGGCATCGTCTCCCTGTATCAGTCCGACGGCCATCAGTACGCGATCCCGAAGGATCACGACACCATCGCTCTTCTGTACAACCAGGCACTGTTTGACAAGTACGGCGTCGACACCCCGACCGATGACTGGAGCTGGGACGATGTCTACAACGCGGCAAAGCAGATCACCGAGGCAGGCGCTGCGGACGGCGTCTACGGCTACGCAGTGAACACCTCCAACAACCAGGACGGCTGGTACAACTTCGTCTACGATTACGGCGCACAGGTCATCACCGATGACCACAAGGGCACGACGATCGGCTCCGACCAGGGCAAGGCCGGCATGGAAATGGTCCGCAAGCTCCTGACCGTCTCCGTTCCGCAGTCCACGGTTGCAGAGTCCGGCACGGACTCCCTGTTCCAGTCGAACGTGGTCGCGATGATCACACAGGGCTCCTGGATGATCAACTCCTTCTACAGCGCAGACAGCCACGAGGATTACAAGTGGGCTCTGATGCCGTACGGCGATGCAAACGGCAACGGCCAGTGCGATGAGGGCGAGAGACAGTCGGCTTACAACGGACTTGGCTGGGCAGCAGCGGCAAACACCGAGCACCCGGACGAGGCCTACAGCCTGATCTCCTACTTCTGCTCCGAAGAGGGCCAGAAAAAGCAGGCAGAGCTCGGCGTCACGATGGCAGCCTACAAGGGTGTCTCCGATGAGTTCGCAAATGCCTTCGATGGCATGGACGTCTCCGCCTTCACGAGAATCGAGGACGAGGGAAGCCTGTTCTTCCGTCCGTACACCAGAAACACCACCGTCTGGGAAGATGCAATCCAGCAGGAAGGCTGCTTCCTCGATGCATGGCAGGATCCTTCCGATCCCGCAAAGATGTCCACGGCCTGCGACAATGCGCAGAAGATCATCGAGGACGCGATCGCACAGGAATAAAAAACCCCAAATCCTGCGGATTTGGGCTCCGAACTTCGATCTGAAAAGCACAGATCGAAGTTCTGAAAATTAAACCCAGTACAAAGTGACCGGCAGGCGGGCGATGGGCCTGTCTGCCGGTTCTGGTTTTCCGGAACATTTTTTTCAAGAAAGGAAACGCCATGGCAAAGACAAAAGCAGTGAAACAGAAGATGACGCCCCGCGCAAGAAACGAGGCGCTCTGGGGCCTGTTCTTCGTTGCACCGACCATCATCGGCCTCATCATTCTGAACTTTATCCCCGTCTTCCAGACGATCTGGCAGTCCTTCTGCAAGACCGGTGACTTCGGAAAGGGCAACATCTTCGTCGGCCTGAAGAACTATCAGACCCTGATGTTCGGAACCGGCTCCGCCGAGATGTGGCAGTCCCTGTGGAACACCATCAAGTACACGATCGTCCAGGTCCCGGTGACGATTGCGATCTCCCTTCTTCTTGCCGTCCTTCTCAACAAGAAGATCGCGGGACGCTCCGTCTACCGCACGATCTTCTTCCTCCCGATGGTCTGCGCCCCCGCAGCTGTCGCCATGGTATGGAGATGGATCTACAACCAGCAGTTCGGTCTTTTGAACAACGTCTTCCACACGAACGTCGCCTGGATCTCCGATCCGAAGATCGCCTGGTTCTCCATCGCGATCATCGGCATCTGGTCCTCCATCGGCTACGACATGGTCCTGTTCATCGGAGGTCTGCAGGAGATCCCGCACGACTACTACGAGGCAGCGCTCATCGACGGCGCCAACAGCTGGGAGCAGTTCAAGAACATCACCTGGCCGCTTCTGTCCCCCACGACCTTCTTCGTCTTCCAGACCGGCATCATCGGCGGTCTGACGATCTTCGATCTCATGTACATGGTCATGGACAAGACGAATGCGGCTCTGTCAAAGACCCAGTCGATTGTCTACCTCTTCTACCAGTATTCCTTCACGCAGAACAACAAGGGATACGGCGCAACGGTGGTCGTGATCCTCGTCGTCTTCATCATGATCATCACGTTCTTCCTGCAGAAGATCGAAAAGCACTTCGTCTACCATGCATGAGAAGGGAGCAGTCATGAACAGCTATAAGGCAAAGCAGAGAACCGCCACGGCTCTCATTCACATTTTTCTCATTATCATGTCGATCATCATGATCGTCCCGTTCGTCTGGATGATCCTGACCGCCCTGAAGACCAACCAGGAGGCCATCTCGGTGAGCCCGTTCTACTTCTTCCCGCACAACGGCTGGCACTGGGAGAACTTCGGCACTGTCTGGAAGTCCTACAACTTCCTCCTGCTCTACAAGAACACGCTCCTTCTGATCTTCTTCCGTGTTGTCTGTGCGTGCCTGACCGCAACGATGGCAGGCTACGCATTCGGACGCCTCAACTTCCCGGGAAAGAAGCTCCTGTTCTCCCTGGTTCTCGTGCAGATGATGATCCCGTCCCAGATCTTCATCATCCCGCAGTACACGATGGTATCGAAGATGGGCGCGATCAACTCGATGTTCGGCCTGGTCTTCCCCGGCCTTGTCACCGCATTCGGCACGTACCTCTTAAAGGTCGGCTATGAGGGACTTCCGAAGGACCTCGAGGAGGCGGCAACGATCGACGGCGCAAACATCGGACAGCGGTTTCTGCACATCATGATGCCGCTCACGAGATCCTCGATGGTCTCCCTTGGCATCTTCACCGCAGTGTTCGCCTTCAAGGACCTCATGTGGCCCATGATCGTCGCACCCGATGCGGCACACACCACTCTGTCCGCTGCTTTGTCCAAGATGCAGGGACAGTACAGCAATGACTATCCGTCCATGATGGCGGCGGCCGTTCTTGCAATCCTGCCGATGGTGATCATCTACATCATCTTCCAGAAGCAGTTCGTCGAAGGCATCGCAACCAGCGGCGGCAAACTCTGAAACTCAACCACGCAGGCGTGGTTGACTCGAATGCAGCAGGCTGCATTCGGCACGGATTTGAAGGGAAAAACGTATGACAGACCTCGTAAATGGCATCTTTTCGAATGACAGTGCCTTCGGCAGGGCGATGAATGCGGTGTGGGTCACCGTGATCGCAAGCGTGCTCTTTGCCCTGACGACCCTCCCGGTGTTTACGATCGGGGCGGGGCTCTGCGGGCTGAACTACGTGATGATCCGCTACAGAAGGGGAGAGCTCTCGGAGAAGGGCGTCGTGAAGACGTTCTTTGAGGGCTTCAGGAACAACTTCCGCCAGGGCACCATCGCGGGGCTCGTTCTTACGGGGCTGTTCGTCCTCCTGTACCTCGAGAACTTCTGGTGCACGGAGTTTGGCGGCGTTTTCCTTGTCTTCCGATATTCTCTCTTCGGGATCGGGGTGGTGCTTGTCTGCATCGCCCTCGAGCTCTTCCCGGCGATGGTGACGTTCAACGGGTCCCTTCGGGAACTGGTCTATGACGCGGTCTTCTTTGCCTTTGCAAAGCCGCTGCGGCTTCTCGGGATTCTCGCATCCCTCGTCCTTCCGGTGTACGTCACGGTTGCAAACCCCGCGTATGTCCCCCTCACCGGATTTTTATGGGTGTGCTGCCTGACCGGTATCATCACCTACGTTGCAGCAGCCCTCCTTCTTCCCGTCTATGCACCCTACCTTGCAGCGCATGATGCGACTGACTCCGCGCAGAACCCTGCACAGCCCCAGGAGGTAACGAATGGCCATTGAACACACCGACAACGTGATTTCTCTTCACACCGCGCACAGCACCTACCAGATGATGGTGGACGAAACGGGCCGGCTCCTGCATCTCTACTACGGACGGCGGAGTGCCGGGGTGATGGACTATTTAATCCCTTACAACGACCGGGGCTTCTGCGGAAACCCGTATGATGCGGGCAATAACAGGACCTATTCCCTTGCCTGCCTTCCCCAGGAGTACCCGACTTTCGGGACCGGGGATTTCCGCAGTCCCGCCCTCGAGGTGGTGACGGAGGATGGAAAGAGCGGCTGCGACCTGAAGGTGACAGGAGTCCTGGTGGAGAACGGCAAGTACGCCCTCGAAGGACTCCCCGCGGTCCATGCGGATTCTTCCGAGGCGCAGACTCTTGTTGTGACGCTCGAGGATAAAAATGTCCCGATCAAAGTGGAGCTTCTCTACGGGGTACTGCCGGAAGGGGACATCATCACCAGGGCCGCAAAGATCACGAACACCGGGGATACGAGGTTTTACATCACCCGGGCGATGGCGGTAAACCTCGACTTTCTCACCGGTCCATGGGATCTTTTGAGTCTCTACGGCTATCAGGGGATGGAGCGTCAGATGCAGAGAACTCCCGTGACGTTTGCCGAGCAGCGGATCACAAGCCGCAGGGGGACCTCGTCCCATCAGGCAAACCCGTTCGCGATCCTGGCAGCCCCGGAGACAAACGAGAACTCAGGCTCCTGCTATGCGGTGGAGATGGTCTACAGCGGCGGGTGTGAGATCCTTGCCGGGCGTGACCCCTACCGGGCAACCCGCCTGCAGGCAGGGCTCTCGGAGCACCTGCTGCGCTACCCCGTGGACCCCGGAAAGACGTTTGTCGTTCCGGAAGCCATTCTTTCCTTCTCGGCGACGGGCTTTTCGGACCTGTCGATTCGCCTTGCGGACTGCATCCGGGATCACCTGATGCGGGGACCGTACAAACATAAGGCAACCCCGATCCTTCTGAACAGCTGGGAGGGGTGCTACTTTACCTTCGACGGAAACAAGCTCCTTGCCCTTGCAAAGGAGGCGAAGGAGATGGATCTCGACCTTCTCGTTGTCGACGACGGCTGGTTCGGGAAGCGGGACGATGACACCTCGGGCCTCGGGGACTGGGTGGTGAACGAGAAGAAGCTCGGGATGCCGCTCACATCCCTTATCGATCAGGTCCATGACCTCGGACTCTCCTTCGGCATCTGGGTCGAGCCGGAGATGGTAAGCGAGGATTCGGACCTCTACCGGGCCCACCCGGACTGGGCGCTTGTGACACCGGGAAGATACCCTGTCAGGGGCAGGTACCAGCTGGTCCTTGACTTCTCAAGGCCGGAGGTCGTGGACCACGTGTATCAGCAGCTGGTCGATGTCCTCGATCAGCGCCCCGTGGAGTACCTCAAGTGGGACTGCAACCGCTCGATTGCCGATGTCTGGTCCAACGGGACTTCCGATCAGGGGCGGGTTCTCTATGACTATGTCCTCGGGCTCTACGACCTGCTGGAGCGCCTGGGGAAGCGGTACCCGAAGATGCTCATCGAGACCTGCAGCGGTGGCGGCGGGCGGTTTGATGCGGGGATGCTCTGTTACTCCCGCCAGATCTGGTGCTCCGACAATACCGATGCGATCGACCGGCTGAAGATCCAGTACGGGACAAGCTTCGGGTATCCGACAGACGCCATGGGCGCCCATGTATCGAAGGTTCCGAACGAGCAGTGCGGCAGGATCACCCCGATTGAGACCAGGGCTGCCGTCGCGATGGCGGGGACCTTCGGGTATGAGCTCGACCCCGCAAAGATGTCCGAAGACGACCGGAACAAGGTCCGGGAGCAGGCGGCGTTCCGCAGGGCGAACGAGGACCTCATCTTTTTCGGGGACTACGTGCGCCTGTCCGACCCGTACACCTCGTCGTTTACCGCGTGGTCAAATGTCGCAAAAGACAGGTCGGCGTTTCTGCTGACGGCTGTCGAGACGGGAATCCAGTTCGCGGACGAGCCGGTGCGGTATGTGAAGCTCTCGCACCTGAATGCGGATGCGCTTTATCGCTGCTCCTTTGACGGGAAGGTCTATCCGGGAGCTGCACTCATGGAGACCGGGATCCCGCTCCCGCAGGCAAAGGGGGAGTACCACGCGTTCCAGTGGAGGTTTGAGACTGTCAGATGAGTGAGATGACACGGCGGGTTCTGATGACGGTCCTCGGGGTGAGTGCAAGCGGCGTTGCCGTGGGGTTCTTTTCCCTCTCCGGCATGGGCTTTGACCCCTTCCAGTGCTTCTCCCACGGGGTATGGAGCCTGACCCCTCTGGACTTTGGGACGTTCTATGCGATCGTCAATGCGGTGCTGCTTGTCCTGATTCTTCTTGTCAACCGGAAGAAGGTGGGGCTCGGGACGCTGATCAACCTGTTCCTCCTGGGGTATATCGCGGAGGGGAGCGAGGACCTGCTGCGTCTCCTTGTCCCCGATCCATCGCTTCCCATGCGGTTTCTGTTCCTGGTCATCGGAATTAACTTGTTGTGTTTTGCATCTGCGGTATACTTTACCGGTGACCTCGGGGTTTCGACCTACGATGCGGTGGCAATCACCATCGCGGAGAAACAGACAAAGGTGCCGTTTCACCTGATCCGCATCGGGACGGACCTTGTCTGTGTGGGGATCGGCTTTGCACTCGGTGCCCCGGTGGGGATCGGAACTCTGGTTACGGCATTTTTCATGGGACCTTTGATTGATCTGTTCCGGCGCACGGCAGCGGAGCCGATGCGCTATGGGAGGAGAACACAATGATTGCTTACGATAAAGAGAAGGGAATCTTCCAGCTGGACACGGACCACACGACGTATCTGATGGGGCTGTCCGCTGACGGGTTCCTGGGACATATCTACTACGGAAAACGGCTCCTGCACCCTGCAGGGACCGCTTCCCTGCACCTGCACGAGGTGCCGTCTCCTGCGGTGTTATCCCGCGAGAAGATGACCTTCCTCAACACCTTCCCCTTTGAGTATCCGACAGGCGGGGCGGGGGATCTTCGACAGGCGTGCCTTACGGTCACTGATGAAGAGGGAAACAATGCCTGCGAGCTGACCTTTGACAGGGCGCAGATCGTGGACGGAAAGCCCGCTCTTGAAGGTCTTCCGGCATCCTTTGGCGAGGCACAGGATGTCTCGACCCTGAAGATTACCCTGAAGGACCACGTGCTGGACCTCTCGGTGACGCTCCTCTACTCGGTGTTCCCGAGAGAGGATGTGATCACAAGGAGTGTCCTTGTGACCAATGAGGCGGGACAGGAGCGGACACTGACCAGAGTCCTTTCCGCCTGCCTTGACATGGACAACGATCCGGAGGGGACATCGCTTTTGACGCTTGACGGCGCCTGGGCAAGGGAGCGGCACATCGAAGTCAGAAAGATCGGTCATGGCCGCACCGATGCGGCATCGGTTGCCGGGGAGTCGAGCCATCAGGAGAACCCGTTTGTGGGGATCCTGAAAGGCGACGCGTCCCAGGACCACGGCGAGGTGTACGGTCTTACCTTTGTCTACAGCGGAAACTTCCTTGGAAGCTGCGAGCTGTCCCAGTATGACACCCTGCGCGTTGTCATGGGGATTCACCCGGACGGCTTTGCCTGGACGCTGAAATCCGGCGAGACGTTCACGGCCCCGGAGGTCGTGATGACCTACTCCGATGCGGGACTGACGGAAATGACGCATCACTTCCACGACTTCTTCCGGGCGCACCTCATCCGCAGCAGGTACCTGCATGAGGACCGGCCGGTCCTGATCAACAACTGGGAGGGCACCTACTTTGACTTTGACAGGGACAGGCTCCTCTTACTTGCAAAGGAAGCGAAGGCAAACGGCATCGAGATGTTCGTCATGGACGACGGGTGGTTTGGTGTCAGGAATGATGATGACCGCTCCCTTGGCGACTGGTACGTGAACGAAACAAAGCTCCCCGGCGGCATAAAGGCGCTCTCCGAGGCGATCCATGATATCGGGATGAAGTTCGGGATCTGGATTGAGCCCGAGATGATCTCTCCGGACTCGGACCTCTACCGGGCACACCCGGACTATGCGATGCAGATCCCGGGGAGGATCCCGGCTCTGGCACGGGATCAGCTGGTGCTGGATTTGACCCGCAAGGAAGTGCGCGATGCGGTGATGAGCCAGATCGAGGCGTCGTTTAAGGGCGCTCAGATCGACTACGTGAAGTGGGACATGAACCGGCAGCTTTCCGGGATCGGATCCGCGCTCTACGGGGACGGCAGGCAGGGGGAGATCCTCCACCGGTATGTCCTCGGGCTCTATGAGATGCAGCAAAGGCTCCTTGACGATTTCCCGGATCTTCTGTTCGAGAACTGCTCCTCGGGCGGCGCAAGGTTTGATGCCGGCATGCTCTACTACAGCCCGCAGATCTGGACGTCCGATGACACGGACGCGATCGAGAGGCTCCGGATTCAGGAGGGCACGGCCCTCGTCTATCCGCTCTCCACGATGGGAGCCCATGTGAGCCGCTGCCCGAATGAGCAGGTGGGCAGGAATACCCCGTTCGAGACGAGGGCAAACGTCGCCCTTGCCGGGACCTTCGGGTATGAGCTCGACCTGTCGCGCCACGTGACTCCTGAGGAGAAGGCCCTGATCCCGGAGCAGGTAAAGCGCTATCATAAGTATCACCACCTCATCGCGGAGGGAGACTACTACCGGCTCGTCAGCTGGAATGACAGGACCCCGTATGATGCCTGGGAGTGCACGGCAAAGGATGGGAGTGAAGCACTGGTCACCCTGGTGCAGGTCCTCGGGCGTCCCAACACCCACAGCCATGCGATCCGCCTCAAAGGCCTCGATCCATCTGCCACCTACCGCCTCGAGGAGGCCGTGGGGGCCACCGGGCGCGAATATGCCAGGGAACAGAGCATCTGGACGAGAGAAAACCGGATCGAGCCTAGGTGCGGAGAGCTGAAGAAGGAATATTTCGGCGATGAGCTCATGAATATCGGCATCCTCGTCCCGGATCTTGGGGACGGGCAGTCGAGACTGTATCACTTCGTGAAGGAGTAGGAGCGAAGGTACAGGCGAAAAGAGAAAGAAACAGGAATACATTTCTCCCCCTTAAGGCGGCAGGCATCCATGCGGTGTCTGCCGCCTTTGCTTTTGCAGAAAAGAGAGAGTGAGGAGATTAAGGAGGACGCGGGAGCAGCGAAGAGGACAGACATCCTGCACAAGGGGAGCGGGGCTCTGATGGGAAAGGTGACGAAGGAACGGGGAGGAAGCAAAAAATCAGACGATAACAGGACAAAAACGGACAATGATTAGGAAAATAGTCATATTTAAGGGGAGCGGCGGGAACGTAGGATTAAATCAGGTAGGGTGTGCGAAGTGCGCCATTTTTCGTGTATCAAGGACCTGAAGCAGACGGGCTGTGGAAGGGAAGAACAGCAGGCGCAGGCTCTGCCGCCGGAGTCTTTTTGGGGCTTCGGGAAGGTAAGGGGAGAACTCTCAGGGAAGGAAGATCGTATGAGAAAGAATTATCGTACGCTCGTGTCTGTTGTCGCAGCTGCGGCCATGTTTCTGAGCACCGGCATGCCGATCTCTGCCGTCAATGCCGAGACGGTGGATATGGCACAGGATACCGATCCGGAATCCAGAGTCCTGGAGGAAACAAAGCAGGACGGGACATCACAGAACGAAACACCACAGGATCAGGGAACAGCGGAAGCTGCAGAATCCGCAGGAAGTGAGGCTCAGGCGGAAGAAGGCGGCACCGCATCGACAGAAAACTTAGCATCTGCAGAGTCATCTTCTGCTGCCCCGGAACAGGCAGGCGAAGAGTCTGCAGAGGCGGCGCCGGGTGAAGGCAGCACAGCGGAAGAGTCCGTAAGTGCGGAGAGCACGGAGACTTCCACGGAAAGTACAACACAGGCTCCTTCTGAGAGCAGTACCGGGGCACTGTCGGAAGCGACAACCGAGGCATCGGTTGAGGAAACCACCGGGACGGCAGCGGAAGAGACCACCGGGACGACGGAGGAAGCCACAGAAGAAACAACGGATGGCGATTTCTCTGATCTGCCGACAGAAGAAGAACTGGACGCACAGATCAAAGAGGAAGAGGACGCTCTCGAGATCAAGGACGAGACGGCAGCGGTTACCGGAACGGCAAAGAGCAATGACACGGTGATCGTGGGATATGCAGGGTTTTCTCTGGAAGAGGGCAGCCTTTCGGAGCAGGCACCGGACATTGACGGGTATACGTTCAATGGCGGGATCACGCTGGACGGTGTCGAGGTCTCGAAGATCTTCAGCGAGGTCGAGACGACAGATGAAGAGAGAACCTATTCCGTCCGTGTCGGGGAAGACGATAAGGTTCAGGAAGAGACCGTTACGAGAGATGTCGTAACGGAAAAGACGAAGGTCACGAAGGCGGAGACCGCGAACGGTGTGATCACCATCAGCGGGGATTCCTCCGTTGTCTTTACCTATGACGAGGATCATACCACCACGACTCTCACGGCAGAATATGTCGATGCCTTCGGGGATCCGATTGATGCGGATCAGGAGAGCGTTTCGGTTCCGTTTGCAGAGGGAAAGGACGAGATTACCCTGAAGGAGAGCTTCCCGGAAAAGCTGCAGGTGGCACAGGATGAGAGCGGGAAGAAGGTGAAAGAGTACACCTTCGAATCTACCTATATCAGAGAGAACGACGAAAAGGTATACGTCACGGCCGTAAGGCGCGTGAAGACCGGTGACGGATATGCCTATGAGGTAAAGAAAGACGGCTCCGATGACTACACGGAGCTTTCGGGCGATACCACCCTGTATGTGCAGTACAGCGACGGACAGAAGGCACAGTACACCTACAGCGATGTGAACGTCACCGTGACGGCAACGCTGCAGCATGCAGGTGCCATCCCGGATGACGCACGCTTTATCGTCACGCAGGTCACGCCGGCAACCGACGGCTACAACTACGACGCGTACATGGACGCCCTCAACGGTTCGGAAGAGGACGCCGCATACGACGAGAGCAATACGCTGCTGTATGATATCGCCTTCCTTGGCTATGCCATGGACGCCGATGGCAGCATCGATACCTCGAAGACCATCGAGTATCAGCCGGCAGAGGGGTCGGTTAAGATCGATATCCAGTTCCATAAGAATCAGCTGAGCGGGACTCTCGGTGCAGACGAGGACTCCGATGTCACCGTCACGCACCTGCCCCTGAAGGACGAGGTAAAGGCAGAGAGTGATACCACGAAGGATGCCACCGCGATCAGCGCGGATGATGTCGAGGTGGAGTCTATTGAAAACACACAGACTTCAACGGATGAAAACAAGGTCAGCTTTGAAGCTGCGGCTTTTTCGACCTACTCCATTACGGTACAGAAAACGCAGAAAGTTGATGTAAATCCCGGAGAGGCTATTAGCTTAAGAAGTGTCCTTGGAGAATCTTGGAATTATGGTATTACAGCGAATGTATGGACCCAAGCAGAAGCAGAGACAAACTTTGCTGTAGGGACCATGAAAGCGGGCGGTGCCCAGACCGGTATAACCACTAACATGATAGGCATGAGCTATAAGGACAAAGGGTATGTTAGCGGATGCCTGCTTGGCGAGCTGAATGAAGAAGTAAAAATCAAAGGATATCCTTCAGTTATAACAACGACACCTGAGGCTGCTAAGAATCTTCATAATTCTCTGGACGATAACCAAGATTTGATTCTTGTTTATGACACCAAGGAAAACATCCAGAGCAGAGTAAAAGGCATGATTGATCATGTGCAGCAGGAATCCAATGAGCTTGCTAAGCATGATTCAATTACGGATTATTCCAAGGTGCTTGGGGCTGAAAATGCCGGACATTATTATCTAGATTTTACGGAAGCCGGCGCCGGTACAATTTATATTGATGTAGATAAATGTACACAAAATAATGGATATGGGACGCTAAAATATTCGCTTTCAAAGCAAAAAATGGTTCACTTAATTAAAAACGATAACCAGACAATCGTTTTTAATTATAGTGGTACTGATGTCACAATCGGCGGTCTGGAGATTGTTAACGAAAACTATAAGAAGATCACAGATTCGGATGACCTGCAGAATTATCACGACAATACATTTGCTGAAACATGCAATGTAGCAAGTACAATCATTTATAATATGCCCAATGCCAAAACAGTAACAATTGGCAACGGATCATCTTCGCTCGGCACGTATCTTTGCCCGCAGGCAAACGCTACAATAGATAGTTCTTCTTGCGGCTGGATTGTAGCAGATCATGTAACAAATAAAGGAGAGTTCCATTTCTTCAATGTCAATCTTGATAAGATAACGGTTCATGAAAACTCCGTAGATTTGGCGGCAACAAAGCAGATTGATGGACAGGTTCCCGGTAATGAAAGCTTTATTTTCACTCTGGAACGTGTCACATCTGATGCACCTATGCCGGATGGTTCTGTTGCCGGTAAAAAGACTGCATTAAATGTAAAGGGCAACATCGATTTCGGCAGTATCACATTTGATAAAAATCTATTCAAAGACAGCGATGAAACGGAGAAAAGCTATATTTACAAGATATATGAAAAAACTGAACAGGATTTAACAGGATATACGATCGATAAGACCGTTTATTATGCGAAGGTTACGGCTAAACATATAGTCAGAATGGTGGGTCAAAACTATATTGCTGACGTAACTGCAGAAGTCAGTTATTACAAAGATGAATCCTGTAAGGACGAAGTGGATTCAGTAACCTTTAATAATAAGACTGTGACGAAGCCTGCAGAAAAGAGCGGATCGATTGAACTGACTGCGACCAAGAAACTCACCGGCAGAGACGAAAAGCTGAAGGACAACGAGTTCAGCTTCGAGGTAAAAGAGGGTGACAGCGTTGTTGCCAGGGGAACGAATAAGGCAGACGGCAGCATTACCTTCAGTGAAATCACTTACACGGAAGCTGGTGAACATACCTACACAGTAAGAGAGACGAAAGGAACTGAAGCCGACGTCAGCTATGATACGCACACCTATGAAGTCAGGGTGAATGTCACTGAGGAAGGCAATGAGCTGAAGGCGGTTGCGACATATCCGAAAGGCGGTGTGGTCTTTAAGAATACGTATAAGAAGCCTGCACCGAAGAGCACGTCGATTCAGCTCATGGCGACCAAGCAGCTTACCGGCAAAGACCTGACGAAGGGAGAATTTACCTTCACAGCAGAGGAAAACGGCAGAAAGGTTGCCGAGGGAACGAATGCGGCAGACGGCAGCATCATCTTCAGTGAAATCCCCTACACGGAAGCAGGCGAACATACCTACACGGTAAGAGAGACGAAAGGAACTGAAGCCGGCATCAGCTATGATACGCACACCTATGAAGTCAGGGTGAATGTCACTGAGGAAGGCAATGAGCTGAAGGCGGCTGCGACATATCCCGAAGGCGGTGTTGTTTTTAAGAATACATATGAGAAGCCTGCACCGAAGAGCACGTCGATTCAGCTCATGGCGACCAAGCAGCTTACCGGCAAAGACCTGACAAAGGGAGAATTTACCTTCACAGCAGAGGAAAACGGCAGAAAGGTTGCCGAGGGAACGAATGCGGCAGACGGTAGCATCATCTTCAGTGAAATCCCCTACACGGAAGCAGGCGAACATACCTACACGGTAAGAGAGACGAAAGGAACTGAAGCCGGCGTCAGCTATGACACTCACACCTATGAAGTAAGGGTGAGAGTCACCGAGGAAGGCAATGAGCTGAAGGCGGCTGCGACATATCCGGAAGGCGGTGTGGTCTTTAAGAACACGTATGAGAAGCCTGCACCGAAGAGTACGTCGATTCGGCTCATGGCAACCAAGCAGCTTATCGGCAAAGATCTGACGAAGGGAGAATTTACCTTCACAGCAGAGGAAAACGGCAGAAAGGTTGCCGAGGGAACGAATGCGGCAGACGGCAGCATCACCTTCAGTGAAATCCCCTACACGGAAGTTGGCGAACATACCTACACGGTAAGAGAGACGAAAGGGACCGAGACCGGCGTCAGCTATGATACGCACACCTATGAAGTCAGGGTGAATGTCACTGAGGAAGGCAATGAGCTGAAAGCAGTTGCGACATATCCGGAAGGCGGTGTGGTCTTTAAGAACACGTATGAGAAGCCTGCACCGAAGAGCACGTCGATTCAGCTCACGGCAACCAAACAGCTTACCGGCAAAGACCTGACAAAGGGAGAGTTCACCTTTACAGCAGAGGAAAACGGCAGAAAGGTTGCCGAGGGAACGAATGCGGCAGACGGCAGCATCACCTTCAGTGAAATCCCCTACACGGAAGCAGGAGAACATACCTACACGGTAAGAGAGACAAAAGGAACTGAAGCCAGCGTCAGCTATGATACGCACACCTATGAAGTAAGGGTGAGAGTCACCGAGGAAGGCAATGAGCTGAAGGCAGTTGCGACATATCCGGAAGGCGGTGTGGTCTTTAAGAACACCTATGAAAAGCCGAACAAGCCGGACACACCGGATCAGCCTACGCCTGACAAGCCAGATCAGCCAACACCTGATAAGCCTGACCAGCCTACACCTGACAAACCTGATCAACCCACGCCTGACAAGCCTGATCAGCCCACGCCTGACAAACCGGACCAGCCTACGCCTGACAAACCGGATCAGCCTACGCCGGACAAACCGGATCAGCCTACGCCGGATAAACCGGATCAGCCTACGCCTGACAAACCGGATCAGCCTACGCCGGATAAACCGGATCAGCCTACACCTGACAAGCCGGATACACCTACACCGGATACGCCGAGTACGCCTGATACACCGACTGCAAAGAGCGGTTCGGTGACTCTGACAGCCACCAAGCAGCTGATCGGTGCGGATCTTGAAGCCGGAGACTTCAGCTTTGAGGTTACGGAAGACGGGAACGTGGTTGCCACCGGAACGAATGATGCATCCGGTCTGATCCAGTTCTCGACCATCAGCTACACGGCAGTCGGTGAGCATGACTACAGCGTGTATGAGGACACAGGATCGCTTCCGAACGTCACATACGATACGACTGTTTACAGCGTTCACGTTTCTGTAGTGGACGAGGGCTCGGATACTCTTACCGTGAAGGTGGCAGGTGCCGACAACATGGTCTTCACCAACACGTATAACGGGAATCACCCGAACGGTGATACACCGGACAACGGATCGGATAGCAGCAACGGTGGCGGAGGCAAGGATACCGGCAATACGCCGCACAACGACGGAACAAACGATTTCTTCGAAGAAGACGAGAGCGACAATCAGACCGATCAGCTGATCTTCGAGGACGAGGATGCCAACGAGTCGGATCACGAGACGGAAGAAACGTCCGAGGACAGTGATATGAACGTACCTCAGACCGGCGATGATTCGAATCTGATGATCTGGTTTGTTCTGATTGCCATGGCAGTCATGGGCATCACGGGAAGCAGCATCTACCGGAAGAAGAAAGACGAACGGCAAAATGAACAGTAAGCGGAGATGATCCGCAGACAGGACCGACGGTTCCTTTAGGGATCGCCGGTCTTTTTGCGTGCCAACAACAGCGTGATGATGAAAATCGACATGCATTCGGCAGGGCTCCGGGCTCATGCCGGGAGAGGAAAAAAGTTTCAAATTGAGAATTTGGAAACTTTTATCATAACGAATGGTTTCCAATTTTCTTCAAATATGTCGAAACTGTGAACGAAAATAGCACAGTTTCTGGAAAACAAAAACGTTTAAGTCCGTCAAACCGCCGAAACACAGGAATCTGCGGGGAATACTGTCCAAAGCCACTGCCAGGCACGCTTAAGATTGAAAATGCCTGAAATGAACGGAATATGAATTCTCGTCGTAAATGAGCAAAAACTCCGTAAATATGCGCAAAACTCTCCAACAATTTCCAATCACTGGAAAATCTGAACCTGCTAGAATTATCTTAGTTTTAATAGGACCATTTTACGATGGTCCAAAAAGATCCCCAGGTTGACCGCCAGCGGGTTCTCCATGCCGGGAGATTGGCGGTCAGGATCAAGGTTATACATCAAGTTACAAGGGAGAAAACTGAAAATGAGAAAGAACCATCGTACGCTTGTGTCCCTCGTTTGCGCCGCGACTATGATTCTGAACTCGGGTATGCCGATCACCACCGTCAATGCCGAGACGGTTGATATGGCAGAAAATGCCGGAACAGGGTCCACAGTCCAGGAGGAGACACAGCAAAGTGGCAGCAGTACAGCCGCTGAGCCGGCTGAGACTTCTGCCGTCGTCACTTCTGACACAGCCCCGAAAACGATTTCGGAAGCAGACTCCGCAGAGGCAGCAGCAGATAATGCTGCAAGCACACCTGCAGTAAATGAGACCACATCGACGGAAAATAAGTCGACGGGGTCTTCTTCTGCTGTCCAGGAAGAGGAGAATGCAGCGGACACTGCATCGTCTGCAGCTTCAACTGCTGAGAAGGCAGCTGAGACTTCCACAGAAGAGACCTCCGCGGCTGCAACAACAGCTTCGGAAGAGGAAAGCACTGCAGCGGAATCCGCAGGCACGGAGAGCACAGAGGCTGCTAAAGAATCTTCCACGGAAAACTCGACGGAAGCCTCTTCCGAGAGCAGCACGGAAGCAGCTTCGGAAGTGACCACAGAAGCAACGACCGAGGCGACTGCGGAGGAGACCACTGAAGAAACAACAGATGAAACCACCGAGACCACGGAAGAGACGACCGAAGCTTCTACAGAAGACACGACTGAGGAAGACCTCTCCGATCTGCCGACAGCAGAAGAGCTGGACGCACAGATTAAAGACGAAGAGGACGCTCTCGAGACAAAGGACGAGACGGCAACGGTTACCGGCACGGCCAAGAGCGGTGATGCGGTAATCGTAGGCTTCGCAGGATTCCCGCTGGACGAGGGCAGTCTTGAGGATCAGGCACCGGACATTGACGGATACACGTTCAATGGCGGTATCACGCTCGATGGCGTTGAGGTCTCAAAGATCTACAGCGAGGTCGAGACCAAGACAGAGTCCAGAGAATATTCCATCCGCATCGACGGCAGCGATGAGGATGCAACGACGGAAGCAGCAGACGAGGGATCTGTTGCGCCCGAAAAGGCTAAGGAAGAGACCGTTACCAGAGATGTCGTAACGGAGAAGACAAAGGTTACGAAGGCAGAGACTGCAAACGGCACGATCACCATCAGCGGAGATCAGTCCGTTGTCTTTACCTATGATGAAGATCACACCACCACAACTCTTACGGCAAAGTATGTCGATGAGTTCGGTGATCCGATCGACAAGGATCAGGAGAGTGTCTCGGTTCCTTTTGCAGAAGATAAGGACGAGATTACACTGAAGGACAGCTTCCCGGAGAAACTGCAGGTTGCGCAGGATGACAGCGGGAAGAAGGTCAAAGAGTACACCTACGAATCTACCTATATCAGAGAGAACGGTGAAAAGGTCAACATCACGGCCATCAAGCGTGTGAAGACCGATGACGGATATGCATACCAGGTAAAGAAGGATGGCTCTGATGATTATACGGAGCTTGAGAGCGATACCACTCTGTATGTCGAGTACAACGACGGCCAGAAGTCGGAGTACACCTACAGCGATGTCAACGTAACCGTGACGGCAACGCTGCAGCATGCCAATGCGATCCCGGATGATGCAAGATTCATCGTCACCCAGATCACACCGGCAACCAGCGGGTACAACTATGATGCGTATATGGAAGCAATGCACCGTGTCAATTCGGACGCGGACGCATCAAATACGTTACTGTATGATATCGCATTTCTTGGGTATTCCGTTGATGCGGATGGTAACACCAACACTGCCAAGACGATTGAGTACGAGCCTGTGAACGGGTCTGTCTCCATTCATGTTGAATTTAAGAAGAACCAGCTCAGTGATGAGCTGAATGCAGAAAGTGCTGAAGGCGTTCAGGTTACACATCTTCCGTTAAAGGACGAGGTTCGGGAAAACGTTGTATCGACTAAAGATGCAACGTCCATCTCGAGCAATGATATTGCAACGGAGCCAGTCAGTGCGGATGTCTCTCTGGAAGGTACGGACACAACCAGCTTTTCATTGAGTGCGCTCAGCGCAGTGGGAATTACCTATACAGATAATGGCGTTACATATGAGTCCGGTTTGGAGAACTTCCTTAATGATGCAGTAATCTCAGGGGAAGGTGTTTCTTACGATAAGGCTACCCAGACTTATACACTACTGCCTGACAAGAACTATCATTTTTCTTTCCAATTCTCTGAACCGTCTAGAGACGGACAGGATGCTCAGTTTGATAATCTGGATAACAAATCCTCTGCAACTTCTCTGACTTATACATTACCGAATGGATTAACACCGGTTCTTTCAACAGACCCTTACAGAAGGACTTTCGACATCACGGTAAATGTAGACGGCAAAGATTACGTACTGGAAAATAATCATTATACACTGGATAGCAAAGGAAATCTTACTGTCAATTGGAACAAAGAGAGCAAGAATTATAGCTATTTCACAAAAGCAAGCAATGCCAGATTCGATCTTGAATTTGACGGGAAATTTTCCTTCCAGGAAGATCAAAAGACAATTCAATTCAGCAGCCAGGTTGAAAAGACCGTAAAGATCGACAGGACTGCGAAGGCAACCATTTCCAAGAAAGCAGCATTCAATCCGAAAACAGGAAAAGCAGAATATACCGTAGACTTAGAGGGATTACAGGGAACCAGCACAGATGTTGTCATTACCGATACAATGTCGGGCACTGCTCTTACACTGGAACCGGAGAGCATCACTGTAACGGATAGCAATGGTAATGCTATAGATAAATCGACGTATAGTAAGAACGTTGATGGTAACAAATTTACGCTTTCGGGGCTCTCTGTTTCAGAGGGGCAGCATGTATACGTCAAGTACACGGCTGCTGTCGGTAACTTCACTGGAAATGGCACATATAATGAAACCTATAATAAGGTTTCGTTTACATCTAAAGACCAGAATCCGGGTGAGGAGAAGTATGCAAGCCTGCAGAATGATATAAATTACAGGCCGTACGGCTTTAGCAAGCTAAAGCGGACATGGCCTATAGTTATCGATCATGCTGCTCGCCATGCCGCGTCCAGTTCGGGAGTCCATTCGACGCG
>OMXP01000122.1 GCA_900315055.1 uncultured Lachnospiraceae bacterium
AACGAGTATGACAAAGTTCACGTTAACGTTTGAACCGCCGTGTACCGAACGGTACGCACGGTGGTGTTGGAGGCGGGTGAAATCCCCGTCTACCAGATTCCGGTAATTACTGCCCATGAAAAACGCGAAAATCACCATCCGGGCCTGCTTTGCAGGCTATATCGTCCAGGCAGTCGTCAACAACTTCCTGCCCCTTCTGTTTGTCGAGCTGACGCGGGAGTTTGCCATTCCGCTTTCCGAAATCACGCTCCTTGTGACTTTCAATTTCGGCATCCAGCTTGTCATCGACCTTTGCAGCGCACCGGTCATCCGGCGTTTCGGCTACCGCTTCTGCCTGGTGTTTGCCCATGTCATGGCAGCGGCGGGGCTTCTTCTTCTCTCGTTCCTCCCGGATCACATGGATCCCATGGCTGGAGTTCTCATCAGCGTCCTTGTCTATGCGACGGGCGGCGGGTTCCTCGAGGTCATGATCTCCCCCGTGGTCGAGTCCTGCCCATCGGACAACAAGGAGGCGGCGATGAGCCTTCTGCACTCGTTCTACTGCTGGGGACAGCTGGGCGTTGTCCTTCTCTCGACGCTGTACTTTCACTTTGCGGGGATTTCGTCCTGGCGTCTTCTTGCGGCACTCTGGGCGATTCTGCCTGTAGCAAACGGCATCCTGTTCTGCCTTGTCCCGCTCTATCCGGTTTCAGGAGATGATGAGAGCGGCATGCGCCTTCCGGAACTTGCAAAAGAGCGGTCCGTTCTGGCTGCTCTTTATCCTCATGCTCTGTGCCGGGGCAAGCGAGCAGGCGGTGAGCCAGTGGGCCTCGACCTTTGCGGAGACGGGACTCCACGTCTCGAAGAGCATCGGGGATCTTGCGGGACCTTCCTTCTTTGCATTCCTCATGGGCAGCTCCCGTGCGTTCTACGGTGTGAAGGGACAGAAGATAAAGCTCCTTGCGTTCATGGAGGGATCGGCTCTTCTGTGCGTTGCTTCCTATCTTCTCATCAGCCTCTCACCTGTTGCTGCGCTCTCTCTTTTCGGATGCGGTCTTGCGGGTCTCTCGGTCGGCATTCTCTGGCCAGGGACCTTTTCCATTGCCGCAAAGGTGCTGCCAAAAGGCGGCACTATGCTCTATGCGCTCCTTGCTCTTGCCGGGGACCTTGGCTGCAGCGCGGGACCCACCCTTGCGGGCTTTGTCGCAGCAGGCTCCGACCTACGACACGGGATCCTGTCCGCCATCGTATTCCCGCTGGTCATGTTCCTTGGCTGCCTTGCCGTGCAGCGGCAGGAGAGACCGGCCAAACGCTGAGAACGGTGTTGACTTTCTGTCTGTTTTCAGACTGACCGGGAGTCAAAAAATGCGACATCCCATGCGAAATCCTGTATAATAAGAGGTGGATAGACGTTATCCCTTTTATTATTCCCTTGCCCCTTGCGCGGCGTTCAGGAATCGAAGCCTCCTGAACCGGTTCGCGTGAGGGGCTCTTTTTAGGTTCGATTAAGGTTCGGAGGATATTTTACAGATAACAGAGAGGACGGCAGCTTCCCTGAGACGTCTTCTTCTGCTGTTTGCTTTTCCCAAAGTGAACGGATTTCATGACCCGGAAGGCGCTGCCGCAGGCAACGCCCTTCTCCCCCTTTTAAAGACAATTTTTCTGACAGGTCGCCGGATGTGAACAGGATTTTCCATGGTATTTCGAGGACTTATCCCGTAAAATAAAAGAACAGTTTCTGTAAATACAGGGGAACGTTTCAGGAACAAACGCAAGGAGGTTACCATGGATAACAAAGCGATGTACTCTCTCACCTATGGCCTGTTTGTGCTCACCGTAAAGGGAGACGGGATCCGCGCGGAGGACAACGGCTGCATCATCAATACGGCAGCACAGGTCACGTCGGATCCGAACCGGATTTCGATCTGCGTCAACAAGAATGACTTCACGCATGATCTTCTGGTAGAGGACAAGAAGTTCAACATTTCGATCATCGACGAGGACGCGGGCTTTGATCTGTTCCAGCGCTTCGGCTACCGCTCGGGGCGTGACGGAAACAAGTTCGAGGGCTTTGCCGGCAAGTATGAGCGAAGCGCCAACGGCCTCATCTATGTGACCGAGGGTACCAATGCGTATATCTCGGGCGTTGTGGAGCAGATGATCGATCTTGGCACCCACACGATGTTCATCGCCCAGGTGACGGATCTCGACCGGCTCGATTCGACGCCGTCGGCAACCTATGCGTATTATCTCGAGCACATCAAGCCGAAGCCGGAAAAGCCTGCGGTTGCTGCCGGAAAGAAGACGAAGACCGTCTGGAGATGCCGGATCTGCGGGTATATCTATGAGGGCGAGGAGCTTCCTGCGGACTTCGTATGTCCGATCTGCAAGCACGGCGCAGCCGACTTTGAGAAGATTGAGGTGGAGGCCTGAGTTTTGTGCTAGAATCTTCGCAGTGGGCATATCGAGAAAGAGGACAGAGCATGTTAAAACAGCTTTCCATCATTGCGGAGAACAAGGTCGGTGCGATGAGCACCATCACATCGCTGATTGCGGACCAGGGCATCGATTTCTACAACGTCATCACCAATGACAGTGCGGAATTCGGCAACGTCCGCATCATGTGCAGCGATCCGGAAAAGGCACGCGATATCATGAAGGAGAACGGGTACCTGTGCAAGATCAACCCGGTGATCGGCGTGGAGATTTCCGAGGAGGTCGGGAGCCTGTCAAAGCTTCTGCACACGTTCCGGGACATCAACGTCAACATCTCCTACCTGTACGTGTGCTACCTGCGCAGCAGCCAGAACCCGGTGGCAATCGTCCACGTCGAGGATTTTGACGGCGTCGAGGAGGGACTCGAGGCGAAGGGATATCACACCTTATGATTTCATACCCTGTGATACACACGCGGTAAGACCCAAATGAGAATGACAGAAAGTTCAGTAGACACGGGAGCGAAGGCTTCCGTGTTTTTTTGTGGCTTTTTCCTCTTATGAAAGGGTGCTCCCGTGATGGTGATGTTAAAACGGCCCAACAAATTCTGTAAAGAACGACGAAAATCTCGCAAAATTACTAACGAAGACTGGCAAAAAGTGCTTACAGACAGTACAATAGATTCAAAAGTCTGCGGTGAGGGTTCGCAGACAGGAATCCAAGAAGGAGGATATCGTAAGACATGAAACAGACCGAAATGCTGGCAATGATCCTTGCCGGCGGTCGCGGAAGTCGTCTCAAGGACCTGACCAACAAGGTCGCAAAGCCGGCGGTCTCTTTCGGCGGAAAGTACCGGATTATCGATTTCCCGCTGAGCAACTGTGCAAACAGCGGTGTGAGCGTTGTCGGCGTGCTGACGCAGTATGAGTCCGTCCTGCTCAACAGCTATGTGGCAGGGGGCGCAAGCTGGGGCCTTGACACGAGAGATGCAGGCGTTTATGTCCTGCCGCCGAGGGAGAAGGCGGATGTGGAGCTGGACGTCTACCGCGGCACGGCAGATGCCATCTCCCAGAACATTGATTTCATTGATTCCTACAATCCGGAGTACGTGCTCATTTTGTCGGGCGATCACATCTACAAGATGAACTACGCGATGATGCTCGACGCGCACAAGGCCAACAGGGCTGACTGCACGATCGCCGTCTTCTCCGTTCCGAAGAAGGAAGCGAGCCGCTTCGGCATCATGAACTGTGATGAGACCGGCCGCATCATCGAATTCGAGGAGAAGCCTGCACAGCCCAAGAGCACGCTGGCTTCCATGGGCATCTACATCTTCAGCTGGAAGCTGCTGCGCAAGACGCTCATCGCCGACATGAAGAATCCGGATTCCCACCACGATTTCGGCAAGGATATCATTCCCTGCTATCTGAAGGACAACCGCCGGCTGTTTGCCTATGAGTTCAAGGGCTACTGGAAGGATGTCGGAACCATCGATTCCCTCTGGGAGGCCAACATGGACCTGCTCAAGGAGGACAACAAGCTCAACCTCTCCGACAACGGCTGGAAGATCTATACCGAAGATGCAACAGAGCTCCCGCAGTACATCGGACCGGATGCCGACGTGGACGTAGCCTATGTCACACAGGGCTGCGTCATTGACGGCAAGGTCCGCCATTCCGTCATCTTCACCGGCACGCGCATCGATAAGGATGCCGAGGTGGTCGACACCGTGCTGATGCCCGACTCCGTCGTCGAGGAGGGCGCAAAGGTCACCCGCGCACTGGTGGCCAACGGCGTGCATATCGGCAGGGGCGCTGTGGTCGGAGATCCGAACAGCGATGAGATCCTGCTGGTTGCACATGATGTGAAGGGGGTGGAATAAATGGCAGGCAATATGGCACAGGCATTCGGCATTGTCACTTCCTCCGGCAGCAGAATCTATGTCGACGGCATGCAGGACTACCGGCCGATCGGAGCGTTCTCGTTCCTTGGCCGTTACCGCGTCGTGGACTTCCCGGTTTCCAACCTGTCCAACAGCGGCATCGACCGCATTCAGGTGTATGTCAGCCAGAATCCGCGTTCTCTGGCAGAGCATCTGAACAACGGCCGCACCTATAACATCAATCCCAAGCACGGCAAGCTTCAGCTCCTGTTCAATCAGGACAGCCGTGTGAACAATATCTACAACACCGATATCCGTGCCTACATGGACAACATGGACCAGATCGAGCACATGCCGTTCCCGTATGTGGTCATCGTCCCCGGCTACACGGTCTTCCGCCAGGACTTCCACAAGCTCCTGCAGGACCACATCGACAGCGGTGCGGACATCACGTTCCTGTACCACAAGACGGATCGGGCAAAGACCAACTACAGAGGCCTTCGCGTCATCACGCTGAACCGCCAGAAGGGTGTCAAGACGATCGAGAGAAACCTCGGCAACAACACGGAGGCGAACATCTACATGGGCACCTGCGTCATGAAGAAGGATCTGTTCGTCTCCCTCGTCAAGAAGGCGGCGGCGACGTCCTCGATCATGAGCCTGTCGGATATCATCAACAAGGAGAATGAAGACCTGGATATCCGCGCGGTACAGCACAAGGGATACTTCGCATCGATCACGGATCTGAAGAGCTACTTCGAGGCAAACCTCGAGCTCCTGGATCTGGAAAAGACGCAGGAGCTGATCTCGGACGACTGGCCGATCTACACCGTGACCACGGATTCCTGCCCGGTGGAGTACTTCAAGGGCTCGAAGATCGTGAACTCCATGGTGGCAAACGGCTGCCAGATCTACGGCCAGGTCGAGAACTCGGTGATCGGCAGAGGCGTCATCATCGCCCAGGATGCGGTGGTAAAGAACTGCGTGGTACTTGGCCATTCCGTCATCGGCAGGGGTGTTCATCTCGAGAATCAGATCGTCGACAAGTGGGCGCGCATCTCCGACGGTACGGAGATCATCGCGGCACCGGATCTGCCGGGATATATCCGCAGAAACGACGTTCTCTGATCCGGGAGAAGCATATAGCGACTGAGAGGGGAGGGTCCCGGGATTCCGGTGCCCTCTCTTTTGGTGCGCCCGGCGGGCGCACGCTCTAATGGGTGAAAGTCCCTAACTCGCCCGGCAGTGGGAAGAGTACAGCCGAAGCCAAGGGCGTTAACGTGAGAAGAC
>OMXP01000039.1 GCA_900315055.1 uncultured Lachnospiraceae bacterium
ATGAAAAGAGAGAGGGTTGGCACGCACCAAACCTCTCTCAAGTTACTACGATATTGATATGGTTTATTGAGGGTCATCAAGACCCAACTGAACAGTTACACTTATGTATAGCTTTCAAATCCTTGAGAAACTCAACGATTATTGGTCTTCAAAATTTACTTCATGAAAGACCCCTGATGTCCCCTTTTTGAGGCAGGCAAAGGCCGGAAAGCCACTAAACCCCGCACTTCGCTAGCAGAACAGTTGTCTGACAAATCCAAAGTTAAAAATGCTGGCGTAATTATTCTGACATAGTGATCTGTGAGCCCGTGTTGTCGCAAGCATTACTATGTCGGCCATTGTTGTCAGCATCCGCATTTTTGCGAGGCCTCGGATCGTGTGAGTTTCAAAACCAAAGCAACAGTCAAGGCGGGCATGATAACACTCAACACTTGTTCTGCGATTGTATTCGATCTCAAAAGCTTTGCTGTCACGGGCTTACCTCATTGAAAATCCGAGGCTCGTCACAGATATGGATACGGACTACATGACTGCCGCATTGATGTCGTTCGGGAAACAGTCAAAAATTTCATACTGTGTTAAACTATTGTTGCGCATGAATCATTGGAACACTCCTTCCATGTTAAATGTAGTGGTTTAGCATGTATTATAGAGAGTTTTCCTGATTCATGCTATTTTTATGAAAACAGCAAAAATTTATGGTACCAACAATTTGAAAAACTTAGGCTTCCAATGACGGAAACCAAGGAAAATCAACAAATCAGTGGTACATAGCAATTTTGAGAGGATCCGGCAATGGCCTGTAATCAGGGCTTTTCAGAACATCTCAAATTGCTCGAAAAGGGCCTGAAATCCGCTTTCCCTGCAGTTGCATGGAACACTGACAAATGGACTATTACTTAGCGAAATCCGCCGTAATCTATCGTGAGCCTATTGTTGCGCTTCTTGATAGCGTCCATCAGATTTCTCTTTTTCGTTTCCGAGATGTTGGGGTACACGGAGATCAGATGGAGATAGGACTGGTTCTTCAGGAGCACATGAAAATCCATCTCACGCGTCATCTTTCTTACCACAGCCTCTTCGTCGTCACCAAAAATCCGGCTCTTTTTCTTTTCATCAACTAGAGTCGTGTCATAGTACGCTGTGCCGGATCCGAAGATCGGAGCGGCGCCTGTAAGTTTCATCGTGTTTGTATCGCGTGTGAAGCCGATGTCCATCATGGTGCGTCACGCGTTGCCCGTAAGGTTGCCCACGAGAATGATGTGATTGATCCTCTTTTCCGCGTCCGGAATCTCCAGCTTTTTGCATTCATGGAGCAGATGTGCGTAAGGTGTTTCTCCGTCCCTGCGTGGTCCCAGGTGATAGATGTCAGCGGCGGATACCAGTTCCGTGTCCTCTGTAATCATGTTGTCGCAGCGGCTGCAGATCTCGGTACCTTCCACACACAGGTCGTATTTGACGCACGGAATCTCCAGCTTCTCGCAGAGAATAGATACGAGAATTTCCGAGAGAGGACTGGTATGCGTGGCGGTGCTTCCGGCTTTGATCAGATACGACGTTTTATCCTTGTTCTGTCTCCATCTCTTTTTTGAGATCCCGCCAGTCGTCAGGTCCGGCGAGAGGTTTCTGATTCTGCGCGTGGCGCGCCATGGATAAAAAACACATCGCCGACATCCGGGCAGTACCACGGCTCCGCATCAGGTCCCGCATCAGAGAACATATGCTGTAATGACCGTATCGGAGGGCTGTGTTCCAAAGGTGGAAATCCGGACGATTCCGGACTCCGCATTCTGAAGACCTGCTGCCCGAAGTCACTGCTTTCATGGCGCCAATGCGGGCTGACACGATTCCCTGTATCTGTACGGATTTAACAGACAGGCTGGCCGGTTCATGGTATGATGAGGCCATTGGAAGGAGGACGGGAACTTGCCACAGCAGAGCAGACTGCAGCCTCTCAGGGCACTGCAGAAGAAATTTCAGCTAACGAGCTTTCAGATCATATTGCTTGGCTTTGCCGGGGTGATTGTCCTGGGAGCCCTGCTTCTCATGCTGCCGGCTGCGTCGCGTGAGCGCGTTGTGACGCCGTTTTCCGATGCCCTCTTTACCTCCACAAGCGCGACCTGCGTGACGGGTCTTGTGGTGCACGATACGCAGACCTACTGGTCGCTGTTCGGGCAGGTGGTGATCCTGGGCCTCATTCAGATCGGGGGACTTGGCGTCGTGACGACGGCGGTCGCCTTTGCCCTGTTTTCCGGCCGCAGGATCTCTCTCATGCAGCGAAATGTCATGCAGGAGTCCATCAGCGTCGGCAGGGTGGGCGGCATGGTGCGGCTTACCTACTTTATTTTACGCGTGACCTTTGCGGTGGAGGCGGTAGGGGCTCTCATCCTGTTTCCGGTGTTCTGCCGGGATTTCGGACCTGCGAAGGGACTCTGGTATTCGATCTTTACCTCGATCTCCGCGTTCTGCAATGCGGGATTTGATCTCATGGGAAGCCGTGCACAGTACTCATCTGTGACGTCCTATGTCTCAAACCCGGTGGTGAACATCACGCTGATGTGCCTCATCACCTTTGGCGGCATCGGCTTTATCGTCTGGGAGGACATTGCACATAACAGGCTTCATTTCCGCCGCTACCGCCTTCAGACGAAGGTGGTTCTGATCACAAGTCTTCTGCTCGATATCGTGCCGGCGGTTCTGTTCTATTTCTTTGAGTACGGGGATCTGTCCGGCGGCACCCGTGTGCTGGCATCTCTCTTTCAGTCGGTGACCTGCCGCACAGCTGGCTTTAATACGACGGATCTTTCGAAGTTTTCCGATGCCGGGCGGATGCTCATGATCTGTCTCATGCTCATCGGCGGCTCCCCGGGATCTACGGCCGGCGGCCTCAAGACCACCACGGCGGCCCTTCTTGCGGCATCGTGCATTGCCGTCTTCAAGAACCGGGCACACACCAACATGTTTCACCGGAGGATCGACGAGATGACCGTCCGGCAGGCGGCCGCCATTCTGAACATGTATCTGTTCCTTGCGGTCGGCGGAGCGATGGCGGTGAGCCGCCTCGAAAGCGTGCCCTTTGTGACGGCACTGTTTGAGACGGGATCTGCAGTCGGTACGGTGGGCTTAAGTCTCGGGCTGACCCCGCATGTCTGCCAGATCACGCGGTGCATTCTGATTCTCCTCATGTACTTCGGGCGTGTCGGCGGACTGACCGTCATCTATGCGGCGTTCGGCAAGCAGAAGGAGCTGTTTCTGTATCCGAAGGAAAACATGACGGTAGGATAAAGGAGTAAGACTATGAAATCAGTGCTTCTCATCGGACTTGGAAGGTTTGGCCGGCACACGGCGATGCGGCTCTCGGAACTCGGCCATCAGATCATGGCAGTCGATAAGGACGAGGAGCGGGTGGAGGCCTGCATGTCGTACGTGACCAATGCCCTGGTCGGGGATTCGACCCGCTATGACTTCATGAAGACCCTGGGGGTCAACGACTATGACCTGTGCTTTGTCTGCATCGGCGATGACTTTCAGAGCAGCCTCGAGACGACGGCTCTTTTAAAGGACCTCGGGGCAAAGCGCGTCATCGCGAGAGCCTCACGCTCGGTGCACGAGCGGTTTCTTCTTCGAAACGGCGCGGACGAGGTGGTCTATCCCGAGCGTCAGATCGCGCAGTGGTGCGCGATGCGTTATTCCTCGGATCTTCTGTTCGATTACTTCACGATGGGAGACGGGTATGCCGTGATGGAGATTCAGGCACCGAAGGGCTGGCAGGGAAAGACCATTGCACAGCTGGATCTTCGACGGAAGGCAGGGATCAACGTCCTTGCGGGCAAGAAGGACGGACACATCAACATGAACATCGGCCCCGACACGGTGGTGACGGGAGAGGAAACATTGCTGGTGCTCGGGAAGAGCGACGAGATTACAAAGCTCCTGGAGAGCGGTAAATAAAAAACAAGACAGACAGCCGGAGAGCATTCCGCCTCCAGCTGTCTGTCTTTTGCATTTCATGCGTTCGGATCGATCAGATCTCTGCCTTCCAGAGTCCGTGCAGGTTGCAGTACTCATACGCTGCAACCGCCTCATCACCGTCTGCAAGGGCGAAGGTTGCCTCCGGAGCACCGCCGACGACAAGATCCTTCTTCTGGAAGCCCTGCTTGGTCTCCAGAATGATCCAGGCGATGTGATGGTTCTCCAGCATCGGGTGAAGGGTGGAGCCGACGGTCACGGTGACGGTATTGCCGACAACCTTCACGACCGGAACATGCTTCTCCTGTGCGGCATCCGTGGTGTTCGGGACGACCTCTTCCATGGTCTCTCCGCAGCACTTCGGCGTACATGCGCTCTTCTCCCCAAGGAACGTAACAAAGTTTCCACATCCGTTGCAACGATAGAATAACATGGCTTTCCTCCTGTAGTGAAATGTGAGTGAACGGTATGTACTTTGATTATAGCAGGCAGAAGAGGATCTGCGGAAAACTTCCGTTGTAAAATCTGACTTTCCGGCTCATGATTTCTCCCTGTTTTCAGTCCGGTTTCAGCCATGTTTGCCCCGAAAAATGCACAGTTGCCGATCTTTACAGCCGTGGTATTATTAGAAGATGTCTCAAAGGTTCCGGCTTTGATATATGGGAGGAACAGCCATGGACGAGAAGGTCTTTTCGGAAGAACAGAAACATCTGACCAAAACCTACGGGGAACTCCAGGGAATGGAACAGGAGCTTCAGGACCGTATTGAAAAACTCAACAGTGATGCCGCGCAGGAGAAGAACGACATCCGCGACAACCTGCGCTTTGACTTTGCGGACGACGAGGTCACGACCGAGACCTACGGCGAGATCATGACGTGGAACCAGTACGTCGATTCGATGAACGTCAAGAGCAAGGCTCTGACGGACCAGATCAGCGCCGTGCGTCTTCTGCTCAAGGCGCCCTACTTTGCCCGGATACGGCTCCAGATGGACGAAGAAGACGAGGCGGACGACTATTACATCGGCAATGCCAACGTCAATGACAAGGACTTCAATCCGATCATCATCGACTGGAGATCGCCGATCGCGGAGACCTATTATAATCAGGAGAACGGCAGAACCTCCTACGAGGTGAACGGAAGACGGATCGAGTGCGACTTGAAGCTCCGCCGTCAGTTCGACCTCACCGGCGATCATCTGAATGCGTACTTCGACACGCAGGTCGCGATCGAGGATCAGCTGCTTCTGCAGTCGCTCACGAAACAGCGCTCCGACAAGATGCAGGCGATCACCTCGACAATCCAGAAGGAGCAGAACGCGGTGATCCGCTATCCGGACGTATCGTGCCTGATCGTCTCCGGGATCGCGGGCTCGGGCAAGACGTCCGTCCTGCTCCAGCGCATCGCCTACCTGTTCTACCGGCAGAGAAAGACCCTGCGCCCGGATCAGGTGGTGCTGATGACCCTAAACCCGGTCTTTCGCCAGTACATCGACGAGGTCCTGCCGGATCTTGGCGAGACGAACCCGACGACGATGACCTGGCAGGAGTTCTGCAGCATCGTGCGCGTGCCGATCGTCGACGGCGCACACAGCATCACGACGCTCGACGACCTGAAGAAGATCGATGAGCTGCTCCCTGCCTATGAGCTGCAGGAGAGCGATCTTGTTCCCGTCGATCAGAAGGGAAGACGGATTCTTACGACAAAACAGGTCCTCGATACCCTGAACCTGCACCCGGAGATTCCGCTCTCCGTGCGGAAGATCAATGTCGGCGTCGACGACCTCGAGGACGCAGTAAGAGAAGTCCTTCGAAGGAAGGGAAAGAAGAACGCCGGACAGGACGATGCCGATCAGGACGATGGCGATGCTCCGGAGGAGACGCAGGCGGACGAGAACCGCATGCAGAACGACAACGGCGGTGCCATCCGGCAGGTGCATACCTTCGGCTTCCTGAATATCGAGAAGATCGCAAGGCACCTCCTGCACACGGACCATGTGACCGCGATCCAGTACCTGTATCTTCGCATGAAGCTGACGGGCGAGTGCGACCGGCAGACACGGTATGTGATGATCGATGAGGTACAGGACTATTCACAGGCGCAGATCTATGTCCTCATGCAGTACTTCCCGCAGGCAAAGTTCATGATGCTCGGTGATGAGTTCCAGGCCATCCGCCCGGGAACCGCATCGTTTGCACAGATCAAGGAGATCTTTGAGAGTGCCGGGAAAGAGGTCAAGGAGCTCTCTTTGATGACGAGCTACCGCTCCTCTCCGGAGATCACAAATCTCTTCGTAAAGCTCCTTCCGGACGATCTTCGCGGCAAGACCGCATCGGTGCGCCGCCCGGGTCTTGAACCGAAGATCGAGACAGCAGAGGGGGACGAGGCCTATGCAAAGCTTCTTCGGGACAGCGTTTCAGAGCTTCAGGGATCGGAAGGCCTTACGGCGGTGATCTGCGAGAACAGGCGAAGCCTCAAGAAGGTGCGCTCCATTCTCCAGGATCTCGACATTCCGACCATTGACCCCGGAGATCATCTGCCCAAGGAAGGCATATTCCTGATTGAGCTCTCCCTGTGCAAGGGCCTTGAATTTGACAACGTCATCCTTCCGGATGTCGATGCCAACCGCTATCCCGACGAGACGCTGTCCCGCCACCGCCTGTACACGGCAATCTCCCGCGCCATGCAGAAGCTCATCATTCTGGCACAGGACCACATTTCACCGATGCTTGAGGACTAAGGAACCATGTTTGAGGAGTATTACGACAGTACCTGGCTTGCCGGTGCACAGAAGAGGCTGAAGGAGGAGATCCCAGAACTCGATCAGCTCCTGAAGGCCCAGTACCACAAGAAAAAGAACATTACCCCGGAGCTCTGCCAGGATCAGAGGGACTTCTTTGACTCGACGGCAGCTTATGAGCGGTATCTTCTTGTCGTCGCAACGAAGATTGCCATGCTTGATATCTACGACTTCAAGTTCGGCGTGGATATCGCGGCGGCGCAGTCCAACATCGAGAGGACACAGGCCAATGCCGAGGATATCTTCAAATATCTGAACCGGGACATCATGAAGGCCTACAAGGGCCTTGATGAGAGGCTGCAGCTCATTGCCCGCCTCAACTGGCTGTCCATTCTCTACCGCATGGTGCACGACATCGCAAAGATCCGCGGCGCGGTTCACGATCAGAAGACTCTGCTGTTCTTCCGGAAGCTGAACCTGAAGGAAAACTGGGACAAGGCGGCCGGTGCGTACCGGGCAGCGGAGAATGCAGCTAAAGAGGACGTAAAGCAGCCCTCCTTTGACCAGTGGATGACGGACTTTGAGAAAACGGTGATCGAGCCCGAGGAGGCCCTCTGGAAGAGAGAGGAGATCCGCGGGGCGGCGATTCGACGGACGAAGCGCGCGGTGCAGATCGTGGTGCTGTGCGCCGTCTCGTATGTCATCATCTCGTACGCGGCGGGCTTCGGGTATGTCGCAAGGATGCTTCATCACCTTCGCCCCGAGGTTGTAACCAACACCGCAGACATCGACGGCTTCGGCACGTTCCCGCCTGCGGACATCGCGGACTACAATGCAAGTTCCATCAAGGACAAGGGCAATCCCCTCTACACGGACCGGAACCTGATGGACGGCGATACCACCACAAGCTGGACCGAGGGCGAGGACGATGCCGGCATCAACCGGCGCATGTATTTCAACATCGAGAAAAAAGCCACGGTAAATTACATCGTGATCTGGAACGGCGATCAGAGCAGCGAGGAGAACTTCAGGGCTCACAACCGCCTCAAGCAGGTCACCCTGAAGATCAATGACACAAGACATATGTACACGATGACCCTTGCCGACACCATGGGCCCCCAGTATATCCGCGTGGAGCGGGAGGACGTGGACCGGCTCTGGATCATCATTGACTCCGTTTACGAGGGGGATAACGGAGAGGACGAGACCTCGGTCTCGGAAGTGGAGATTTATTAATGACCTGGAACCTGTTTCTTTCTGCCCTCCTGGACGCCCTGGAGGACACTCTCAAACTCCTTCCGTTTCTTCTTGTCACCTACATCCTGATGGAGGCGCTGGAGCGAAAGACCGAGGACAAATCGGCCTCGCTTCTTGCAAAGAGCGGCCCCTTCGGACCCGTGATCGGCGCCCTGGTCGGCGTGGTGCCCCAGTGCGGCTTCTCCGCCGCGGCATCGAGCCTGTACGCCGGCGGCCTCATCTCGATCGGGACATTGCTTTCCGTCTTCCTCTCGACCTCCGATGAGATGCTTCCCATCTTCATCTCGGAGCAGGTGGCAGTGCCGACCATCGT
The DNA here is from genome assembly GCA_900315055.1 of uncultured Lachnospiraceae bacterium. GTDB lineage: Bacteria > Bacillota > Clostridia > Lachnospirales > Lachnospiraceae > CAG-791. Next base: position 8,281 of record OMXP01000039.1, read on the forward strand.
TCGCATTCTCCTGACCAAGGCGGTCCTTGGACTGGTCTCGGGGCTTCTTGTGGACCTCGTGCTTTACTTTACGAAGTGGAAGAACAAGGTGGTCCGCCACAGGATTCACGACCTGTGCGAGATGGAGCACTGCGGGTGCGAGGAAGAGGAGGGCGGCATCGGCGGAATCTTAAAGTCCGCCCTCGTCCACACGGTGAACATCACGTTGTTCGTCTTTCTCATCACGCTCGTTCTGACGCTCCTTGTCGAGGGCATCGGGGAGGAGGCGATCGCCTCGTTCCTGTCCGGGAAGGAGATCGCAGGCGTCCTGCTTGCAGGTCTGATCGGACTTATCCCGAACTGCGCGGCTTCGGTGATGATCACCCAGCTCTACCTCGAGGGAATGCTCGGCGCGGGGCAGATGATGACAGGGCTCCTGGTCGGTGCGGGCGTCGGCCTTCTCGTGCTGTTCCGCACGAACAGCCACCCGAAGGAAAACCTGAAGATCACCGCTCTCCTCTATGTCATCGGGGTGTTCTGGGGACTGGTGATGGAACTGTTCGGTATTACGTTTTAAGGGGTAACTGCCATGGCGATGCGGGATGAAATCAGAGAGCAGAGAAAGAAGCTGAAGGGAAAGGGCATCGGTGCCCACCTTGCCTGGTTCTGGGAATATGACAAGGTCCCCTTTATCCTCATTACCCTCGGCGTCCTCTTTGTGATCGCCCTCATCTACTCGATGGTGAGGCAGAAGAAGACCGCCTTTGAGATCTATGCGCTGAATGCACAGGCTCCCGACAACACGGCGGTCTCGGAATCCTTTGAGCAGCAGTTCGCACAGGATGCGGGGATTGATCTTTCAAAGGAAAATGTCACGGCGGACTTCTCCGAGATTCAGGCGGTCGGAACGACGCAGGTCACGCAGTACGATCTGGCAACGAGCACGAAGGTCACGGCAAGCGTCGCCAACAAGGAGATGGACGTCATGCTCTGCGATGCCTGGAATTTTGACAGCTACGCGGACGACGGGTTCTTTCTGGACCTTTCCACGGTCCTTGATGCGGACACGTTTGCCTCTCTGAAGGAAGAGAACCGCATCTACTACATCGATGAGGCGCTTCTCGAGGCGCAGAGCGAGGAGACAGATGCCGATGCGACGGAGGAAGAGGTCTCCTATGACGATGCTCTGGCCAGTGAAAAACTGGACGGCTTTGTGATGCCGGATCCTTCCGCCATGGAAAAGCCGGTGGCGGTCGGAATCCTGATGAACGATGCGGCGTATGTAAAGAGTGCGGGACTCTATACGGATACCGCCTGCATCGGAGGAATCATCGCCAATACGCAGCATCAGGACCTTGCGGTGCAGGCACTGGATTTCCTTGAGAATACAACGTATGAGGAGATTCAGACGCAAAAGTAGAGGGCAGTTCGGGGGCCTGCCTTAGCCCTCTCATTCCTTGCAATTCAGCGGGAACTGAGATAAACTATCACAAACAAACGGGACACAAGGGAGCAGGGAATCCATGCTGGAAGAAGGATGTATTGAAGTAGTCGTGAGCAGGGGCAAGAGCGTATCAGTGAGCATTGTGCGTGTGTTATGCATTGTGCTGACGGTATGCTTTTTCTTTTTGGCAACCATGGTTGCCGGCAGCGGCGCCAGCTTCGGCATCACCCTGGTATTCGTGGCCCTCATCTTTGTGATGGCGTTCCTTGCCTGGTTTCTGGGACGCTATACGTATGTTGATTACGAGTATGCGCTGGTGGACCGGGAACTTCGCGTGGCGAAGATCCTGAACAAGGAAAACCGCAAGCACATGGGCACCTATGATCTGAACAAGATGGAGATTCTCGCAAAGAGCACCAACAAGGATGCTCTGCATGACTTCTCCCACCGCCAGGTGCCAACCCTCGACTACAGCAATCATCACAAGGATGATCCAAATCTCTTTGAGCTGTACCTGCCGGATACGAGAATCCTGTTAACCCTGGATCCGGAGAATCCGGAAGTGGAAAAGCTGGTTCGATCCATCAGAACCTTTGCACCGCGCAAGGTCGTCATGGACTGAAAGGCAATAGATTTCGCAACAGGATAGACGTACAACAGAAGATTGAGAAAAGGAGGAGAGTAGCTTTGGCAACAATAATTGGCGACAGCATAACCTTTGATGACGTACTGCTGGTACCGGCGTATTCCACGGTTGTGCCGAACGAAGTGGATGTCACAACTCATCTGACCAAGAAGATCAAGCTGAACATCCCGATGATGAGTGCCGGCATGGACACGGTCACCGAGGACCGCATGGCCATCGCAATGGCACGCCAGGGCGGCATCGGCATCATCCACAAGAACATGTCGATTGAAGAGCAGGCTGAGCAGGTCGACCGCGTGAAGCGTTCCGAGAACGGTGTCATCACGGATCCGTTCTTCCTGTCTCCGGATCACACGCTGGCAGACGCCGAGGATCTGATGCGCAAGTTCCGGATCTCCGGTGTGCCCATCACCAACGGCCGCAAGCTCGTCGGCATCATTACGAACCGCGACCTGAAGTTTGAAACCGACTACTCGAAGAAGATCTCCGAGGTCATGACCAAGGACAACCTGGTCACCGCGAAGGTTGGCACGACCCTCGAGGAGGCAAAGGCAATCCTCGCATCGAGCAAGAAGGAGAAGCTTCCGCTTGTCGATGATGACGGAAACCTGGTCGGTCTCATCACGATCAAGGATATCGAGAAGACGATCAAGTATCCGCTGGCTGCAAAGGATGAGCAGGGGAGACTCTTGTGCGGCGCTGCCGTCGGCATCACCGCGAACTGCCTTGACCGTGTCAAGGAGCTCGTCTCCGCAAAGGTCGATGTCGTTGTCCTCGATTCCTCCCACGGCCACTCCGAGAACGTCCTCCGGTGCCTGCGCATGATCAAGGAGAAATTCCCGGATCTTGATGTCATCGCCGGCAATGTCGCAACGGGCGAGGGCACGAGAGCTCTCATCGAGGCCGGTGCGGACGCCGTCAAGGTCGGTATCGGACCCGGCTCCATCTGCACGACCCGTGTAGTCACGGGCTGCGGCGTGCCGCAGATCACGGCAGTCATGAATTCGTATGCAGTTGCCAAGGAGTACGGCATCCCGATCATCGCCGATGGCGGTATCAAGTACTCCGGCGATATGACCAAGGCTCTGGCAGCAGGCGGCAACGTCTGCATGATGGGTTCCATCTTTGCAGGGTGCGAGGAGAGCCCGGGAGCTACCGAGCTGTATCAGGGAAGAAAGTACAAGGTCTACCGCGGCATGGGCTCCATCGCCGCGATGGAGAACGGCTCCAAGGACCGCTACTTCCAGGAGAACGCAAAGAAGCTCGTCCCCGAGGGCGTCGAGGGCCGTGTGGCCTACAAGGGCTCCGTCGAGGATACGGTCTTCCAGCTGATGGGCGGCATCCGCTCCGGTATGGGCCTGACCGGCTCCCACAACATCAAGGAGCTGCAGGACAACAGCAAGTTCATCAAGATCACGAGTGCATCGCTTCGTGAGAGCCACCCGCACGATATCCAGATCACCAAGGAAGCACCGAACTACTCTTCCGACGAGAGCTAGTTCTTTCGGTAATCAATCACACAGAACAGAAACGGACATGCCGCTGCGCCTGCCGCGCAGCGGCAAGTCTGTTGTTTAAAACAAGAGGTTTGCCATGGCAGCAGAAGAGATTAAACCCGTAATCGACGGCAGCAAGATCCCGCCGCTCAACGGGGAGAACAAGAACTTCATTGAACTCGATATCGACAAGGACTTACAGGACGGCGTCTATGACCACGTTCACACGCGCTTTCCCCCGGAGCCGAACGGATATCTGCACATCGGCCACGCAAAGAGCATTCTGCTGAACTACGGCATTGCCAAGGAGTACGGCGGACAGTTCAACCTGCGCTTTGACGACACGAACCCGACGAAGGAAAAGTCCGAGTTCGTCGATGCGATCATCGACAACGTGAAGTGGCTCTGCCCGGAATACGACGGCAAGATCTACTACGCATCTGATTACTTCGACAAGATGTACGAGATCGCCGTGAAGATCATTAAGAAGGGTCACGCCTATGTCTCGGATCTGTCTGCCGAGGAGATCAAGGAATACCGCGGCACGCTGACCGAGCCCGGAAAGAATGACCCGAACCGGGACCGCAGCATCGAGGAGAACCTGGACCTGTTCGAGCGCATGAAGAACGGGGAGTTCAAGGATGGCGAGAAGACGCTTCGTGCCAAGATTGACATGGCCTCCTCCAACATCAACATGCGAGATCCCATCATCTACCGTGTCGCGCATCTGACGCATCAGCACACCGGCGACAAGTGGTGCATCTATCCGATGTACGACTTCGCACACCCCATCGAGGACGGCATTGAGGGCATCACGCACTCGCTGTGCACCCTCGAGTTCGAGGATCACCGCCCGCTCTACGACTGGGTCGTGAGAGAGGCCGAGTTCCCGGTGCCGCCGCGCCAGATCGAGTTTGCAAAGCTGTATCTCAACAACGTCGTGACCGGCAAGCGCTACATTAAGAAGCTCGTCGAGCAGAAGATCGTCGACGGCTGGGATGATCCGAGACTCGTCTCGATCTCCGGTCTTCGCCGCCGCGGCTTCACGCCGGAGTCGATCAAGAAGTTCGTCGACATGGCGGGTGTCTCGAAGAGCCAGTCAATCAATGACTATGCGGCTCTGGAGTACTGCATCCGCGAGGACCTGAAGCCCACCGCACCGCGCATGCTCGCCGTGCTGGATCCGATTAAGCTCATCATCGACAACTACCCGGAGGGGCAGGTCGAGATGATCGATGCGCCGAACAACCTGGAGAATCCGGATCTCGGATCCAGACAGGTGCCGTTCTCGAGAGAGCTCTACATCGAGCGGGACGATTTCATGGCAGAGCCCGTGCCGAAGTACAAGAGACTCTATCCCGGAAACGAGGTTCGCCTCATGTATGCGTACTTCGTCAAGGCAACGTCGTTTGAGACCGATGAGAACGGAAAGGTGACGGTTGTCCACTGCACCTATGATCCCGAGACGAAGTCCGGCTCCGGCTTTACCGGCCGCAAGGTCAAGGGCACGATCCACTGGGTCGAGGCGACCACCGCAAAGACCTTCACGGTCCGTCTCTATGAGAACATCATTGACGAGGAGAAGGGTGTCTACGATCCGGAGACCGGCGAGCTGAACCTGAACCCGCACAGCATCGAGATCGTAAAGGCGTTCTGCGAGCCCTCTCTTGCAGATGCAAAGCCGTTCGACCGCTTTCAGTTCATCCGCAACGGATTCTTCTGCGTGGACTGCAAGGACTCGAAGGACGGCGAGCCGGTGTTCAACCGCATCGTCTCCTTAAAGAGCAGCTTCAAACTGCCGGCAAAGAAGAACTGATTAAGATCAGAAGTTCCGGTCCCGCGGGAATCCCGCGGGACTTTTTATAAATTCTGGGAATACAATGGACCTGAACATCACGCTGAAGCCGGACGATCCGGCACATCTCTATGAACAGATCTACAAAAACATCCGCGACAGGATCATCCGGGGCGAGCTGAAGGGCGGTGAGAAGCTGCCATCGACCCGTTCCCTCTCGTCCTTCCTCCATGTCTCGCGGTCAACGGTGACCCTCGCCTATGAGCAGCTGAGCCTTGAGGGCTACATCGCGATGAAAAAGAACAGCGGGGCGTATGTGTGCCGGACCATACCGACAAACATAGATATTGACCGAAAAGATTCTATTGAGGAAAGCACCACACCCCGCAAAGCCGCAGAAACAGAAGAGAAATACGTCGATAATGACCGAATCGATTTTTCACCGAGAAAGATCGACATGACGGCATTCCCGTATGCGACCTGGCGGAAGATCCTGCGGGAGCTTCTGGTGACGCAGAAGGCGGACATTTTTTACCGCGGGGATCCGCAGGGAGACCTGTCACTCCGGGAGACAATCGCTCGATACCTTCGTCTCTCCCGGGGACTTTCCTGCGCTCCGGAACAGGTGGTGATCGGCGCCGGAAATGACTACCTCCTGATGCTCCTCAAATACATCCTCGGGGACAACAGGCGGGTGGGAATGGAGAATCCAACCTATCTGCGGGCCTATGACATCTTCAAAGCGCTCGAGTATGAGGTGGAGCCGGTCTCCATGGATGAGGCGGGGATGCAGCCGGACGACCTCACCGCGGCTTCCTGCGATACAGCCTACGTAATGCCGGCGCACCAGTATCCGACGGGAATTCTCATGCCCTATCCGAGACGTCTCGAGCTCCTGCAGTGGGCAAACGAGGCACCCGGGCGGTACCTGATCGAGGACGACTATGACTCCGAGTTCAAGTACCTCGGGAAGCCCGTACCGGCGCTGCAAAGTCTTGACCGGAGCGGTAAAGTCATCTACATCGGCTCCTTTTCGAAGTCCATTGCGCCGGCAATCCGGATCAGCTTTCTGATTCTGCCACCGGATCTTCTTTCGGTATACCGGGAAAACTGCAGCTTCCTCTCCGGGACGTGCTCCCGCCTCGATCAGAGCATCCTCCGGGAGTTTATCGACGGGGGGTATTTCGAACGGCATCTTCTTCGCATGCGGAAGGGATACCGGGCAAAACACGACCTGTGCCTGTCGCTCATTGCACAAAAGCTGCCGGACTTTACGGTGCACGGGGATGGGGCGGGACTCCACGTCGTGATCAGCAAAGATCCGGAGGGCAGAGATCCTGGTCAGATGGAACGGGAGATGACAGAGCTGGCGCTTCGGGCAGGTGTTGTTGTCTATCCTTTAAGAGGGCAGGCGATGAAGGAACACCCGCTTTCATCTTCCGTCCCGCCGACGTTCCTCATCGGCTTTGCGGCCCTGTCGGAAGAGGAGATCGGGCGGGGAATCGGGATCCTCGCAGGAGTCTGGGAAAAGGGGTGAGACGAAAAGACCCGGTCTGTCAGTGCGGCAGGCCGGATCTTTTCGGTATGAAAAACGATATCAGAGAAAGCGATTATAAAGCGGACGAGAGGCGCTGCAGAAGATCAATCGTGTGCGTCATCTTAGTGGTGTAGTCCGAAACGGGGTGTCCTGTCGGGAAGAGCTCCCGCATCTCCTGGAGCTTCACCTCCCGGATCAGCTCCGAGATCTCCTCGCGTCCGGTGAGACGAATGTAGGAGGAGAGGTCCGCGTCGCTCAGAAGACTGATGCAGTAGTCCTTTACGGTCTTTTCCGGGGTGGACAGATGGGCGAGCCCCTCGGGATCGTCCTCGAGCTCACAGGACTGCAGGAAGAGGTACAGGTACGGGTACTGGCCGAGCAGGTCTTCCTCGACGCGGAGGATCTGCCGGTGCAGGGAGAAGTAATCCACCTTGCTGTCCCGGATCTGACTGGTCAGCTCCAGGATCGCGTAGCGGGTTGCGTAGTCATAGAGGAAGGAATAGTAACCGGCCTTGCTCTCAAAGTAGTGGAAGAGCAGACCCTTGCTGATGTTGGCTTCCTTGACGATTTCATCGGTGCTCGCGTGACGGTAGCCGTTCATCGCAAAGATATGCAGCCCGGCATTGATCATGCGGTCCTGCTTTTCCTTTTTCAGGTCAAAGAACTTGTCATTCATGGTTTGAAAACACTCCGGAATTGATACAGAGATTGACCAGAAGTAAAATTCGGTCAATAAGACTTAAATATGTTGACTATACAGGTCGAACCAATCATAACACGATTGCAGGAGCGGAACAAGCCCCGCACCGCGGATTTTACGTAAATTTGCATGATTTTTGACCGCACACCTTCCGGTTCCTTTCGTAAATTCCGCACGAATTGCGCTTTTCAATTCGACACGGGTGGGGTAAACTGTTACAAAATCCAGGTAAGGCGGGGAGCCTTCGTGTACATCAATGAGATGGAGGTACTTCAATGAGCAAGTTCGGGAAATTCGTCGCCGGTGTCGGTATCCTTGGTGCCGTCGCAGTCGGTGTCTACTATGCACTGGATCAGGACGCAAAGAAGAAGGCGTCGGAGACCGTCACAAAGAATGAGGACAGCACAGAGGAGACGAAAGCATCTTCTACTGATGATTATGAAGAGCAGATCAAAGACGCTGCCAGCCGCGCCTATACCACGATCAAGCACGGCACCGAAGCCGCGATGGACAAGGTCAAGGAGAGCATCGGCCCCAAGGGGGAGGATGTCCTGAAGGAGATGGGCAACGCCGCGACAAAGGTCCGGGATACCGTTGTCGACTCCGCAAACAAGGTCCGCGACATCCTGAATGAGGATGCAAAGGAAGAGGATACGGAAAAGGCGGAGGAGTCGGAGCCGGAAGAGCACACTGAGACTTTCGTCGATGAGGAGCCCGAAGAGGAAGAGCCGAAGGATCCGGATACTGAGGAAGAAGAAAAGGAAGAAGCCGATGATACCCCTGCAGAGGTAAAGGAAGAAGCAGAGGTCGCCGGAAAGGAAGAGATGCACAGCGAAAGCTTCTTTGATGACTCGGACGAGACGGGGGAAAAGCCCGAGGAATAGAAAGGCAAAATCAGGCAGAGAGCCGGGGACAGGTTCTCTGCCTTTTTTTGAGAGCATGTTGACGGTTTTCTTTATGGAGGAGGAAAAATGAGTTCACAGGAAAGAAAGATCGGTGAGGAGCCGATCTACGATGCAAAGAGCCTTGGTACGCCAAGGGTTCTGGTGCTGGGCTTCCAGCATGTGTTCGCCATGTTCGGTGCAACGGTCCTGGTACCGCTCCTGACCGGCCTGTCCGTGTCGACCACCCTGCTCTGGGCAGGGCTTGGAACACTCCTGTTCCATCTGCTTACCAAGAAGAAGGTTCCGGCATTCCTCGGCTCCTCCTTCGCATTCCTCGGCGGCTATGCGGCCATCGCCCCTCTTGTCGACGGGCAGCCGAATCCCGACCTTCCCTACGCCTGCTTCGGCGTTGCCTGCGCAGGTCTTGTGTACCTGGTACTGGCAGCACTGTTCAAGGCCTTCGGCGCGAGCAAGGTCATGCGCTTCTTCCCGCCGGTTGTCACGGGACCCATCATCATTGCCATCGGCCTGAACCTCTCGTCGACGGCCATCTCCAACTGTGAGCAGAACTGGGCCATCGCCCTGGTCGCCATCGTCGTGGTCATCATCTGCAACATCTGGGGCCGCGGCATGATCAAGATCGTCCCGATTCTGATGGGCGTCATCGCATCCTATCTCGTTGCTGCCTGCGCGGGACTGATTGATTTCACCCCGGTGAAGGAGGCTGCCTGGTTCGGCATTCCGCTGGACTACAGCAGAACTGTGTTCTCCATCTTCACAAGCGGCAATGTGAACCATGCACTGCTGCTCAGCTCTGTCATCACCATCGTTCCCATCGCCTTTGCGACGATGATGGAGCACATCGGAGATATCTCCGCCATTTCCTCGACCACCGGCATCAACTACATTAAGGATCCGGGACTGCACCGCACGCTGACCGGCGACGGCCTTGCGACCTTCTTCGCTTCCCTGTTCGGCGCACCGGCCAACACGACCTACGGCGAGAATACCGGCGTCCTGACGCTGACGAGAGTCTATGATCCGTTCGTCATCCGCGTCGCGGCTGTCATCGCCGTGATCCTCTCGTTCTGCCCGAAGTTTGCGGCGATCATCGAAGTCATGCCCTCTGCCACGATCGGCGGCATCTCGCTGATCCTCTACGGCATGATCTCCGCCGTCGGTGTCAGAAATCTCGTCGAGACCCACTGCGACTTCTCGAAGAGCCGCAACGTCCTGATCGCTGCCCTGATCCTCGTGCTCTCCATCGGCATCAACTACTCCAGCGCCGGTGCGATCAGCTTCAATGTCGGCGCCGCAACGATCTCGTTCTCCGGCCTTGCAACCGGCTCCCTTGTCGGCATCATCCTGAACGCCGCACTGCCCGGAAAGGACTACAAGTTTGAGGAAGGCGAGCCCAATGACACGGGCGTTGATCTGCAGATTCACCAGGGCGAGAGCTACGGCGATGAGGCGGATATGAAGAAGCGGGAGAAGAAGGGCTGAGATCAGCCTGCGGTTTCTTCCTGTACATTGATTTTTGGTTCGGTCTTCGCGGTGTACTGCCGCGAAGATCTTTTTTTGCCCGAAAACGTCCGACGCCGGAACCCGGCATCGTGTACAATGTCAGTGACTGCAAAGATGGAGAGGAAAAAAGAATGATGCTGCCAAAGGTCAATGAAGATGCGGAAAACAGAATTGCAAAGGTGAAGGTCTTTGCCCTCGACATGGACGGCACGATCTACCTCGATACCACCTGGATCCCGGGGGCAAGAGAGTTTCTCGCCCGGGTGAAGGAAAGCGAACGATCCTACCTGTTCCTCACGAACAACTCCTCGAAAAACCCCGGGGCGTATGTCGAAAAGCTCTCGAAAATGGGGCTTTCCGTATCGAAGGAGCAGATCGTAACAAGCGGGGAGGCCGCCTGCTGGTACCTGAAAGAGCATTTCCCGGGGGCAAAGGTCGGGCTTCTTGGCAATCACTTCCTCTCTGAGGAGTTTTCGGCGGAGGGAATCCAGCTTGTCGATGAGAATCCGGACGTTGCGGTCCTCGGGTTTGACACGGAACTTACCTATGAAAAGCTCTGCCGTTTCTGCGACTTTGTCCGGGCGGGAGTTCCCTATGTTGCGACCCACCCGGATCTCAACTGCCCGACAAGGACCGGCTTTATCCCGGACGCGGGATCGTTTATCTCTCTTGTCGAGACCTCGACGGGCCGCAGGCCGGACGTTGTCATCGGAAAGCCCGAGCGGACGATCTCGGACTATCTCATGAGCCGCCTTCCGGGGGTGGAGAGGAGCGAAATCGCCATGGTGGGAGATCGGCTGTACACGGACGTTGCGGCAGGGGTAAACGCGGGCTTTACCTCGATCCTCGTTTTGTCCGGCGAGGCGACGATGGACGATGCCGGGAAATCGGAAGTCACGCCGGATCTTATCTATGACGGGGTAAAGGACATCAGGCTGTAAGGAGAGAGCATGAGCTATCGATTCTGCTATGGCGCCACGGGCTCCGGGAAGAGCTCGTATCTGCAGAGCATGATTCTGGAGAAGGCGGAAAAATCGCTCTCCTCCTATGTGAGGGGAGAGGAGAAAACACTCAGGCACTACCTGTATATCGTACCGGAACAGTACTCGCTGGAAACCGAGAAGAACCTGGTGCTTCGAAGCGGAAGCGCGCACGGCATTCTGAACGTCGACTTCCTTTCCTTCGGACGCCTGTCCTACCGCGTGTTCCAGGAAAGCGGCATGCCCGAGAGGAAGGCACTGAACGATGTCGGCAAGGCTCTCATCGTAAGACGGGTTTCGTCTCTTTGCGAAAAGGACCTCACTGCACTGTCCGGGAAGATGAGCCGGCCGGGGTATGTGACGAAGGTCAAGGACCTCATCTCGGAGTTCATGAAGTATGACCTTGAACCGGACGATGTGCGGGATCTTGCGGACTATGCCAGAGAGAGGGGGCAGTCTGCGCTTTCTGCACGGCTTACGGACGTTGCGACGATCTTTGACGGGTTTCTTTCCTTTGAGAAGGACAAGTTCCTGACCGGCGAGGAGAGACTCGATCTTCTCGCAGAAAAGATCCCGGATTCTGCGCTCATCAAAGGCTCCGACATCGTGATCGACGGATTCCTCGGGTTTACCCCGAGGCAGTACAAAGTCATCACGGCCCTCATGAAGGCCGCAGACGATGTCATCATCGCCCTGCCCTTCGGGGAGGACGGGGGCGTTCCGTTTTCATCCCTCGTTCCCGGGCAGAAGCTCGATCCCCAGGATCTGTTTTACCTTTCAAGGAAGACCGCCTGTGATCTCATGCGCTGCGGGAAGGCGGCAGGAGCAGAGCGGGGAGAGGATATCGATCAGGACCTTGCACAGAAGATCCCGCCCCGCTTTTCGGACAACCCCGGGCTTGCCATTCTCTCGAAGGCCCTGTTTCGCTATCCCGCGCCGTCCTACGGAGGCAAAAACGAGGCACCGTCCTGTGTGCGCCTCATGTGCTGCTCCGGTCCCAGGGAGGAAGTGCGCAGCATGTGCATTGCCATCAGCCGCATGGTCCGGGAGGAGGGCTATGCCTATCGGGACTTCGGTGTGGTGACGGGAAACATCGAGACGTACGGCGATTTCATCGACGAGGAGGCGGCCTTCTACCACATCCCGGTCTATGTGGACCGGACAAGGAAGGTGGTCGAGAACCCTCTTCTGGAATCGATCCGGGGACTGCTGTCCGTCTTTCTCGAGGACTTCAGCTATGAGAGCGTCTTCCACTACTTAAGAGCGGGCCTCTCGGGTCTTTCCTTTGCACGGATCGATGCGCTGGAGAACTACTGCCTGGCAAACGGCATTCACTCGAGGAGGGCCTTTGAGAAGAGCTTCCTTCCGGAGAAGGACGTGCTCTCTGCCCTGCCGGAGAGCACGGTGCGGGAGCTTTCCTTTGTCGAGGAGTCGAGAAAACAGTTCCTGCAGGAGATCGCCCCGGCGCATCTGTCCGGGCGGCATACGGCAGCGGAGCGCACGGCGGCGCTGTACGCGTACCTTGAAGCCGTGCACGCACAGGACAAGCTCGAGCGCCTCTCGGACGACTTTGAGGCAAAAGGCGACTATGTCCGCTCCTCGGAATATGCACAGATCTACGCCGCACTCATCGATCTTTTCGATGAGATCTATGACCTTTTAGGAGACGAGAAGATTTCCGCCGGCGACTATCTCGAGCTTCTCGAGGCGGGATTTTCCAGCCTTGTGATCGGCACCATTCCCCAGAAGGTGGACCGGATCTTTGTGGGAGACATCGAGAGATCCCGCATGAACAGCGTGAAGGTCCTCTTCCTTCTCGGGGCAAACGACGGAAACATCCCGCGGAGCACCTCGAAGGGCGGGCTCCTGTCGGATCTTGACCGGGAATTTCTCGAGAATGCGGGCCATGAGCTTGCCCCGACGCCAAGAGAGGAGATGTATATCCAGCGTCTTCACCTGTACATGAACCTCCTTGTCTGCACCGAAAGGCTGATCGTCTCCTATACGAGGACCGATGCGGCAAGGGCTTCCCTTCGCCCGTCCTACCTCATTTCCCTGTTCCGGCAGCTCTTTCCGGGACTTGCGGAAGAGTACCCCGAGCAGGCACCGGTGGAGGAGCGCCTTACGGGAGAGGAGGACGCCCTGCGGTATCTCTCGAGGGGCATCCGCTCCTTTGCGGACGGCGCCCTCGACGGGAAGGCAAGGGAACGGGAGTCGTTCCTTACCCTCTACGGCTACCTTGCCCTGCAGCAGGATACCCGGGAGGAGCTGAAGGACCTGACAAAGACGGCCTTCCTTCGCTACGATCCGAAGCCTCTGCCGGAGGCTGCGGCACGGGATCTCTACGGCGATACCATTGAGGGGTCGGTGACACGCCTTGAGAGCGCGGCGGGCTGCTACCTGCAGCACTTCCTTCGCTACGGCCTGCACCTCAAGGAGCGGGACGAGCACAGGATCGATGCAAGGGATGCCGGAACCCTCATTCACGAGGGGATTCAGCGCTTCTCGGAGGAACTGGAAAAGGAGAACCTCTCCTTTCGGAGTCTTACCCCGGAGGATGCAAGGCGGCTGACGGCCACCGCGATCTCACAGACGCAGGATGCGCGTTTTCTGGAGAGCGCAAGAAACCGCTACAGCCTCTCCCGCATGGAGAAGCTCCTGTACCGCACGGCGACAACCCTCGCCTTCCAGGTGCAGAAGGGCGATTTCGACCCTGCGGCCTTTGAGGCGGACTTCGGCGAGGACGGGTCGTACACGTTCCCGTTATCCGACGGGAGGAAGCTGATCCTCCACGGACGGATTGACCGGATCGATCTCTGCGTCCTCGAGGACGGCACCGTGCTGGTTAAGATCGTCGACTACAAGTCCGGCGACAGGAAGCTTGAAGAGGACAAGATGCGCGCGGGACTGCAGCTGCAGCTTGTCCTGTACATGGAGGCAGTCCTTCGCGGGAAGGTCACGGGGATCCCGCAGAGCGACAGGATGGAGCCCGCAGCGCTTCTGTACTATCACTTCGCGGATCCCGTGCTCTCCGGAAAGGACGCGGTCTTTTCCGGGACGGGAGAGGATCCGGCAGATGTTCAGAAGAAGGTTAAGGAGAAGATCCTGCTCTCCCTTCGCCCGAAGGGTTTTGTCGTGGAAGGCGCGGTGCCGCATCTCGACACGGCCTTTACCGGGGACTCGGATGTCATCCGGGTGAAAAAGAAAAAGGACGGGACGCTCGGCGTATCGAAGGACGTCCGGACACTGGACGGCCTGCGTCACCTTGGTGCGGACATGGAGCGTGTCTGCTGCCATATCGCGGAGGAGATCCTCTCGGGGAACGTGACCGCGGATCCGAAGATCCTCGGGGACCGCTCGACCTGCACGTTCTGTCCGTTTGCGGACGCCTGCGGCTTTGACCGGCGCCTGCCCGGCTATTCCTATCATGCGATCATTCCGTACTACAGCAGCGGGGAAGTAACAAAAGATGAGTGAGATTCACTTTACAAAAGAACAGGAAAAGGTGCTCTGCGCCCGCTCCCACAACGTGCTGGTTTCCGCCGCCGCAGGAAGCGGCAAGACCGCGGTGCTTGTGGAGCGGATCATCCGCATGATCACCGAGGGCGAGCACCCGATGGACATCGACCGGCTGCTTGTCGTCACCTTCACGCGGGCCGCGGCGGCCCAGATGCGGGAGCGCATCGGGGCGGCGATCAGCAAACGCCTTTTGAAGGACCCGTCAAACCGCCACCTTCAGAAGCAGGAAACCCTTCTGCACCACGCGCAGATCACGACGATCGACTCGTTCTGCACGTTCCTTCTTCGAAACCATTTCTCCGCCATCGGCCTGGATCCGTCGTTTCGGCAGATCGATGAGATGGAGAGCATCGTCATCGAGCAGGACACGATGGAGCAGTTCCTCGAGATCGTCCACGGCGTCCACGAGGGGAAGCCGGAAGAAACAAAGGACGAAGAATCCGACACCCCCGAGGAGGACGAGACAAAACAGGCGGCGTTTCAGGAGATCTTTGAGGATCCCGCGGTTGCCGTCTCCGATGCGGAATTTCGTGAGTGCCTTCAGGTCTTTGTCCGGGGAACGAACGATCAGGACCTTATGAACCTTCTCTTCTTCCTCTACCGTGCATCCTCCGCCCACGCGGACGGAGAGGGGTGGCTCGAAGAGAGAAGCCACGACTATGAGGTGAGGGACGCGGAGGATCTTGCCGAAACCCTCTGGTTTCGAAGGATTCTCTCGAGGACCCTGGAGCACCTTTTGAACCTCCTCTCTTCCTATGAGGAGATGGAGGATCTGTGCCGTGACAGTGCAGGCCCCGGGGCATACCTTGGAAACCTTGCGGACGATGCGGGGAGCCTCTTCCTCATTCCGTTCCATGCGGCAGATCTTGACGAAGCAAGGGATGCGATCTTAAAGGAGAAGACCTTCGTCGACCGGTATCAGAAGGGAGAGGGCCCGAAGCATCTCCTGACGCTGTATGAGATACTCCGGAATGCCACCGGCATCACCTTCTCCCGCCTGGCCTCGCTTCGCGGAAAGGCAAAGGAAGCGGTGGATCCGGATCTTGCAGACAGGGTAAAGAACGGAAGAGATGCGGCAAAGAAGCTCCTTGCCCGCCTTCATGACACCTATTTTGTCTTCCCGGCAGAGCTTGAGGTCACGCACATGCAGACGATGGCAGGGCCCTTAAAGACCCTCTGCCGCCTTGCGATGCAGTATCTTCGCATGCTGAGAGCCGCAAAGAAAAAGCAGAACGTCATCGACTTTACGGATCTCGAGCGCCTCGCCCTCAGGATCCTCCTTACAAAGAAGGAGGACGGGACGCTGGAGGAGACCTCCGTTGCGCTCTCCCTTCGCTCCTACTATGACGAGGTTTTAATCGACGAGTATCAGGACTCCAATGAGGTGCAGGAACTGCTCCTCGGGACCATCGCGGGAGATCTTGAAAAGGACGGGACGAAGCGCCGGTATGCAAGGTTCATGGTCGGCGATGTGAAGCAGAGCATCTACCGGTTCCGGAACGCGCGGCCGGATATCTTCATTCGAAAGTTTGAGACCTATAAAGAGGACGATCCAAAGACCGAGCGCATCGACCTTGATAAAAACTTCCGCTCCCGCCCGGAGGTTCTCGATGCGGTCAACGAGGTGTTTGCCCGCATCATGCGCCCGGAGGTCGGGAATGTCGCCTACGATGAGAAGGCGGCCCTGAAGTGCGGCAGAGGAACGGATACCTTTACCGGCACGAAGGATGATCCCTACCGGACGGAGCTTCTTCTTGTCGAGACGGAAGGGGACGACGATGGAAACGTGGATGCTGCGTCTCCGGATACGGACGATGAAAGCGAGGCGCCGGCAAGGAAGGAGCGGGAGGTCCATGCGATCGCGCACCGGATCAAGGAGCTTCTTGGCTTTACGGACGGCGGCGCAGGGAAGCTTTTAGTCCCTGACGGAAACGGGGGATTTCGCGATCCGAAGTACTCCGATGTCGTCCTGCTGTTCCGCTCCCAGGTAAGCTTTGGCGATGTCGTCCAGAACGTCTTCGATGAGGAGGGGATCCCGGTCTACATCGAGCAGAAGAGCGGCTACTTTTCGGCGGAGGAGATCCGGCAGGTGATCGCCTGCCTTCGCGTTATCGATAATCCCCGGCAGGATATCCCGCTCTACGGCATGATGCGGGGGTACTTCGGCGGCTTTTCGCTGGAGGAGATCGAACAGATCCGGAACGGCGCCTTTGCGGGGATCGATCAGATGGGACTCTGGAATGGCGTGCTCCGCATGGCGAGGAGAGAGGACGGAAGCGATCTTGCCAGGAAGTGCCTTGAGTTTGAGGAAAAGGTCGAATCCTGGCGGCGCCTTGCGCAGACGATGCCGATCCACGATCTTCTGGAGAACCTGATCCGGGAGACGAAGTACGATGCGTACGTTGCGGCCCTCCCCTCGGGAGAACAGCGAAGCGCAAACCTCGAGGTGCTGATCGAAAAGGCAAAGGCCTTTGAGCAGACAAGCTACACGGGACTCTTCCGTTTCCTTCGCTACCTCGACTCGATGGAGCGGGGGAGCGTCGATGCGGGCGAGGCCAGTGTTCTCGACGAGAACGCGAACGTCGTGCGCGTGATGACGATCCACAAGAGCAAGGGCCTCGAGTTTCCGATCACGTTCGTGTCGGGACTTGCGACAAAATACGCCTTCGGGCGCGACAGCAAGGGGCGCCTCATCGAGGACACGGACCTGGGACTTGGCTGCAACTACGTGGAGCTTGATACATCCTCCGAGGAGGGGACGCTGCGCCGTCAGGCGGTTGCGGATCAGATCAGGAGAGAGAGCCTTGGCGAGGAGCTGAGGGTTCTCTATGTTGCGATGACGCGGGCAAAGGAGAAGCTGATCCTTACCGCAAACGTCGACTCGGCAGCAGAGAAGATCGAAAAAAGACAGGCAAATTTCCCGGGCACGGACCCGAACGGGTATCTTCCCGCCACAAGGATCGAGGATTCCGCCTCGTGCCTGGATCTCATTCTCGACTCCCTTCTTGCAAACGGGACATCCTCCGTCATTGACGTAAAGCCGGTTCCCGTCGCAGACCAGGTGATCTTCAGGGTGAAGAACCAGATGGGGCTGAACGACCGGTGGAATGAACTTGCAAAGATCGGGCGGGAGACAGGGAGCCTGCAGGATCTCTCCCTGCCTTCTCTTGGCGAGACCTTCGAAAAACGCTTCTCCGGCCAGTACCCGCATCAGGACCTGGACGGTCTCTACACGGTAACGACCGTCACGGAGCTGAAGGAGGCCGCCTATGAGAGGGAACAGGACGCCCTGGAGGAGACGGCGCCGGAAGGCGCAAGGCAGGCTTTCCCGGAGAGGCGAAAACACGACGTGATCCGCCCCTGCTTTGTGCAGGAGGAGGGGAAAACGCCAAAGCTCACCGCAGCAGAGCGCGGAACTGCCATTCACCGGGCGATGGAGCTCTGGAACTTCAAAACCGCGTCTGTCTCCGCGGAGGACATCAGTGCTTCGGTAAACCGCTGGCTTGCAGAGAAGAAGATCACGGATTCCCAGGCAGGGGTTATGGAGCCCTCCCTGTTTCTTCCCTTCTTCGAGACGGACCTTGCACGGCGCATGGAAGAGGCGGACCGGAGGGGAAAGCTTCTCCGGGAGCAGGTCTTCGTGTACGGGGTTCCCGCAAGGCGCCTCAATGCCGGCTTTCCGGAGTCGGAGACGGTGCTGGTCCAGGGCATTGTGGACGCGCTCTTTCTGGAGACCGGTGCGGACGGGGAACCTTATGCGGTGCTTGTCGACTACAAGACGGACAAGGTAAAGGAAGCTAAGGAGCTCGTGGAAAAGTACCGGGTGCAGCTTGCCATCTACGCGGAGGCGATGGAGAGCATTCTGAAGGTGAAGGTCAGGGAGAAGATCATCTACTCGTTTGGCCTGAACAGCCCGATCTATCTCAAGGAGTGACTGACACAGTCCCCAAACTGTCTGTATCCGAAAGCCCCCGGGATCTGGTAAGATAGCAGGATGCACAGGGGGAGGAACCGATCAGGAGGTGTGAAATATGATCAATCCGATGAATTTCAGAAAATATCAGGAGAGGCTTCAGCTCTTTACGCAGGAGCACCCGAGGGTGTTCCCGTTTCTGCAGGATGTGGCAGAGCACGCGATTGAGCCGGGGTCGGTCATTGAGATGACGGTGACAACGCCCGCGGGCCGCAAGTACATCTCCAATATCCGTGTCAATGAGGACGATGTGGAGACGATCCGCATGGCAAAGGACGCGTCGGGAAAGAACTGACTTACTTTATGGCGTAGATTTCTTGTAGATCGGTAATCGCATGATATTCTTTTACCGAACACAACAACAGCAGTACTTTGAAGACATAAAAGCAATCATTCTGAAATTACCGTTTGGTAATCATCAGATCATGAATTTTATTTCTGAAGTATGTTGTGTT
>OMXP01000035.1 GCA_900315055.1 uncultured Lachnospiraceae bacterium
GATGGACACCCTTGCTTTCGGCTGTATCCTTCCCACTACCGGGCGGATTCCGGACTTTCACCGGTTAGAAACGTGCGCCGCCGGGCGCACAACAAAAAAGTGTTCCCACCGCTAGCGGCAGGGAACACCTTTTTTCATTGTGTACTGCTCACAATCCGTTGATCAGATCAGTGCACTGTTCTTCATCTCCTGATACAGTCTTGCTACCGGTAGTCCTACCACATTGTCGTAGTCTCCCTCGATCCCCTCAATGTAACGCGCAAAAGCGCCCTGGATGGCATAGGCTCCTGCCTTGTCATAGGGCTCCGGGGTCTCTATGTATCTCTCGATCTCCTCCTCTGTCATCGGATAGACTTTCACCCGGGTGGTCTGTACAAAGTGCTTTGACTCCCAGACGGACAGAATCCGTGTCTCCACGCTCATTATTTCTTCCGGATCTCCGGTGGACATTGCCTCCCGAAGAACACCTGCCATGCGGTCGGCACTTTCCGCATCAACCCACATGAGACTTACTCCCGTGCTCACGGTGTGGTCTCTTCCCTGCAGAAGGGTAATCATTTCTCTCGCCTTTTCTTCATTATCCGGCTTCCCGAGTGCTCTTCCTTTGCAGAATACCATGGTATCTGCAGAAATGATCACCGTGTCATCCGACAGACTCTGTCCTGCTGCGCATGTCCGGATCAGGCGGTCAGCAACCTCGGTGGTCTTGGACATCGCAAGAGATTCTACGATTTTCTCCGGCTCCGTCTCAGCCGTATGCTCCGGCATCGTCGCCGGTACAACGGTAAACGGAATGCCAAGACCTGAAAGCAGTTCTCTTCTTCTCGGTGAATTTGATGCCAGAACGTACTGCATAGATATCCTCCAGTCCACAAACTTTCTCAGTCGGTCTCTATCATACCACAGGCGGAAAATTACGCCATAAAAAAGAGCCCTGACTCTCAACTGAGAATCAGAGCTCCATTTTTATACCATCAGGTATGTCAGGTCAGTGATCAGATCACTCGAGGATGCTGACAACACGGCCGGAACCAACGGTACGACCACCCTCACGAATAGCGAAGGTAAGGCCCTGCTCCATAGCGACCGGGTGAATCAGCTCAACCGTCATTTCGACGTGGTCACCAGGCATGCACATCTCAGTTCCCTCAGGAAGAGTGATAACACCGGTAACGTCAGTGGTTCTGAAATAGAACTGAGGACGATAGTTGTTGAAGAAAGGAGTGTGGCGGCCACCCTCGTCCTTGGTCAGGACGTAAACCTGAGCCGTGAACTTCTTGTGGCAGGTAACAGATCCGGGCTTTGCAACAACCTGGCCTCTCTCGATATCAGTTCTGTTGATACCACGGAGAAGGACACCGATGTTGTCGCCTGCCTCTGCATAATCCAGAGTCTTGCGGAACATCTCGATGCCGGTTGCAACGGAGTTCTGGGTCTCTTCCTTGATGCCGACGATCTCAACGGGATCGTTGAGCTTCAGCATACCACGCTCGACACGGCCGGTAGCAACGGTACCACGACCGGAGATGGTGAAGACATCCTCGATGGGCATCAGGAACGGCTTGTCGTTATCACGCTGAGGATCCGGAATGTAGGTATCAACGGTATCCATCAGCTCCATGATAGCGTCGGTCCACTGATTCTTCTCTGCAGGATTCTCAAGAGCCTTCAGAGCGGAGCCCTTGATGATCGGCGTGTCATCTCCCGGATAGCCGTACTCGTTCAGGAGCTCACGGACATCCATCTCGGTCAGCTCGATCAGATCAGGATCGTCCATCATATCGCACTTGTTGAGGAAGACAACGATCTTCGGGACACCGACCTGCTTTGCAAGCAGAACGTGCTCACGGGTCTGAGCCATGACACCATCGGTTGCTGCAACAACGAGGATAGCACCATCCATCTGTGCTGCACCGGTGATCATGTTCTTGACATAGTCAGCGTGGCCAGGGCAGTCGACGTGTGCGTAGTGACGCTTTGCAGTCTCGTACTCGATGTGAGCGGAGTTAATGGTTATACCACGTGCTCTCTCTTCGGGAGCCTTATCGATCTGATCGAAAGGAACTGCAGGATCGATGCCGAGTCTTGCTGCCAGGACTGCGGTGATTGCAGCGGTCAGAGTCGTCTTGCCATGGTCAACGTGACCGATCGTGCCGATATTGACATGCGGCTTTGTTCTGTCGAAATGCTGCTTTGCCATTTGATTTTTCCTCCTTGGAAATGAGTCATTGATAATCGCCAGTGACTGGTCTAATCACTGCCGATGAATCAGTCACTAAAAGCTATTATACTAAACAGTGTACGCCCGTGCAAGCGCCATGACGGTAAAATGCACGGGTTTTCCCACTGTTTCAGGCAAACACTGTGGTGTTATGCCTTATTATTTGTCCTTATTTGCTGCGTCCAGAACCTTCTCCGCAACATTCTTCGGAACGGGCTCGTACTTCTCAAAGAACATGGAGTAGTTGCCACGGCCCTGGGTCATGGAACGAAGGTCGGTAGCGTAGCCGAACATCTGTGCAAGCGGAACGAAAGCATTGACCTGCTTGCCGCCGCCGATGTCCTCCATGCCGGTCACACGGCCGCGTCTGGAGTTCAGATCACCGATGACATCGCCCATGTATTCCTCAGGCATCGTCACCTCGACCTTCATGATCGGCTCAAGAAGAACAGGGGCTGCCTTCTTCATGGCTTCCTTGAAGCACATGGAACCCGCGATGTGGAATGCCATCTCGGAAGAGTCGACTTCATGATAGGATCCATCATAGACCGTTGCATGAATGCCAACCACCGGATATCCGCCAAGGGAACCGGCCTTCATTGCCTCTTCGATACCTTCACCGACGGAAGGAATGTACTCCTTCGGAATGTTGCCGCCGACAACGGCATTGTCGAATTTGTACGTCTCCTCGCCGTTCGGATCCATGGGCTCGAACTTGACTTTGCAGTGTCCGTACTGGCCACGGCCGCCGGACTGCTTGACGTACTTGTACTCCTGATCCACCGGCTTCGTGAAGGTCTCCTTGTAAGCGACCTGCGGAGCACCGACATTTGCCTCGACGTGGAACTCACGAAGCAGTCTGTCGACGATGATATCCAGGTGCAGCTCGCCCATGCCGGCGATGATGGTCTGACCTGTCTCCGTATTGGTGTGAGCCTTGAAGGTCGGATCCTCTTCTGCAAGCTTCTGCAGTGCATCGGTCAGCTTGTCCTGGCCAGCCTTGGTCTTGGGCTCGATTGCGAGCTCGATGACCGGATCCGGGAACTCCATGGACTCAAGGATAACCGGGTGAGCCTCATCGCAGAGCGTATCACCGGTCGTCGTAGCCTTTAAGCCGACGGCAGCAGCGATATCTCCGGAGAAGACCTCGTCGATTTCCTTTCTCTTATTCGCATGCATCTGAAGCAGACGGCCGATACGCTCCTTCTTGTCCTTGGTGGAGTTCAGAACGTAGGAACCAGCCTTGCAGGTGCCGGAGTAAACACGCATGAATGCGAGCTTACCGACGAACGGGTCTGTCAGGATCTTGAATGCAAGAGCGGAGAACGGCTCGTTGTCATCAGACTCACGGGTCACCGGATTGCCCTCGAGATCCTTGCCCTCGATCGGAGGAATGTCCAGCGGAGAAGGCATGTACTCGATGACAGCATCCAGGCACTTCTGCACACCCTTGTTCTTGTATGCGGATCCGCAGCAGACCGGAACAGCTCTGCCCTCGCAGGTTGCCTTGCGAAGTGCAGCCTTCAGTTCCTCAGTGGAAGGCTCCTCGCCGTCCAGGAACTTCATGGTGAGGTCGTCATCAAGTTCGCAGATCTGCTCGATCATCTGATCGTGATACATCTGTGCCTCGTCCTTCAGATCATCCGGAACGGGCGTGATCTCAATGTCGGTACCGTCATCATTCTTATAATAATACGCATCCATCTCGAACAGATCGATCAGGCCGATATAGGTATCTTCCTTGCCGATCGGGATATTAATCATGATCGGGTTCTTGTTCAGTCTGTTCTTGATCTGATCGACGCAGCCATAGTAGTCTGCGCCGACGACATCCATCTTGTTGACGAATGCCATACGCGGGACGTTGTACTTATCAGCCTGACGCCAGACGTTCTCTGACTGAGGCTCGACACCGCCCTTTGCGGAGAAGACACCGATAGCGCCGTCCAGCACACGAAGGGAACGCTCAACCTCAACGGTAAAGTCAACGTGGCCAGGGGTATCAATGATGTTGATACGGTGCTCAAGAGCACCCGCCTTCTTCTTGTGGTGGTCCTCCAGCGTCCAGTGGCAGGTTGTTGCCGCGGACGTAATGGTGATACCACGCTCCTGCTCCTGCTCCATGTAGTCCATGGTAGCGGTGCCGTCGTGGGTCTCACCGATCTTATAGTTGACACCGGTATAATACAGGATACGCTCTGTCAGCGTCGTCTTGCCTGCATCGATGTGGGCCATGATACCGATGTTCCTGGTTCGCTCCAGGGGATATTCTCTCTTGTCAGCCACAGGTTAATCCTCCTAGTCGAGTCCAGATACAACCAGATCTCTCATGCTCAGAAACGATAATGAGAGAATGCTCTGTTCGCATCTGCCATCTTGTGCATATCTTCCTTACGCTTTACGGAAGCGCCCGTGTTGTTGAAAGCATCAAGGATCTCGCCTGCAAGCTTGTCTTCCATGGTCTTCTCGCCTCTCTTGCGGGAGAACATGGTGATCCAGCGAAGTGCCAGTGCCTGTCTTCTCTCGGGTCTGACCTCGATCGGGACCTGGTACGTAGCGCCGCCGATACGTCTTGCCTTGACCTCAAGGACAGGCATGACGTTGTTCATTGCGCCCTCGAAAACCTCGAGTGCGGGCTTGCCGCTCTTTTCCTCAACCTTTGCAAATGCGCCGTATACAATCTTCTGTGCAACGCCCTTTTTACCATCAAGCATGATGCTGTTGATCAGCTTGGTGACGACCTTGCTGTTGTATAAGGGGTCTGCTAATACATCTCTCTTCTGTACATGTCCTCTACGCGACATGATACTTCCCTCCTTATCAATGGATAATTCATCGGTACTCACTAAACTTGCTGTGTCACATGTCGATTCCAGGCAGCACAGAATTCTCTATGTGTCATAGAATCCAACATTTCGTTACAAATTAGCAGTATTACTTACCAGCCTTAGGTCTCTTAGCGCCATACTTGGAACGAGCCTGCTTGCGGTTTGCAACACCTGCGGTATCGAGCGTACCACGGATGATGTGGTAACGGGTACCAGGCAGGTCCTTCACTCTTCCGCCACGGATCATAACGACGGAGTGCTCCTGAAGATTGTGGCCTTCGCCCGGAATGTAGGAAGTAACTTCCATACCATTCGAAAGACGAACTCTGGCGATCTTACGAAGCGCGGAGTTAGGCTTTTTCGGGGTTGCAGTCTTGACCGCTGTGCAGACGCCTCTCTTCTGCGGGGCACTTGCATCGATCTGCTTCTTCTTCAGAGAGTTGTAGCCCACCTGCAGTGCAGGAGCCTTGGACTTCTTGGAAGAAACCTGACGACCCTTTCTTACTAACTGGTTGAATGTCGGCATTCTATTTCACCTCCTTGAAAGATTTGGCCTCGCGCCATGACCACTCTGATCTCAAATTTGGCGCGAAAAAATACGGTATGGCTTTGCAGTCACACCGTATCAGTATAGAAATCACCTTTCCTGATGTCAAGAAAAATTTGAAAAAATCGCGGTAAAATCGGGTATTCCTCCTGCTTGCGGAAGCGATCTCTGCGATCTGGTCCGCCCGGTTCCTTTCATCTTCTCTCTGTATGGAACCCCTGAAGAGAATACCTCAGAAGTTCTCTCCCCTCAACCGCAAGAAAGACGGTTCCGCATTACTGCAGAGCCGTCTTTCTAATACCGTTTGTTACTGTTTCAGATGGATCAGTCGTTCAGGATCTTCTCCGGCTCGCTCTCCGGTGTACCCTGAGGCGCCGTGTTATCGGTCTCATCCTCATCGAGTGCAACGTAATCGTTTGCCGCTGCGTCCGTGCTGCCTTCCGTCTCCTCAGCCTCGCCGTTGTCATCGAGGATCTGCTGCTTTAAGTTCAGCCTTCCCTCGAGATGTGCATCGGTGGAGAGTTTCGTGTCACGGTAACGCTTCATGCCGGTACCTGCCGGAATCAGCTTACCGATGATGACGTTCTCCTTCAGGCCGATCAGCGGATCCACCCTGCCGCGGATTGCGGCATCGGTGAGAACCTTCGTGGTCTCCTGGAAGGATGCAGCCGACATGAAGGAATCGGTTGCAAGTGCGCTCTTGGTGATACCAAGAATAATGCGCTTTCCTTCTGCCGCCTTCTTACCCTCGGCAACAAGCCGCTCATTCTCGTCCTCAAACTCCAGGACATCTACAAGACTTCCGGGCAGGAACCTCGTATCACCGGGTTCCTCGATGCGGACCTTCTTGAGCATCTGTCTGACGATGACTTCGATGTGCTTGTCGCAGATATCAACGCCCTGCAGACGATACACACGCTGCACCTCGCGCAGCAGATAGTTCTGCACGGCGCGGATACCCTTGATCTTTAACAGATCGTGCGGGTTGACAGAGCCCTCGGTCAGCTCATCACCGGCCTCGATCACCTGTCCGTCCTGCACCTTGATACGGGAACCGTACGGGATCTGGTACTCCTTCGACTCACCGGTCTCATCATTGGAGACGATGACCGAGCGCGTCTTCTTCGTATCCTTGACTGCAACCGTTCCGGCGAACTCGGAGATGATGGCAAGTCCCTTCGGGCGTCTTGCCTCAAACAGCTCCTCGACACGGGGAAGACCCTGTGTGATATCGCCGCCGGCAACACCGCCGGTGTGGAAGGTTCTCATGGTCAGCTGCGTTCCGGGCTCACCGATGGACTGTGCGGCAATGATACCGACCGCCTCACCGACCTGAACCATCTCGCCGGTAGCCATGTTGGAACCGTAGCACTTTGCGCAGATGCCGATGTGGCTGCGGCAGGTCAGGATCGTGCGGATCTTGACGCCGTCGGTGGTCGGATCGACCGGCTCGCCCTTGGCATTGCGTCCATGCTTTAAGTACTCATCGGCACGGGAAGGTGTAATCATGTGATTCTTCTTGACAATGACGTTGCCGTCCATGTCGTAGAGATCCTCGCAGGTCACACGGCCCGTGATGCGGTCATGGAGCGATTCGATCATCTCTCGGCCGTCCATGAATGCCTTGACGGTCATGCCAGGAATCACATCCTTGCCGACTGCACAGTCGATCTCGCGGATGATCAGCTCCTGAGAGACATCGACCATTCGTCTGGTCAGGTAACCGGAGTCTGCGGTACGAAGTGCCGTATCCGACAGTCCCTTTCTTGCGCCGTGAGCGGACATGAAGTATTCCAGAACATCCAGTCCTTCACGGAAGTTCGAGGTAATGGGCAGCTCGATCGTACGACCGGACGTATCTGCCATCAGGCCTCTCATGCCGGCCAGCTGCTTGATCTGCTGATTGGAACCGCGGGCACCGGAGTCAGCCATCATGAAGATGTTGTTGTACTTATCCAGAGAAGACAGCAGCGCATCCGTCAGCTTGGCATCGGTCTTGGTCCAGGTGTCGACGACGGACTTGTAACGCTCTTCCTCGGTGAGGAGTCCTCGTCTGTAGTTCTTGGAGATCTTGTCGACGGTCTCCTGTGCCTCTGCAAGAAGGGCCGCCTTCTCCTTCGGCACCGTGATGTCCGCGATGGAAACGGTCAGGGCTGCCAGCGTGGACTGCTTGTAACCCATGGCCTTGATGTTATCGAGAACCTCTGCGCACTTGAACGTTCCATGCTTGTCGATGATCTTCTGCAGGATGCCCTTGAGGTCCTTCTTCTTGACCAGGAAATCGATCTCCGGAAGAATCAGGTTCTCCTTCTTGGAACGGTCAACATACCCCAGGTCCTGAGGAATGATCTCATTGAACATCATGCGGCCGATGTTCGTGGTGATGAAGCCGGAAACCTTCTCTCCGTCGGGAGCGGTCTTCTCGATACGCACCTTGAACTTCGTGTGCATCGTGATGTAGTGGTTCTGGAACGCCATCAGCGCTTCATTGTAATCCTTGAAGATCATGCCTTCTCCGGGCTCACCGTCACGCTGCTGTGTGATGTAGTAGATACCAAGGACCATATCCTGTGACGGAACCGCCACAGGGCCGCCATCGGACGGCTTCAGGAGGTTGTTCGGGGAGAGCAGCATGAAGCGGCACTCTGCCTGAGCCTCCTGGGACAGCGGAAGATGGATAGCCATCTGGTCGCCATCGAAGTCTGCGTTGAATGCGGTGCAGACGAGCGGATGAAGCTTGATAGCCTTGCCTTCGACCAGCACCGGCTCAAAGGCCTGGATGCCAAGTCTGTGCAGCGTAGGCGCACGGTTCAGCATCACCGGATGCTCCTTGATGACATCTTCGAGGATGTCCCAGACCTGCGGATCCACACGCTCAACCAGCTTCTTTGCGTTCTTCATGTTCTGGGAGATTCCGCGCTTCTCCAGCTCTCTCATGACGAAAGGCTTGAAGAGCTCGAGTGCCATCTCCTTCGGAACGCCGCACTGGTAAATCTTCATCTCGGGTCCGCAGACGATAACGGAACGGCCGGAGTAGTCGACTCGCTTGCCCAGAAGGTTCTGGCGGAAACGTCCGTTCTTGCCCTTGAGCATGTCGGAGAGTGACTTCAGGGCTCTGTTTCCGGGGCCGGTGACCGGGCGGCCGCGGCGGCCGTTGTCGATCAGGGCATCAACAGCTTCCTGGAGCATGCGCTTCTCATTGCGCACGATGATATCCGGCGCACCGAGCTCGAGCAGTCTCTTCAGACGGTTGTTGCGGTTGATGATTCTGCGGTACAGATCATTCAGGTCGGACGTGGCGAAACGGCCGCCGTCAAGCTGTACCATGGGGCGAAGATCCGGAGGAATGACCGGAATGCAGTCCATGATCATCCAGCTCGGCTCATTGCCGCTCTCACGGAAGGCCTCGACGACCTCAAGTCTCTTGATGATGCGGGCTCTCTTCTGGCCGGTTGCTTCCTTCATCTCGGCAGACAGGGTCTGATACTCCTCCTCGATGTTGACACCGACGAGCAGCTCCTTGATGGCTTCCGCACCCATGCCCGCACGGAATGCGGAATGCCACTTCTCTCTGGCATCCTGATATTCCTTCTCGGTCAGGATCTGCTTGTACTCCAGATCCGTGTTGCCCGGATCCAGGACGATATAGTTGGCAAAATACAGGACCTTCTCCAGTACCTTCGGGGAGATGTCGAGAATCAGTCCCATTCTCGACGGGATGCCCTTGAAGTACCAGATGTGGGACACGGGAGCGGCAAGCTCGATGTGGCCCATTCTCTCACGGCGGACCGAAGCCTTCGTGACTTCGACGCCGCAGCGGTCGCAGATGACACCCTTATAGCGGATCTTCTTGTACTTTCCGCACTTGCATTCCCAGTCCTTGGTAGGTCCGAAAATGCGCTCGCAGAAAAGGCCGTCTCTCTCCGGCTTCAGGGTTCTGTAGTTGATGGTCTCGGGCTTGGTGACCTCACCGTGAGACCACTCACGGATTTTTTCCGGGGACGCGAGGCGGATGCGGATCGCGTCAAATGTTACAGGCTGATAGCTCTGTTCTTTCGTATTCGGCATAGTATCCTCAATTCTGCTGCAGATCACGGGATCTGCAGCCTGCTGTGAAGAATCGACGTTTCAGGACAACCACGGGATCAGAAATCCTGATTGCCGTCGTCATACGAATCCTCTGCTGTGACGTCCTCGTACTCATCTTCCGATGCATTCTCATCGGACGGCTGATCCGAAACGGAATCCTCCAGCTCGCCCTTTTCATTGAATTCCTTGGAAGAATAGCCGCCGCGCGCCAGAGAGCGCTCATCCGTATCGCCGGTATCCTTGAAGTTGTTCGCCATCGCGTACTTGAACTCCACGGAATCGCCATAGTCGATATCCTCGGAGATCTCAACGACCGAGCCGTCGTCCTTCAGGCACTCGACATCCAGGCCGAGAGCCTGCAGTTCCTTTAACAGAACCTTGAAGGATTCGGGGATGCCGGCCTCCGGAAGGTTCTGACCCTTGATGATGGCTTCATAGGTCTTGACACGGCCGACGACATCATCGGATTTGACCGTCAGGACTTCCTGCAACGTATAGGCTGCGCCATACGCCTCCAGAGCCCAGACCTCCATCTCTCCGAAACGCTGGCCGCCGAACTGAGCCTTGCCGCCCAGAGGCTGCTGTGTGACAAGGGAGTAAGGGCCGGTCGAACGGGCGTGGATCTTATCATCAACCAGGTGATGCAGCTTCATGTAGTGCATGAAACCGATGGACGTCGGGTTATCGAAATACTCGCCGGTTCTGCCATCCTTGAGCTGAACCTTGCCATCCGGTGTGATCGGAACGCCCTTCCACTCTGCTCTGTGATCACGGTGATCCGACAGATACTGCATGACCTCCGGCTCCACACGGTCCTTGTACTCTGCCTCGAACTCTTCCCAGGTGTGGTTTGCGTAGGCATTGGCCATCTTCAGAAGATCCGTGATGTCATCGTAGGTGGCACCATCGAAGTTCGGGGTCGTGACATCAAAGCCGAGAACCTTTGCAGCCAGAGACAGATGCAGCTCCAGGACCTGTCCGATGTTCATTCGGGACGGCACGCCCAGGGGGTTCAGAACGATATCGAGAGGACGTCCGTTCGGAAGATACGGCATATCCTCGACGGGCAGCACGCGGGAAACGACACCCTTGTTTCCGTGACGGCCTGCCATCTTGTCGCCGACCGAGATCTTTCTCTTCTGTGCAATGTAGATGCGGACAGCCTTGACAACACCGGGAGCCAGCTCATCGCCGGCCTCTCTTGTGAAGATCTTGGTATCCACAACGATACCGTACTCACCGTGCGGCACCTTGAGCGAGGTATCACGGACCTCACGTGCCTTTTCACCGAAGATGGCACGCAGAAGTCTCTCCTCAGCCGTCAGCTCGGTCTCGCCCTTCGGGGTGACCTTGCCGACCAGGATATCACCGGCACGGACCTCCGCACCGATGCGGATGATACCGTCCTCGTCGAGATCCTTCAGGGCATCCTCACCGACACCGGGGACATCACGGGTGATCTCCTCGTTGCCAAGTTTGGTATCTCTTGCCTCGCACTCGAACTCCTCGATGTGGATCGAGGTGTAGACATCTTCCTTGACGAGACGCTCGGAAAGCAGGACAGCGTCCTCGTAGTTATAACCTTCCCAGCACATGAATCCGATAAGCGGATTCTTGCCCAGAGCCAGAACACCGTTCTTGGTCGATGCGCCGTCGGCGATGACATCGCCGGCCTTCACGCGGTCGCCCGTATTGACGATGGGCTTCTGGTTGTAGCAGTTGGACTGGTTGGAACGAAGGTACTTGATGAGGTGGATATCCTCTGTCGTGCCGTCGTCATAGCGCATCGAGATCATCGTCGCATCGACGAAAGTCACGACGCCGTCCTTCTCGGCGATCACGCAGACACCGGAGTCGCGTGCCGCCTTCTCCTCCATGCCGGTGCCGACAACAGGAGCCTCGGTCGTAATGAGCGGGACGCCCTGGCGCTGCATGTTGGAGCCCATCAGTGCACGGTTTGCATCATCGTTCTGCAGGAACGGGACGAGGCTCGTTGCAACGGAGAAGACCATTCGCGGAGACACGTCCATGTAGTCGAAGGACTTGACCGGATACGAGGATGTCTCGTCGCGGAAACGTCCGGATGCATATTTGCCCTGGATGTAGCCGTTCTCATCGAGCTTGGTCGATGCCTGTGCGACGTGGTAGTTATCCTCTTCGTCAGCTGTCATGTACACGACCTCATCCGTGACACGCGGTCCGTTCGGGTCGTTCTTGTCGATCTTGCGGTACGGAGCCTCGATGAAGCCGTACTGATTGATCTTTGCATACGCTGCCAGCGAGTTGATCAGACCGATGTTCGGTCCTTCAGGTGTCTCGATGGGGCACATGCGTCCGTAGTGCGTGTAATGGACATCACGGACCTCGAATCCTGCACGGTCACGGGACAGACCGCCGGGACCGAGAGCCGAGAGGCGTCTCTTGTGCGTGATCTCCGAGAGCGGGTTGTTCTGATCCATGAACTGGGACAGCTGGGAGGATCCGAAGAACTCCTTGACGGCCGCCTGCACCGGTTTGATGTTGATCAGCATCTGCGGCATGATGTCGGTGTTGGCATCATGGGTTGCCATTCTCTCGCGGACGGAACGCTCCATGCGGGAGAAGCCGATGCGGTACTGGTTCTGGAGCAGCTCGCCTACGGAACGGATACGACGATTGCCGAGGTGGTCGATATCGTCGTCATTGCCGATCCCGTACTCGAGATGCATGTTGTAGTTGATGGAAGCGATGATATCTTCCTTCGTGATGTGCTTCGGAATCAGCTCGCGGACGCTCTTCTTGATCGCATCTGCAAGGGCTTCCGGCTCCGTGTTGTCCTGATACTGCAGCAGGATCTCGCGAAGCTTCGGATAGTACACCTGCTCGGTAATGCCAAGCTCCTCCGGATTGCAGTCCACGAAGTGGGTGATGTCGACCATCAGGTTCGAGAGCACCTTCACGCGGTCGCGCTCCTCCGTCTGAATCCAGACGTACGGAATGGCTGCATTCTGGATCTCTTCTGCCATCTCGCGGGTAATGGTATCGCCTGCGGATCCCAGAATATCGCCGTTTGCCTCATCGACCACATCCTCTGCAAGGACATGTCCGGTGATGCGGTTCTTCAGAGCCAGCTTTTTGTTGAACTTATAGCGGCCGACCTTTGCCAGATCATACCGGCGGGGATCGAAGAACATCGCGTTGATCAGGCTGTCTGCGCTCTCAACGGAGAGCGGCTCGCCCGGGCGGACCTTCTTGTAGAGTTCGAGAAGGCCGGACTCATAGTCATGGGACGGATCCTTCGTAAAGGAACCGCGCAGCTTCGGCTCATCGCCGAACAGATCGATGATCTCCTCATCGGTGCCAAAACCGAGGGCACGGATCAGGACCGTGACCGGCACCTTTCTGGTGCGGTCCACACGGACCCAGAAGACATCATTGGCATCGGTCTCATACTCCAGCCATGCGCCACGGTTCGGAATCACCTGGCAGCTGTAGAGGGACTTGCCGTATTTATCCTTGTCAATGCTGTAGTAGATGCCCGGAGAACGGACCAGCTGAGAGACAATGACACGCTCTGCGCCGTTGATGACGAACGTACCGGTCTGGGTCATCAGGGGCAGATCGCCCATGAAGATCTCCTGCTCCTTCACGTCCTTGGCATTTTCCTTGTCGTAAAGACGGACCTTGACCTCGAGCGGTGCAGCGTAGGTGGCATCGCGCTCCTTGCACTTTGCGATCGTGTCCTTGTTCTTGTCCATCTTGTCAGTCCGCAGCTGATAGCTGACGAACGAAAGGGAAAGGTGACCGGAATAGTCCTCGATGGGGGAGATATCTTCAAATACCTCCTGGAGGCCCTGGTCAAGGAACCACTGGTAGGATGACTTCTGAACCTCGATGAGGTTCGGCATCTCCAGCACTTCCTTCTGACGTGAGTAGCTCATTCGCACCGATTTGCCGTTGTCGACACGGTGGAGTCTGATTTTATTGCTCATGAATTCACCCCGTTTGCAATAAAGATGTGGTTTGCGGTTACATACCATATCTCTGCTTTTGATGCTACTTCTCTTCCGGAACTTAATCCTTAAGGAGAGCATGTAGGGCATAATTGCAGAACATAGCGCATAGTATTATAGTCAAGTCCTTTCCCAATTTCAAGGGCATTTTTGTCTGATGACAGCGAAAACTGCACGAAAAAAGCAAAAAAAGACAGCAGCAGGTGAGTTCCTGCCACTGTCTTCGAATTACGTTCTGTCCTGCCCGATAATCGATTACTTGCTCAGCGAGTCGACCTTCGCCTGTGCCGCATCGACATCAGCCTGTGCCGTCTGAAGGTTGTTGGTTGCGTCCACAATCTCCTGCTGCTTCATATGGACGGAGTCTGCCGCTGTCTGAAGCGTTGCCGGATCACAGTTCGGAGTTGCCGCAAGCTGTTCAAACAGTCCGTAGTACGCATCGTACTGCTGCTGGTAGAGCGTAAGCTGCAGCTGGCAGGCATCGCGATAAGCCTGCTTGTTCGCAAGATCGTCCTTTGCCTCCTTGAGCTGCTTCTTTTTCTGCTCGGCATTCGACGTGGTCGTCGTTGTGGTTGTTGTCGTCGTTGCAGGAGTGGTGGTTGTCGTCGCACCGATCGAATTGAGAAGATCCTGCTCCCAGGAGAGCTTTGTCACATTCGTTCCGTCAAATCCCGTACCGGAAGTCTTTCTCCAGTTCACATATGTTGCACCGTCCACGCTGGAAGTTCCGTTCTCCACGATCTGATTGAAGTAATCGGAGAACACGTAGTCGTGATCGATCTGTCCGGGAGCTCCGGGAATTGAACTTGCAATCCCGTTCTGCCACATCGTATAAGCACCGCTGTAGGTGCAGGTCGGGTTGTACTGCGCCACCCAGGCGTCCCATGAAACTGCTCCGAGCTTCTGCTCGAACCAGTTCTTATTCGTATAGACGATCGGGGTGTAGCCTGCATTCTGGATAATTGCACAGAAGGTATTGACAATTGCCTGCTGGGTCTCGGTCGGGAGGTTCTGCTGCGATTTGTCCTCAATGTCAATCGCAACCGGGAACGAGACCGGCAGTCCGTTGATCACGGACAGTGTCAGCTCTGCGTCCGCAGCCGCTTCTGCCGCACTCTTTGCATAGGTGTAGCAATAAGCACCGACGCGAAGTCCAGCCGCATTGGCAGCATTGATATTTTCAACCGCCTTCGAATCAATCCCGTATTTCGTGTTGCCGACCCGGACCATGACAAAGCTGATTCCGCTTGCGCGAAGCGTTGCAAAGTCAATGTTTCCGTTGTAGGACGAGATATCCACGCCCTCGAGAGGGGTGGCAAGCTGTGCCGCCTTTGCGTTGATCCCTGTACCCAGTACTGCAAGGCAAAGCAGGGCAGCAGATAAAACTGCCGTCAGTGCGCCCGTCAGAGTATGTCGTACGTTCTTCAATTGTTGTAACCTCCTGATCCCATTTTTAGGCTGATCTAAAACAGGACTATTCTAACCTTGAACAAAGACAGCGTCAATTGACACACAACCCGATTGGTGAAGGATTTTTCAGGCAGTATTTTTCAGTACGGTTTGCAGGATGCAAAAGAACCCGCCTTTCGGCGGGTTCCGATAATCGATCGTATGTAGGTACGAGAATTACTTCAGGGTAGCCTTTGCGCCCTGCTCCTCGAGCTTTGCCTTCAGAGCCTCAGCGTCTGCCTTCGGAAGAGCCTCCTTGATGACCTTCGGAGCGCCCTCAACGAGATCCTTGGACTCCTTCAGGCCAAGGCCGGTAGCCTCACGGACGACCTTGATGACCTTGATCTTGTTCGGGCCAACCTCAGTCAGCTCGACATCGAACTCGGTCTTCTCTTCCTCTGCTGCTGCAGCGCCTGCTGCAGGGCCTGCAACAACAACACCTGCTGCTGCGGAAACACCGTACTTGTCCTCGCACTTCTTGACGAGATCATTGAGCTCAAGAACGGATAACTGATCGATTGCATCGAGAATTTCATCGGTAGATAACTTTGCCATCGTAATAACCTCCTGGATATTTAATCGTTGAATTCATCCTGCATCTTACTGCTGTGCAGGTGCTTCTGCGGGAGCCTCTTCTGCTGCGGGAGCTGCTGCTTCCTCTGCTGCAGGAGCGGGTGCTCCCTCTTCCTTCTTCTCGGCGATCTGCTTGATCACGCGAGCGAAGTTTGTAATCGGAGACTGCATGCTTCCAAGCAGTCTGGACAGAAGTTCCTCTCTGGACGGGATCTTGGAGATTTCCTCCATGCCCTTCTGATCGTAAACCTGTCCCTCAACAACGCCGCCCTTGATTTCGAGCTTGTCAGCGGTCTTCGCGAATCCAAACAGAACACGCGCTGCTGCGGTTGCATCCTCTTTCGAGATAGCAGCTGCAGTCGGTCCTTCAAGGTACTGATCAAGTCCCTCGAAAGCGGTTCCCTTGAACGCGATCTTCAGCATGGTGTTCTTGTACACTTTGTACTGAACGCCGGCAGCACGGAGCTGCTTGCGAAGTTCGGTGTCCTGTTCAACCGTAAGACCTCTGGCATCGACAAGAACGACAGACTGTGCACCGTCGATCTTCTGAGAAATCTCATCGACAACGGGCTTCTTCTCTTCAATCTTTGCCATTGCTTAACGAACCTCCTTGTAGATTATTTCTGCGAATGCCTCAGCAAGGACATGAAAAATGTCCTCCATCCGATCGGACAGAGGACATCACAATTTCAGTGTAATCCTCGGCAGGTTGCATGCGTTGCGTCTTTCGACACCTGCTGTCTTCGGCATGGCTTGAAACCTTGTAAAGTAAATCACAAAGGTGATCTGCTGTCAAGGATTTCCTGAATTTTCTTTTTCAAAATCAATAGCGGTTAGCTACGATCTTGACGCCGGGGCCCATCGTGGTTGCGATGGAGATGGACTTCAGATACTGGCCCTTGACGGTGGACGGCTTAGCTCTCTCAATGGCGTTCATCAGCGCATTGTAGTTGCTCAGCAGCTGCTCTTCCGTGAAGGAAGCCTTGCCGATTGCAACATGGATGATGTTTGCCTTGTCAAGTCTGTACTCAACTTTACCGGCTTTGATGTCGTTGATTGCCTTGGTGACATCCATCGTGACCGTGCCGGCCTTCGGGTTCGGCATCAGGCCCTTCGGTCCGAGTACCTTACCTAATCGGCCGACGACACTCATCATGTCGGGGGTTGCAACAACAACGTCGAAATCCAGCCAGCCTTCCTTCTGGATCTTCGGGATCAGCTCCTCGCCGCCGACATAGTCAGCGCCTGCAGCCTGTGCCTCGTCAACCTTCGTGCCCTTTGCGAACACGAGG
This sequence comes from uncultured Lachnospiraceae bacterium, assembly GCA_900315055.1. Classification (GTDB taxonomy): domain Bacteria; phylum Bacillota; class Clostridia; order Lachnospirales; family Lachnospiraceae; genus CAG-791. Next base: position 16,992 of record OMXP01000035.1, read on the forward strand.
ACGCGGACCTTCTTGCCGGTGCCGGCAGGAAGAACAACTGCGCCACGGATCTGCTGATCTGCATGTCTGCCATCGCAACTCGTGCGGATGTTCAGCTCAACCGTCTCATCGAATTTTGCAGTTGCAGTCTTCTTGATCAGAGCGACAGCCTCTTCCGGCTCATAGAGCTTGGTGCGGTCGATCAGCTTGGCTGCATCATTGTACTTTTTTCCGTGCTTCATTCCTTACCTCCTGGTGGTCAATGGCTTTTTGAGCCTCCCACGTACTTCTGTCTCAGTCTGTTACCGTGATACCCATGCTTCTTGCGGTGCCTGCGACCATGCTCATGGCTGCCTCAACGGAAGCCGCGTTCAGATCGGGCATCTTGGTCTCGGCGATTTCTCTGACCTGAGCCTTGGTGACAGAAGCAACCTTCTCCTTGTTGGGCGTACCGGAAGCCTTCTGGATGCCGGCTGCCTTCTTGAGAAGTACGGCTGCAGGCGGAGTCTTGGTGATGAAGCTGAAGGAGCGGTCTGCATAGACAGTGATGACAACGGGGATGACGACATCACCCATGCTGGCTGTCTTTGCATTGAACTGCTTCGTGAACTCCACGATGTTGACACCGTGCTGTCCGAGTGCAGGTCCTACCGGCGGTGCAGGGGTTGCTTTGCCGGCCTGGATCTGTAATTTGATGTATCCTGTTACTTTCTTAGCCATGTTTCCTCCTTCGTGGTATGCATTCGCAGAAGCCGCCAAAGCTGCGGTCATTCTGCTCCCACGTAATCCTATGCATAACGGAACGGGTTATCCGATCCGCTGCAAACGTGTTAGTTCGCCTTCCGGATATCCGAAAAGCTGATTTCAACGGGCGTCTCGCGGCCGAACAGGTCGACCGTAATCGTGGCCATCTGCTTGCTGTAGTCGATGCTCTTGACGGTGCCAAGCGTATCCTTCCAGACGCCTGCAGTGACGGCAATCGAATCGCCGGGTGCAAAGTCGACCTCGATGGTGCCGGACTGGATGCCGAGAGACTTCATCTCATTATCGGCAAGCGGAACGGGCTTGGATCCCGGTCCAACGAATCCGGTGACACCGCGCGTGTTGCGGACCACGTACCAGGTCTCATCGTTCATGATCATGTTCACGAGGACATACCCCGGGAGCATCTTCTTCATCGATGCCTTGCGCACGCCGTCCTTCATTTCGACGACATTCTCCATCGGAACACGCACTTCCAGGATCTGATTTTCCAGGTGCCGATTCTCGATCGTCTTGTCGAGGCTCTCCTTCACCTTGTTTTCATATCCGGAATACGTGTGTGCGACGTACCATTTCGGATCATCGGAAATCGCACTCTCCTCGAGCTGGTCGCTCTCGTCTGTTGCCTTCTCCTGAGCCTCGATGCTCTCCGCCATCAGCGCTTCGTCCGAAGTATCGCTGCCTGCTTCGCCCTGTTTCAGGACGCGCTCTGCCTCGATCTTTTCAATATCCGCTGCCTTCTTGGTGAAGTCAGGTCTCTTGATCTCGCGGACGCCGGGCAGGACGCCCGATTTCACTCTGGCCTTTGTTACATGCGTATCGTCTGCCATTGAAACTCCTTGTTCTTGCTGTACCGGTTTCCTATGCGCCCAGCTTCAGCAGGAAATCGAACAGGTAATTCGCACCGTAGTCAACCAGCGCAATGATCAGCCCCGTAATCACGGTAGTGATCGCAACAACCAGAAATTCGCGCAGCAGCGTATCACGGTCCGGCCAGATGATCTTCTTGAACTCTGCCACAACCCCGCCGAAGAACCTCGCCGCGGCGTTCTTCTTCTTTGTCTTTGTCACGGCCTTCTCGTCGCTCATGTTACCTCCCAGTAAGACCCGGTGATCAGATTACTTTGTCTCCTTGTGGAGAGTGTGTCTTCTGCAGAACGGGCAGTACTTCTTGATTTCCATACGCTCAGGATGAGTCTTCTTATCCTTGGTTGTATCGTAGTTGCGGTGCTTGCACTCTGTGCATGCCAGTGTAATTCTTGTACGCATAATGTACCTCCATCGAAAATATATGCTCCCGTGTCTGGCCCGATAAGGTTGTTTTCCTGCGGAACCAGCTCGGTATGGCCGTTCTCTTTGCGGACATAAAAAAAAAGAGATCCGGCGCAATCTCGCGTTAAACTCTAACATACAACGCAGGATTGTGCAAGATCCTTTTTTAGAATTTCAAAAGCCGCGGGACCAGGTCCCACAGCTGTCCAGGACCCGTCCTCATGCGTTTCTCTCAGGGCATGGCAATCCCTGCACCCTCACAGATTGCTCCAAAGAGCGCCTGAATATCTTCCTCCGTCCAGGTAACACCCTGATCCCAGCCGCCTGTCTCCAGTGCTCCGGTGTCTGTGAGGGTATCCTCTGCGGCACTGTACACGATTTCGAGACCGTTCTGAAGCAGGTCTGTGTCGATTCCGTTCTCCGAGATATAAGTCTTCACGGTGTCCGACACTTCCGCCTGGGCTGGCTTTTGTGTCACGTACCAGTCGAGCATCTTTGCCGCTGTCACCGCGCTCTGGAACGAAATGCCGGCAAAGGCCCCCTGAGAGTACTTCTCTGCCATGTCGGACAGTCCCTCTGTCAGCGGCGTATCGTCAATGGCAGCGTCCATCGTGGAATTCTCCGAAGCCTGTTCCGTTGTTTCCTCCGCAGCAGTTTCCGTCGACGAGGCCGCTGACGACTCTGTTGTCGCCTCCGGTGTCGTTACAAGCGAGGAATCTTCTGCAGATGACTCAGCAGAGGTCTTAGTCGCAGAAGCAGTGTTTCCATCGCCGCAGCCTGCAAGGCCAAACGTCAGAACAGCTCCTGTCAGGAGGGCTGCAAAGATCCTTCTCCCCGCTGTACTTCTCTTTTCCACTCTTCGATGATCTGGATTTTCTTTTCCGTACATCCGCTTTTCCTTTCTCCTGCCGGGAATTCATGCAGGACAACATCAACGACTATAGCACGCCGTTCCTGCCTTTGGAAGAACGTGTTCCTGCTGAATAGTCAGGTTCTTTGGAACTACACAGAAAACACCTCTGCAGAATACATCTTCTGCAGGGGTGCCATTTCCTCATCTGACTTCCGGATCCTTTACCGAACTCTCGCTGCCCGTTTTCTTCAGGATCTCAAAACAGGTTATAAACCTGCGACGCAGTCGAGCGCCGCACGGATCACCTTGTCCATATCAAAGTACCGATACATGCCAAGACGGCCGCCGAAGGTGACATTGCCCTCCGCCCTGGCCTTCTCCTCATACCTTGCATAGAGGGCTTTGGTCTCCTCATTGTTCACCGGGTAATAGGGCTCCATTCCCTTCTCCCAGGTCTGCGGATATTCTCTGGTGATGATCGTCCCCTTAACCGGCTCCCCGGTCTTCGCGTCTTTTCCGAACTCGAAGTGCTTGTGTTCAATGATCCGGGTATAGGGAACTTCCCGCTCCGTATAGTTGACCACCGCATTGCCCTGGTAGTTGTCACAGTCCCACAGCTCCTGCGTCTCAAACTTCAGGGACCGGTACTGGAGCGGGCCATAGCAGTAATCGAAATATTCGTCAATCATGCCGGTGTAGATGAGATGTCCGAACGTGTCATCTCCCATCACGAATGCACCGTTTTCCTGTTTCACGGCATCCCTGAAATCACAGGAAAGCACCGTCTTCACACCCTGCAGCATCTTTTCCACGATGCCCGTGTAGCCGCCGATCGGGATGCCCTGATAGCGGTCGTTGAAATAGTTGTTATCGTAGACAAAGCGGAACGGCAGACGTTTGATGATGAAGGCGGGAAGTTCCGTGCAGCTCCTGCCCCACTGCTTTTCCGTGTAGCCCTTGATCAGCTTCTCATAAATATCCCGGCCGGCAAGGGAGAGCGCCTGCTCCTCGAGATTCTTCGGATCGGTGATCCCGGCCTCCTTTACCTGCCTGTCGATGACAGCCTTTGCCTCAGCGGGCGTCACAACGCCCCACATCTTTGAAAAGGTGTTCATGTTGAACGGCAGGTTGTAGAGCTCGTTTTTATACCGCGCAATCGGTGAGTTGATGTAGTTGTTGAACTCTGCAAACTGGTTCACATACTCCCAGACCTCCCGGTCCGAGGTATGGAAAATGTGCGCACCGTAGCGGTGCACGTTGATTCCGCGGACATTCTCGGTGTAGATGTTCCCGGCAACATGCTCTCTGCGGTCGATGACAACGCAGTGCTTTCCTCTCTTCGTCAGTTCTCTTGCGCAGACGGCGCCGAACAGGCCGGCGCCGACAATGAGATAATCATAGTGCATGGTTTCTTCCCCTCTCGTCAGCGATTCTTTACGATGTGATAAAGTCTACTTTCGGGAACAGGGAAAGTCAAACGATTCAGGAAATCCTGCGGCGCCTCCTGAAGAACAGATACACCGGAACAGCAAGCAGAACGGCGATGCCGACGATATGGAAGATCTTCGTTCCGATCCCGCCGGTTGAAGGAAGGCTTGTTCCCGGTGCATTCCCGACATTTGTCTGTGTATCGGACTTCGATGAGGATGCAGGCGCCAGTGTGCTGCCCGCATCAGAGCTTCCTGCAAGGAACGTGACGGAGGACGAAACGCTTCCCTGTTCGCCTGTCACCGTTTCCGTCTTGTTCTGGACTGTGACGACATACTGTCGGAGCACGTCATTTTTCACCACGGTGGGTTTCCTGGAATCAAAGGATGCGTCAAATTTCAGCGTAATGTCGCCGTTTCTTTTCACATACCCTGTCGGTGCGGACTGTTCTCTGATGATGTAGTTCTTTCCCGCGTCCAGCCCGGTAAAGACAAAGATGCCGTCTTTCCCCGTCGTGCACGTATATGGCACATCTTTGCCAGCATCGTCTTTTCGCATCACCTGCCTGCCCTCGGCAGTCAGAATCTCAAACACAGCCCCCTCAAGCGGTGTATAGCTTCCGGGCTGCGTGTAGCTTACCGACTCATTGTTTCCTTCTACCTTGACGATTTCATGATGGCGGGTACCGCCCTCCACACTGCCGCCTATGCCGAAGGTGCAGTGCCGGGTATCGTCTTGCAGAGTCTTTTCTTCTCCGGTCTTCGGGTGGTTGTAGAACCCGATTTTGACCGTATTGACAAAGGATTCGACGTTTCTGGTAATCCTGTGCGACGGGTTTTCTGACACTGCCACCTGATAGGTCACCCGGACCGGCTGCCCCCAGTGCGTCCTGTCATCCAGAAAAGCCGTGTGAAACGAGATCTTCCAGCCGGTTGTTCCATCACATTCAAAGTCGTAATCCGCACTCGTACACGCGGTTGTTCCCACTGTGACATGGAAGGCCTCTGCCGTCCTGTCGATGGCATACTGCAGGCTGTCATTTACCGACAGTTCGTCCGTGATCACAAAGGTCCGTCTGTTTTCTGGGTAGGCGCTCGTATACGCGGGGATGACGGTATCCACTGTGAAGGTGATCGTATCTCCCGAGGCAAAACTCACCTTATCTGCTGTCTTGACAAGGCTCAGTTTCTCCTTCTTTGCCACCACCTTATCTGTTCCGCTGTAGGCACCTCCAAGCTTTTGCCCTTCGGGAATGGAAACATCAAAGGTATTGGTGTTTGGATCTGCCGTTGCAAAATCCAGGGAGACAAAGACCGGATTGTAGATCGTATCGGAGTTTGCCGGTTCAATGATCACACAGTAAATGCCAAGTGCCGATCCCGTGCTGTCCGTCTTAACGGTCAGGGATGCAGCCCCGGCCTGATCTGCCGTTGCGTTACCCGCTGCCTGGTAGTTTGCTGCGCCAAGAATCACCGATGCGATGGTCCCTGCCTGATCTTTCGTGATGCCGTTTTTCAGGATCCCGGAATCCCCTGCAAGAGTCGGAGGACTGGCCGTGCTCTTTGTAAAAGCGTCCGTATAGCACCAGCCCTTGTCCGACCAGCGTACAAACTGATAGAAGAGCGCGCGATCTCCCGGATCGAGCCCCGTGACGGTAAGTGTCGTATCGTGCTCTATTGCAGATACCGAAAGTCCGGCACCCGGCAGTACACCGGAGAATGCAACAAGCAGTGCCGCAGTGATGGCAAGCAGCGCCGTATAAAGCTTTTCACGTATTCTGTTTTCATGATTCATAACGCAATAATCCCCTTCCGTTCAAGGAGCGCGTGATCGCGCAGTGCTCCCCTCGGAGGTTGCGTAAAAAGGGATCTTCCGGTGAGAATCCGGAAAAGACAGGGCTTTGATGCTGCAGCATTCAGCAATCAGCCCCCGCAGATATCGAAACATCTCTGATGTCACTCAAAGATAAGATTATTATCACGTCTGGGTTCAACGATGTCAACAAAAAGTTATACTTATTTTGTTTTTCCTGAAAAAAACCGGCTTCTGAAGGAGTATTGCCTTCAGAAGCCGGCGGCCTGTCTCAGAGCAGCGGTGCAAACAGTCGTGCAATGCACTGAATGATTCTCACGGGCACAGAACGGGGATAGCGGTACTGCTCCGTCACCTCCGTACTCACCGCAAAGATGGAGTCGAAGTCCTTCCGGATATCGGTCACCGCCTGATTGTCATACAGAAAAACACCGTTCTCAAAATGATGGTAGAGACTGCGGTAGTCCAGGTTGATCGTTCCACACGTCGCCATGATGCCGTCACACACGCAAAGCTTTGCGTGGTTGAATCCAGGCGTGTACTCGAAGATCCGGACACCTCCCTCGATGAGATGCTGATAGTAGGATCTCGTGAACTGATAGGTGATCTTCTTGTCCGGGATGCCCGGGGTCACGATTCGGACATCGACACCGCGCTTTGCAGCGTTCGTAAAGGCACGTGTCATGTCGTCGGTGAGGATCAGATACGGTGTGGAAAACCAGCAGTAGTGATCTGCCCGGTTCAGCATCTCCATGTACACATTTTCGCCGACAGGCTCTCCGTCGAGAGGGCTGTCCGCATAAGGCTGTACAAAGCCGTTATGCTCTCCCCGGTACTCTGTCAGCCTAAAAAACCGCCTGAACTCCGCGTCATCCTGATCATGGGGCCGGATCGCATTCCACATCTCGAGGAACATCACCGTAAAGCTCTCGACACAGTCGCCGGAGAGCCGCACGCCGTTGTCCTTCCAGTAGCCGTAAGGCTCCGTGATATGAAAGTACTCGTTTGCCAGGTTGAAGCCGCCGGTATAGGCGACCTCCCCGTCAATCACCGTGATCTTGCGGTGATCCCGGTTGTTCATGAAGATGTTCAAAAGCGGCTGAACCGGATTGAACACGCGGCAGCGGATCCCGTCGCTCTCGAGGCGCCGCACGAAATCCCTGCCGACAAAGGCAATACTGCCAATGTCGTCGTAAAACAGTCGGACATCGACGCCCTCTGCCGCCTTCTGTTTCAGCACCTCATGGATTCCCGCAAAAGCCTCCGCGTCCTCGATCGCGTGATATTCCATGAAGATGAAGTGCTTTGCCTTTTTCAGGTCTTTCAGCATGGCATCGAGAACCAAGGCCGCGTCCGGCATGAACTCGGCTCTTGTCTGATGATAGACCGGGTAGCCGCAGAATTTGGAAAGATAGGTGGAAATGCCACCGGCAGCGGGACTCTTTTGGATCTCCAGATCAAGTGCGTCCTCGTCCTGGTGGATCATCGGCATCAGCACCGCATCAATCTGCTCGAAGCGCTGCCGCATTCTGCGGTTGGCTCCCTTGCGTCCCATGAGGTAATAGCAGATGATCCCCGGCAGCGGAAACACCTGGATCAGAATGATCCAGGGAAGTTTCATGTTGGCGTTGGTATGTCGTCCGAAAATATACAGGACAACACCCAGAGCCACAAGCTGCAGAAGGAGGCTGGACCATCCATAGTTGCGGTTCAGCCAGCCTATGGCAAAACAGATCCACCAGACCTGCAGGGCACAGGCGAGCACCACGAGTATGAGCCTTACAATGCTGTTTCTGGTATCGGTACGTTTTTCCTGTCTGGTTTTCGATTTGTTCATGCAAGCTCCTAATTTATTGCCGCTCTCATCATACTACAGAAACGCTCTTCCGGGGTCCCGGTGTACAAGGCAGGGATCTGCGTCTTATAATCAAAGAAGCTTTCAAACAGATTTAGTACGGAGGAAATCCATGAACATTGATATCGAAAACATCGTAAAGCACTGCGACCACACGCTGTTAAAGCCCGAGAGCAACTGGGAACAGATCCGTCAGATCTGCGATCAGGGCATGGCCTACCAGACTGCCAGCATCTGTATTCCGGCATCCTATGTACAGCCCTGTTATGAATACATGCACGGCAGGGAGCGCATGGAACCGGTTCCCATCTGCACGGTGATCGGGTTTCCGAACGGATATGACACCACTGCCGCAAAGGTCTTCATGGCAGAGGATGCCATCCGAAACGGCGCCTCCGAAGTTGATATGGTTATCAACATCGGGTGGCTTAAAGATCATGAGGATCAGAAGGTTCTGGACGAGATCAGAGAAGTGCGAAAAGCAACGGAGGGGCACGTCCTGAAGGTTATCATCGAAACCTGCCTCCTTTCAGAGGACGAGAAGATCCGCATGTGCGACATCGTGACGAAGTCCGGTGCAGACTTTATCAAGACATCCACCGGATTCTCCACCGGCGGCGCCACTTTTGCAGATGTAAAACTCATGAAGGCACATGTAGGTGCCGGCGTGAAGGTCAAGGCATCCGGCGGCATCTCCTCTCTCGAAGATGCGCAGACCTTCCTTGACCTAGGCGCAGAGCGTCTCGGGACAAGCCGTATCATCAGGATCCTGGAAGCTGAGAAAGCAGGGAAATAGGATCAAGGAAAAAGCAAAGGGCAACATCAGATCCAGCCGCCGTCGACGGTGATGATCTGACCGGTAAGATATGCGGGCGCATGCACAAGGTGCATCAGAGCCTCTGCAATCTCATCGGGTGTTGCAAATCTTCCGGCAGGAATCTCTTCACAGAGTTCCTGCTTTTCTTCTGCGTTGAGCTGTGCATTCATCACGGTATCAACGCACCCGCAGGCAATCGCATTCACGGGGATGCCGCTCGGTGCAAGTTCCTTTGCAAGTGCATGTGTCAGGGCATTTACTCCGCCCTTGGTAGCGGAATAGGCAGCTTCACAGGAAGCACCCACATTTCCCCAGACCGAAGAAATATTGATGATGCTTCCCCGCTCCTCCTGATGCAGAAACAGCGGAATGGCAGACCGGCTGGTGTAGAATACCGAGCTCAGGTTTGTCGACAGAATGCGGTTCCAGTCTTCATCGGACATCTCCTGGAGAAGGCCGATATAGGCGATGCCCGCATTATTGACGAGAAGATCCAGTCTTCTGATGGACGAGAACAGTTTCCGAACTTCATCGGGGTTCCCGACATCACAGGAAACGCATCTTGCCACAGGCTCTTCTTTTCCTCCGTTCAGCTCCTCCGTGATCTTCAGAAGGTCAGAATACGAGCTGTGACTTACGAGGATCACATGATATCCCTCCTGTACAAGCCGATTTGCTACAGCCTTTCCGATGCCACGTGATGCTCCGGTGACAAGTGCAGTTTTTCTCTCTTCCATAGATGCCTCCAGATAAAGAATTTCGGATTGTAAAGGACAGTGTTAACAGCAGCCGTGCTCTGAATTTACGGCTGACCTATCATGACCACGAGCCGGGAAACCGTTTTTATCCTTTCCAAACAGGAAGTCAGGATCCTTAAAGTCCTCCGGACAGATACAGATAACACGGCCGCTGTTCTCATTGACCCTCAGCCTGAGACTTCCTTCCAGATATTTCGAACTCGTTTCCAGCAGCCTTTCTGCAGCACGCCTGCTTTTTGCGAGAAGCACGATATCACCCGCATATCGGACTACCGGCACTCCCCTGCCTGCAAACTCCTGGTCGAACTCGTTGAGATAGATATTGGCAATCAAAGGTGCCAGAGTTCCTCCCTGCAGAATTCCTTCTTTGCAGGCCGTAAGCGTGTCACCCTCCATAATCCCGCTTTTCAGGATCCGTTTTATGATCTGAATGACCCGCTCATCTGTGATGTTACGTCTCAGGATATTGAGCAGCTGGCCGAAATTCTCGAGTGCGAAGGACTCAGACAGGTTTTGAATCGCAGCATTGGTGTACCCCTGTTGCGTGTATTCCAGAACCTTCAGGCCTGCTGCCTGAGCACTTCGTCCCGGCCGATTGCAGTAATTCCCGTCCGCAAAGATCTGCTCGTAGATCGGCATGATCTGCTGAACGATGGCCTGTTGGATGATGCGGTCGGGTACTGTCGAAACAGTGATATTCAGTACCCCGGCTTCGCCTTTCTTCTGGACTTCCGTATGAAGAACCGGCCTCGGAGTGTACTTGCCCTTGAGAATTCGGACCATGAATTCTCTGCCGTTTTCGTCGAACCACGTTTTTGCCTCTTCAGCGTGCATACCATCGACGCCGGGTGCTCCACCGCTTGCTTTCACTCTTCTGCATGCGCTTTTCAGATTATCCCGGGAAAGAATCTTTTCCAGGAGCTGCGGTTCTTCATCGTCCCTGTCCTTCCAGATCTTGCGAAACGAAATATGATCTCTTGCATGCTTATCGTCTTGTTCTGCAATCATAAATCGTCCTCCTCCGGAATCCTAAAGGTACGTGTATTGCCCTGTGAATTACAAAAAGCCCTCCAGGATCTCAGATCACTGGAGGGTTTTGCTCTGCCGCCAGCGGGAATCGAACCCGCACTCTGTTGCCAGAACAGGATTTTAAGTCCTGCGCGTCTACCAATTCCGCCATGGCGGCATGTCATTGCAATTATTGTAGGAGGAATCTCCCATCAAATCAAGTGGACCCTCCGGGGCTCGAACCCAGGACCGATCGGTTATGAGCCGACTGCTCTAACCAACTGAGCTAAGGGTCCATCACTGATGACTCCGACGGGAATTGAACCCATGTTACCGCCGTGAAAGGGCGATGTCTTAACCTCTTGACCACGGAGCCGCATATATAAAAAAGACTTGCGGATCAAGCCGCCGGGACTTGTCTGCAAGCCATCGATTAACGCCCCGAGTAGGACTCGAACCTACGACACCGCGGTTAACAGCCGCGTGCTACTACCGACTGAGCTATCGAGGCAAAAGAAAAAGCATATCGATCTCTT
>OMXP01000037.1 GCA_900315055.1 uncultured Lachnospiraceae bacterium
CGCGAAGGCAATGCACTGGCTGTCAAACCACAATCATTGTCAGGATGCACATGGATACCACTTCCATTGCGTTTTGTGCAATGGGAGTGGAGCTTCATGTGTACGATGATTTCAGTGCCGGCCATCCGATCCTCATGGGAAGACTCTTCGTCAATGCCATCCGGGGAGGCGAAGCGTACTCGTTTGCATATGACGGCGAATGGCTGGAAAAGACCGGCTCCACGATCAGCCTGGATCCGGAACTTTTGCCCTACTCCGGCAGGCAGTATCCTTCGGGAAAGAAGATTTTCGGACTGTTTGCCGATGCGTCTCCGGACCGCAGGGGACGGATCCTCATGAACCGGCGTGAAAGGATTCTGGCAGAAAGAGAAGGACGAAAGCCTGCAAAACTCTATGACAGCGACTATCTGCTGGGCGTTTACGATGAAACCAGGATGGGCGGCCTTCGCTTCAGGACGGATCCGGACGGCCCGTTTCTCTCCGATGATCAGGAAACGGCGGCTCCGCCCTGGACGACACTTCGAACGCTGGAGGAAGCGTCCAGAAATTTCGAGAGCGACGAAAACGGACTTGCCGAGAAATGGCTGAACCAGCTGATCAGGCCGGGATCTTCCTTTGGAGGCGCAAGGCCGAAGGCAACGGTCGTGGACACAAAAGGACAGCTCTGGATCGCCAAATTCCCTTCGCGGCATGATGACAATGATACCGGAGCCTGGGAAATGGTCGTTCATGATCTTGCAGCGCTTTGCGGGCTGCATGTTCCCGAGGCAAAGCTTGAGAAGTTTTCGTCCCTTGGCAGTACCTTTCTGGTGAAGCGCTTTGACCGGGATGGGAATAAGAGGGTGCACTTTGCCTCTGCCATGACGCTTCTTGGAAAAACGGATGGGGCGTCCGCAGCGGATGGAACCAGCTATCTGGATATTGCTTCCTTCATCAAATCCTATGGGGCAAATCCTTCGAAGGACCTGAGAGAATTGTGGCGCCGCATCATCTTCAACATGGCGGTTTCCAATACGGACGATCACCTGCGAAATCATGCCTTCATCCTCACGAAGAGAGGGTGGATCCTTTCTCCGCTCTACGACGTCAATCCGATTCCCTACGGCGATGAACTTTCCCTGAACGTTGATGAGGAGGATAACTCGATTTCCGTTGATCTTGCAGTGGAGACCGCCTTCCGGTTTGGAATCGAACAGGCGGACGCAGAAGCCTCAGCAGCAGAAATCCTGAAGATTGTGAGAGACAACTGGGGAAAACTTGCTTCGGGATATGGTCTTTCAAGAAGACAGGTGGAGGAGATGCGGCCGGCCTTCAGCGCCTGTTACGAATAAAAAATCGGAGCACCGCAAAGGGTGCTCCGAGCGCTTGCCTGTGCTGATACTGATCAGTACTGATACAGATCGCCGTTGAGATAATGATCGCCGCCGTCCGGAACGATGACGACGATATTCTTTCCGGCATTCTCCGGACGCTTTGCAACCTCAGCAGCTGCCCATAGCGCCGCTCCGGCGCTGATGCCGATGGTAAAGCCCTCGATTCTGGGGATCAGTCTTGCCACCGCATATGCGTCCTCATCCGTCACATCGATCACTTCATTGAAGAGACTCACGTCCGTCACGGGCGGCGTGGCGCCTCCGCCGATGCCCTGGATCTTATGCGGTCCCGGCTTTCCGCCGTTCAGGACCGCGCTTCCCTTCGGCTCGACGGCAATGATCTGCACGTTGGGATTCTTTTCCCGAAGGTACCTGCCCGTACCGCTGATCGTTCCGCCGGTTCCTGTGGCGGCCACGAAAATGTCCACCTTTCCGTCGGTATCCTCCCAGATCTCCGGACCGGTTGTCGCATAGTGCGCACCCGGGTTATTCGGATTGCCGCCCTGGCCCATGACCACGGCTCCTTCCGTTTCAGAGGCAAGCTCCTGTGCCTTGGCTCCTGCACCGCTCATGTTCTGGTCTCCGGGCGTCAGATAGACTTCTCCTCCGTACGCACGGATCAGGCTGCGGCGCTCCACGGAGACGTTGTCCGGCATCGCGATCTTCACCCGGTAGCCCTTCGCGGCACCGACCGCTGCGAGACCGATCCCGGTGTTTCCGCTGGTTCCCTCGATGATCGTGCCGCCCTTCTTCAGCTCACCGCTCTCTTCCTTTGCCTCGATCATGCGAAGTGCGATGCGGTCCTTGACGCTCCCTGCCGGATTAAAGAACTCCAGCTTTCCCAGGATATGCGCCCTGGCGTCGGTCCTTTCCTCAAACCGGTGCAGCTCCACCACCGGTGTATGTCCGATCAGCTCCAGAATGGAATCATAGATTCTGCTCATTGTCTTTTACCCCGCTCCTCAGGTCCTCATCCGTTTAATTCTGTTAATCCTATATATTTAATATGATATAGCACACGGAAACCATAACACCGCGGCGTGTAAAAGACAAGCAGGATTTTTATATTCCTATCGGTTTAATGTAAATAGTGCTGTGGTTGATACAGAAAACGGGAACCTTAAGATGCCAGTCCGGCATCTCAGGGTTCCCGTTCGTGTGCAGAAACAGATTGCGGGTTCAGCAGATCCTCGGAAGTCCCTCGTCCTGGAGGACATCGATGCTGCGAAGGCCTCCGATGGCGGTCGTGAGGATCACGCTCCCTTCCGGGGTATCTGCGACCGGTGCTTCGACCTTTCCGATCCTTGCCGCGTTTTCCCCGTACTTCGAGGCGCGAAGGATCTGGAGCGAGAGCTCTGCATCCGCCTCATCGACGATCAGGGCCATCTTCCCCTCATTTCCCATGTACAGGGGATCCAGTCCCAGCATCCCGGCAAAGCTTTTCACTGCCGGGGAGACCGGGATCTTTTCTTCCTCGATCCGGAACACCTGCTTCGAGGAGGTGGCAAGTTCCTTCAGGACGGTTCCGAGTCCTCCTCTTGTGACATCGCGCATCGTGTGGACCCGGACCCCTGCCTGCAGAAGGTTTCGCACCATGTCGACAAGGGGCGCGTTGTCACTCCTGATCGTTCCTTCAAGGCCAAGCCGTGCGCCGAGGATCGCCGCGTGGTGATCCCCCATCGTCCCGGAAACCAGGATCGCATCGCCCGGCCTTGCGCCGGCGGCGGAAACAGACGCTGCGTCCCCGAAGCCGTTCATCAGTCCGACGCCTGCGGTGTTGATATAGAACTGGGGCTCACTACCCCCGTGTCCCTCGACGACCTTGGTATCGCCCGCAACCACCGTAACCCCCGCTTCCCGTGCGGTCTCCGCCATCGAAGTGACGGCGCGGGAGAGTTCTTCGACCTTTGTCCCCTCTTCGAGGATAAAGCCTGCGGTGAGGTAGGCCGGCTTTGCGCCCCGCATGAGGAGGTCGTTGACCGTCCCGCAGATCGCAAGGCGGCCGATATCGCCGCCCGCATAAAACCTTGGCGTTACGACAAAGCTGTCGGTGGTCATCGCGATCTTCTCCGATCCGTTCACGGAAAGAACCGCCGCATCGTCCATCTCATCGTGGAACGCCTTCGCAAAGACGGCCGCGATCAGCTCTCCTGTCGCCCTGCCGCCGCTTCCGTGTGCGGTTGTGATCACCTCATCCATGTCTTCCTCCTGATGTCCTGCCTTTTTGTTTCTCTCTTTTTTCTCCTGCGTATCTGTGCCTTTACTACCGCTGTCTGCCGGATGTGAGCCAGGTAAAGCAGCTCCCCTCCTGGGACACCATGCAGGCGCCCTGGGGGTGCATTGGGGAGCAGACCTTTCCAAAGAGCGGGCAGTCCACGGGCTTTTTGCGCCCGGTGAGGACCTGATCGCAGATGCAGGCCCTGTTCTTCTTGTTATCCTCTGAAAGATCCCGGCTTCCCGCATCACAGGAGGCATAGGATCCTTTGAGGACAAGTCCCGAGTTTTCGATGATGCCAAGTCCCCGCCAGGCGGCAGGGGCGGGCTCGAAGACCTCCTGCATGAGGGCCTGGGCCTCCTGGTTTCCCTCTCTTGTGACAACCCGCGGGTAGGCGTTTTTCACGATCCCCTGACCCCGGTACTTCACAAGGAGCGTCAGCCCTATGAGGAGCTCCGGTCCCGTAAAGCCGCAGACGACAAAGGGGAGATCATAGCGCTTTGCAAGTCCCTCATAGGCAGTGTAGCCCGTCACGGCACACACATGCCCCGGGGCGAGGAATCCGTCCACCGGGGCATGGGAGCTGCAGAGGGAATCGATCACGGCCGGCATCGTCTTGATGGCCGTGAGAAGTTTTACGTTGGAAAGATGGCGCTCTTTCGTCTCCTCTACAAGGAGCGCATACACCGGCGCCGTTGTCTCGAACCCGACCGCCGCAAAGACAAAGGTCGTCGCGGGATCTTTTTCCGCAAGGTCCAGGGTCTCCATCGGGGAGTAGACCATGCGCACTCTTGCGCCCCGCCCCCGGGCAATCGAGAGGGACTCCTGACTTCCCGGTACCCGGATGAGGTCCCCGAAGGTCACCACGCAGGTGTTCTCTGTGAGCGAGAGCTCAATCAGGCGGTCGATGTAGGACGAGACGCACACGCACACCGGGCACCCGGGGCCCGAGATGAGGTGGATCTTATCAGACAGCAGGGACGGGATTCCGTTCTTTGCGATCGCCCCGGTGTGGCTTCCGCACACCTCCATGAGGTTTACGTCCGGCCCGTCGTAGTGTTTCAGATAGTCTCTGACAGAGTTCAGGTCAAGGCTCATAACTCCGCCATCTCCGCCATGAGGTCTTTCAGCTCCTCCGCCTCGCTTTTTGAGAGCTTCTGCAGGATGCACCCTGCATGGACGAGCACCGGATCGCCTTCCGTGACGGAAAGGAGCCCGGTCCTTGCCGTCGCAACCGTCCCGTCAAAATCCACCTGTGCCGTGTGATCCTTTCTGTCGACCCGGAGCACGGTTCCGGTCTGTGCAACACACATCAGGCGTTCTCCTTTGCGGGAGCCGGCGCTGCTGCGGGAGCAGGTTTTGCTGCAGCTGCTGCAGGTGCCGGAGCCGGCTTAGGCGGATCGGCGGGTCTTGTGAAGGTCTCGACCACCTTCTCCTCTCCCGGCGTCTGATAGCCGGGGACGATGGACAGGCACTTCTTCGGGCACTTCAAGGTGCAGTAGCCGCACTGGATGCAGTCCATGCGGTTGATCTGCCAGGTGCGCGCCTTCCGGTCCACCTTGATGGCCCCGGAGGGGCAGCTCAAAGCGCACAGAGAGCACGAGATGCACGAATCGATGTTGATCACGATGTGTCCCCTGCTTCCCTCCGGGTACTGGACCGGCTCCGCAGGGTACGCCTTTGTCACCGGTTTCCGGAACAGGTTTTTCAGCATCGTGCCTGCAAATGGCATGAATCCCATGATGTCTCCTTACCGCTCCGTGCAGCTGATGCACGGGTCAATACTCAAAACCAGGATGCCGACATCGGCATAGTTTGCGCCCTGCAGCATGTGGCACAGGGGCGCGATGTTCGCAAAGGTGGGGGTCCTGACGCGGAAGCGTTTGAGGAACCTCGTCCCGTCGCCGTGGACGTAGTAGATCGCCTCGCCCCTCGGCTGCTCGACTCTTGCCATGGCCTCGCCCTTTGGCATGCCGCGCACAATCGGGACGTTGAGGTCGCCCTTCGGAAGCTTTGAAAGGGCCTGCCGGATGAGATCAATCGACTGATAGATCTCCTTCGTGCGGACGACGATTCTCGAGTAGCAGTCGCCATCCTCTGCGGTGACGGGGGCAAAATCGAGCTGCCCGTAGGCCTCATACCCGGTCTGCCGCATGTCGATTGCAATGCCGGACGCCCTTGCAAAGGGTCCCACGGCCCCGAGATCATGCGCCTGCTCCTTTGTGAGAACCCCGAGGCCCCTTGTTCTCTTCTCGATCGTCGCATCGTGAAACAGGGTCTTCTCGACGTTTTTTACGTCCGCCTCGATGGCATCGAGGCGGGTGTTCAGGTACCGGACCTGTTCATCCGACAGATCCCGGTGCACGCCGCCGATCTGGTTTACCGAAAAGATGATCCGACCGCCGGTGGTGTTCTCCATGACATCCAGCACGTGCTCGCGGATCCGCCAGCACTCGTAGTAGAGACTCTCGAAGCCGAAGGCATCGGCACAGAGCCCGAGCCATAACAGGTGCGAGTGAAGACGCGAGAACTCCATCCAGATGGTGCGAAGGAACTTTGCGCGCTCCGGCACCTCGACGTGCATGACATCCTCCAGCGCCTCGCAGTAGGCCATGCCGTGGCCGAACGAGCAGATGCCGCAGATGCGCTCCGCGACGTAGACCATCGTGTTGAAGTCCTTCTTCTCGACAAGGCCCTCAAGACCTCTGTGAATGAAGCCGATGTTCGGGATGGCGCGAAGGACCTTCTCGTCCTGAATCTCCAGATCAAGATGAATGGGCTCCGGGAGCACCGGGTGCTGTGGCCCGAACGGAATGATACTCTTCTTATCCATTACTTCGCACCTCCCTGCGCCTTGTCTGCCGGCTCTTTTGGTGCATCCGCTGCCTCTTCCGGCGTTTCCTGTGTCTTCTTGGTTTCGGCTTCCTTTGCCGCTTCCTCTTCCTTTTCCTTCTGAGCCTTCTCGCTGGCCTTGAGGAACGGATCCTTTGCGCCAATCCGATAGAACTTTCCGTGGTAGTCGTTCTGAATCATCTCGACGGGCACGCCGAAGAGCTCTGCCATCTCGTTCTCATAGAACGTCGCATAGGGGTAGATCCTTGTAATGCTCGGGATCTTTGCGGTAAGAGAGCAGGTGACTTTAAGGTTTGTCACCTCCCATGCCTCATCGTCCGAGAAGGTATAGAGGAGCTCATACTGATTATCGATGACCGCACAGCAGATCTGCACGAGGCGGTCATTTGCCTGCCGTCTCTCGAGGACTTTGATCAGAAGGCTCTCGAGCGGGACGTCCAGAGTTGTTGTTTTCACAGCCGTGACCTGACTCATATCAGCCGTTCTCCTTTGCATTTTTTTCCATCTTCTGTTTCCGGATCAGCGCATCGTGTTCCTCGGATCGCTTCTGGAACAGATCCCGTGCCTGCACGATGCCGTCGATGATCGACTCGGGACGCGCGGCGCAGCCGGGCACATAGATATCGACGGGGATGACCTTGTCCGCCCCGCCGAGGATATTGTAGCAGTCCTTGAAGACACCGCCCGTGCAGGCGCAGATCCCGACGGCGACGACCACCTTCGGGCGTGGCATCTGGTCATAGAGCTGTTTCACGACCGGGGCGTTCTGCGCATTGATGCCGCCGGTGATGAGCAGGATATCCGCCTGCATCGGATCGCCCGTGTTCTCGACGCCAAGGCGCTCCGCGTCATAGACGGGCGTCATGCAGGCGAGCACCTCGATGTCACAGCCGTTGCAGCTTGAGCCGTCGTAGTGCAGGATCCAGGGCGAGCGTTTTACATTAGCCATAAATGAATGCCTCCTCAGATCATCATCAGGATGATCAGGTTGATGCCGTCGCACAGGAGCGTCACCGCCCACAGGTCGATCAGCAGGTCTTTCCATTTGAGTCTCGCGCAGGTGTTGTCGAGGAGGATCTCGACAAAGTAGAGCGCAAGGATCACGACAACGGCAAGGAGTATGCTCCAGGGATTGCTGTTCAGGAAGTAGAGCGCGGCGACGCCGAGCATCAGAATCGTCTCATACCACTCCGTGATCTGGAACATCGCAAGGTTCCTGGCGCCCATCTCGGTGGTGATGCCCTGGACGAGCTCCTGGTGCGCGTGCTCGGACTGGGCCGTGTCAAACGGGGACTTTCGCATGCGGACCGTGAGGACAAAGCAGAACGCGATGAAGAATCCCGGGGTCTTTATGATGGCGCTGACCGGCTGCGAGGCGATGCGGAGCGTACCGAACGAGCCGGTGGCAAGGTAGAAACCAAGCGCCGCGAGGATCGTTGCGGGCTCCACCGCCATCTCCTGGACGAGCTCGCGCTGCGCCGCCATGGAGCTCATCGGGGAGCCCGTGACGCAGACCGCAAGGTAGAGGAACGACGAGGAGGTCGCGAGGATAAAGAACACCATCAGAAGGTCCATCCCGAGGCAGAACAGGCACCCGGTCAGGACCGTCAGGATCAGGTTCGTAAAGAGCAGAAATCCCTGCGCCCGGTCGACGCCGATGACCTGTTTCTTGAAGAGCTTGATGACGTCGTAGATCGGCTGCAGGATCGGAGGACCGACTCTTCGCTGCATGCGGGCCGAGATCTTCCGGTCGCACCCCGTAAGGAGAGCACCGAGGAGCGGCGCCAGGACAACGTAGAGAATCGGCATGATAATCCGGGATACTTCCATCAGAACGCACCTCCAATTGTCATGGTGAGCATGACGATGATCACCGCCGTGGAGATGACCTCACACGGGAGCATGAGCACCTTTCGTGCAAAGACCTTCTTGAAGTACAGGTTCGAGACGACCAGCGGCTGCTCCTGTCCGCAGGAGCCCGTGAACGCATCGTTGTTTCCGGTGTTGATGCCGCTCATGTAGGAGAGCTTGCGGTTCATCGCCATGTTGCGGCTGCGAAGGTAGGAGACCACCGGCACCGCAAAGAAGAACAGGATCAGGACAACAAGGAGCACCAGGATCCGGTTCGGGATAACCTGTGTGTAGGAGCCGAAGATCTGGGTCACCAGAGGATCGACGAAAAGACCCGACAGGAACGGGAAGAGCGCGCAGATGCCGATCATGAGAATCGTGTGGATCCAGAGGGAGAGCATCTCGTTCTTCTTCGTGATGTCCTTCACCTTCGGCTTCGAGCTTCTCGTGATGATCTTGCCGAGCCACTTGGTCCAGTAGAAGGACGTCGTGCCGGAGCCGAAGCAGATGAAGAAGGTGAGGATGATGTTTCTCTCATCGACAGCGGCCCGAAGTGCTGCCCACTTGGAAATCAGCATGCCGAACGGCGCAAGGAACATGCCGCAGATGCCGATGAACATGATGATCGCAAGCTTCGGCAGGCGGTAGAGCAGGCCCTGCATCTCCTCGATGTCACGGGAGTGGAGCGAGTTCTCGGTCGCACCGACGTCCTGGAAGAGCAGAGATTTGCTGATCGCGTGGAAGATCAGAAGGAACACGCCGGCCCAGAGGGTCTCGGGACGGCCGACGCCGGCGCAGGCAACCATGAGTCCCAGGTTCGAGATCGTCGACATCGCGAGGACCTTCTTCGCATCGTCCTGGGCGATGGCCATGATGGAGGCCGCAAGGAAGGTGAAGCCACCGACAAAGGAGATCATCATGCCGCAGTAGTTGCCGGTCATGGCAGGGGAGAGACGGAACAGGATGTAGATGCCGGCCTTGACCATCGTCGCCGAGTGGAGCAGGGCAGACGATGGCGTCGGCGCGACCATGGCGCCGAGGAGCCAGTTGGAGAAGGGAAGCTGTGCGGCCTTTGTCAGGGCGGCGAAGGCGATGAGGGCAACGCAGATGAGAGACACCGTGTTGCCGGCCCGGCAGTCATTGACGAGAAGGTGCAGGTCCGTGGTGCTCGTGTGGAGCGCATCGAGGACGATGGCCGCCGCAAGGGCGCACCCGCCAAGAAGGTTCATCCACAGGGCGCGGAACGAATTCGTCTCCGCCTCCGGAAGAGTGGTATAGCCGATGAGAAGGAAGGAGCACACCGACGTCGTCTCCCAGAACAGATCAATCCAGAGAAGATCCGCCGAGAGCACGAACCCGAACATCGCGCCGATGAAGAGGAACAGGACGAAGAAGAAGTAGTACCTGCGGTCGGGGATGTCCCGGTGGTAGTGCTGATAGCCGTGCATGTAGCCGACGGCATAGACGATGATAAGACACCCGATGAAGCCGACGATGAGGCACATGAGGACGGCGAGGTTGTCGAGATAGATGTGCGCGAGCGGTGCCCGCGCAGGCCCTGCCGTCTCGAGCCAGACGATGGCAAGCGTCGGGACAATGGAAAGAAGAGAGATGTACCAGCGCCTCTTCCTCACGCAGCAGATCGTGACAAACACCATGAGCACGACCTCGGCAAGGAGGATGACCCGGTTCACGGCCTCCGTGTTCACGTAGTACTGCTGTACGCCTCCGCCCCTCTGTGCCCAGAGGACGACCAGGGCCACGGTCGCCGCCATGATGACGGCGCAGGATGCGTAGGCGATGGCGTTGCGGATCCTGTTGACCCTGACGCTGAACATCACGACGGAGATCACCAGGGGAAACAGGATGAGAAACGGTATGACTGCCATAAAATTCCCTCCCTTTTGCGGCAGGGTATCCGGCGAACCTTTCTTCTGTCTATAATGGGGCAGAAGAAAAGGAGTCGGACCCATGCACGAAATGAGCTATGTCATACAGGTGGCAAACCTGGCCGCCGCAAAGGCCAAGGAGGCGAATGCGGTGAAAGTGGAGAAGGTCGCCATCGCGGTCGGCGAGATGACGGGCCTTGTCCCGGAGTACCTCACAAGGTACTGGCCATATGCCGTAAAAGGCACGATCCTCGAGGGATCGTGCCTTTCGATCGAGTATCGACAGGTAAAGATGCGGTGCGCTGTCTGCGGAAAGATTTATCACCCGAACCGGGACAACCAGTATTTATGCCCGGATTGCAAGACCTCCCGCGGAACCCTCATCAGCGGCCGCGAATTTGAACTCACTGATATCACGGTGGTACAGCACGTGGACGGCTAGGCCTTCTTCCAGTCCAGAATCTTCCTGGAAAGCCAGGCTTCCAGTGCCTCAAAGCCCTCGCCGGTCTTTGCGCTGACGGGGAAGATCTGAAGATCCGGGTTGCGCATCAGGGCGTATTCCCGGACCTTGTCGAAATCAAAATCAAAGTACGGAAGAACATCGATCTTGTTGATGACCATGGCCTCACAGACCTGGAACATCAGCGGGTACTTCAGCGGCTTGTCGGATCCTTCCGGAACCGAGAGGATCGTGAGGTTCCCGCTTGCCCCGGTGTCGAACTCCGCCGGGCAGACGAGATTTCCGATGTTCTCAAGCACCACGCAGTCGAGATCCTTCGTCCCGATTTCGGAAAGACCCCGTCCTGCCATGCCGGCGTCGAGATGGCACATGCCGCCCGTGTGGAGCTGGATGGTCTTTACGTTGTCCTCCTGCATGGCCCTTGCATCGACGTCGCCGTCGATGTCGGCCTCCATGACCCCGAACTTAAACTTCGGTGACAGGTCTCTGATCAGGCGCCGGAGCGTCGTCGTCTTGCCGCTTCCCGGCGATGACATGACATTTAAGAAATACGTGCCCTGCTTTTTCAGCGCCTCTCTTGTTCTGTCCGCCTCGCGGTCATTGTCCGCAAGGACGCTCTCCTTCACATCAATCACCCGGATCTGATCCATGGCATCTCCCAAGTTCTTCTCCTGTCACTTTTCCACGTTAACTTATTGAACAGAAATTGTAACAAATTTGCACAAAAATGTGTAGAAGCGAAAGCCACAAAGATCCAATGCCATTCCTGTACACAGTGCTGTCAGCCGATGAAAATCAGACGAGAAGAAAATTTTTGACACTTTGACGATCGGACAGTCTCCTGCCTGCCGAAGGACGGCATTCTCCGGCGAATTGTCTTGACAGAGAACGGAAAGCGTTCTATTGTAGCGTGTATACATTGATACAATATTTCTCTGCGATACCCTGCGCACAGGCAAAGATGCCATTTCGTCTTTGCCTGTGCGTTTTTTGTTTTCTTATCTGTTCCCGGGAGGTACGGATCATGAGCTGCTTTCGATTTGATTCTCTGACACTGGATGGCAAGATCGCCCATTTCACGAGCGTCGCGCGACGCGCGCTGCCGCTCTTCGGGTTCCCGAAGGACGCGACCTTAAAGCTCCTGAACTTTACGGAGAATGCGACCTTCCTTGTGACCTTCGGGATCTCGAAGGTGATCATGCGGGTCCACAGGCTCTACTACACCTCGGTGAACTCGATAAGGACCGAGCTTTCCTTTATCCGGTATCTGTCAAAGCACACAGACCTGACCCTCGCATCCCCGATCCCCGCCCTTGACGGGAGCGATGTCGTGACCATCGCGACCCCTGCCCTCGAGGAGTACCGGCAGGTGGTGTGCTTCTCCTTTGTCGAGGGGAAGGCTCCGTGTCCCGACTGCGACAGCAACGGCGGCGTCGGAGACCTCGTCGCGAAGGTGCAGAAGCTCCCGGACGCCATTACCTACCCTGCCTTCAAGGAGGCGGCAAGACTGTACGATAAATTCGGAAAGATCGGAGCTGAGCCCCTCTCGGAGCACGACGTGCAGTTCTTTACCCGCATGGGACGGATAGCAGCCACCATCCACGCGGCCTCGAAGGAGTGGAAGGCACCGGACTACTACGAGCGGATCGAGTGGGACATCGACGGGACATTCGGACGGTACTGGAACAACTTCTACGGCGCAACCTACCGGAACCGGAAATGGCTGAAGGACGACGAGATCGCCGTTCTCGACCGGGCGGTGGACCTTTTGAAGGAGCGGCTCTACCGCTACCGCAGGACGAAGGACAACTACGGGATGATTCACAGCGACCTTCGGGCGGCAAACCTTCTCGTGAACGGCGATCAGGTGGCGGTCCTCGACTTCGACGACTGCGGCCGCGGCTGGTACATGTACGAGATCGCGGGGATCGTCGCGCTCCTTGAGTACACCCCGCAGCTGCCCGAGATGCTCTTAGCAATCGTCAGGGGCTACGAGGAGATCCTGCCGCTCACACAGAAGGATAAGGACGAGATCATGTCCTTTGTCCTCATGCGCCGCATCGGCATGCTGCAGAGCCTCGAGAGCAGGATCGGATCGGTTGCGGCAGGCGAGGGAGAATCCACGGAGCTTACCCCGCAGATTCTGGAGTTCTATGCCGCCGGCACTATCGTGCAGGCAAGGCAGTATCTGGAAACCTATGCAGTAAAACCCGCTGCATCGTTTGCATTCGCAGAAAGGTGAGGATCATGTCACAGGAATCGCATGAGATCTATGAAACCGCAGCAAGAGTCTGGAACCCGAACAAGGTCGACCTGTTCCGCTCCTTTGGCGTCGAGATGGTGATGGGTAAGCGGGAGGGGTCCCGCTTTTCGGACCTTGACGGCCACACCTACATCGACATGCACAGCAACGGCGGCGTCTTCAACCTGGGGCACAGAAATCCCGAGGTCATGCAGGCGCTGATTGACGGGGCACAGAAAGTCGATGCCGGCAATCACTACTTCCCCTCGAAGTACAAGAACGACCTGTGCGAGGCGCTCCTGAAAGTCTCCCCTTCGAACATGCATTACGTCTACATGCTGAACGGCGGCGGGGAGGCAAACGATGCGGCGATCAAGTTCGCAAGACGTGCGACAAAACGCACGAGGGTCGTAGCCCTCGACTGCGCCTTCCACGGCTCCACCGGCATCTCGATGGAGGCGGGCTACACCGGCTTTGCGGACTTCTTCCACATGTCCCCGGACCCGGAAGCGTACACGCATGTGCCCTACAACGATCTTGACGCGCTGGAGGAGGTTCTCAGAAAGAACGACACTGCCTGCGTGATCCTCGAGAGCATCCCCGCGACCGCGGGGTTCCCTCTTCCTATTGAAGGGTATCACAAGGGCGTTGAAACACTCTGCCATAAGTACGGGGCGATGTACATCGCAGACGAGGTCCAGACAGGCCTCATGCGCTCCGGACAGATGTGGTGTGCGGTAAAGTACGGGGCAGAGCCCGACATGATCGTCACCGGAAAAGGCCTTTCCGGCGGCTACTATCCGATGTCCGCCGTCATCATGAGCAAGGAGGCCGGTGCATGGCTTACAAAGGACGGCTTTGCCCACGTCTCCTCCTTCAACGCATCGGAGCTTGGCTGCATCGTATCCTGCAAGGTCATGGAGATCCTTTCGCGCCCCGAGACGAAGAAGAACGTCGATTTTCTCACCGATTTCTTCCATAAAGAACTGCAGAAGGAACAGGCAAAGTACCCGGAGTTCCTGACCGGGATCCGCCAGTGCGGCGTCATCATGGGACTTAAAACTTCCAATAAAAAGGGAGGGATGACGCTCATGGCAGCCCTCATTCAGAACGGCGTCTGGGCGGTCATGGCGGACTTCGACCGCTCGGTCCTCCAGTTCAAGCCGAATCTCCTGATGGATGAGGCGACGGCACGGGAGGTCATAGAACGGCTCGACCGCGCCATCCCGATGGCGGAGCAGCTCGTCGATCATCTGCCGGATATGTAATGTAGAGAGGAGGTGCTCATGAAAGAAGCGTTTCGTGTTCTCAGATATGCCCTTGTCGCATCCTCTGCGGGGCTTCTGGAGATCGCAAGCTTTGCGCTCCTGACCACCGCGACCGCCTGGAGCTACTGGCCCTGTTATCTCATCGCCCTCGTCCTCTCGGTCCTCTGGAACTTCACGCTGAACCGCAAGGTCACGTTCCACTCGGCAGGGAATGTGCCGGTTGCCATGCTGAAGGTTGCCGCCTACTATGCCATCTTCACCCCGGTCTCGACGATTCTCGGAAATCATCTGGTGGCGATCGGCTGGAATGAGTATCTCGTCACCCTCCTCAACATGCTCGTGAACGGCGTGACGGAATTCCTCTACCAGAGGCTCTTCGTCTTCGGAAAGAGCATCGATTCTGCCAAAGAAAAGGAGCCCGGCACCCTGCAGGGTGTCCGTTCCATCCATTGACAAGTTTCAAAACCTGCCGTATCTTAATACACGCGTGTTGTATACACGTATCCAACGCCTTGACTTTTGGCAGTGGAACTTTATAATAAATTCAATTCAGGCGAATTGAATTATAATTGGAAATTTCGGAACGAAACTTTCCGAGCGGAAATCTTTGGAACTTTGCAGGCAATGGAGCGTGCGGGAGGTCTTTCCCGTGCGCTCTTTTTTTGCCCCGGGACTTTTCAGATATGAGTGAGGAAACAACAGCGATGGAGAATACGGCGGCAGATCAGAATGCGTCCGACGTGCTCCTGGAAGTGAAAAATCTGCAGGTGGCCTTCCGAAACGGGGACAAACTCGTTCCGACCATCCGCGGGATCAGCTACACCCTGCATAAGGGAGAGATCTTCGGCCTTGTCGGCGAGTCCGGCAGCGGCAAGAGCATCTCCTCGAATGCCATCATAAGGCTCCTTCCCTCGAATGCCGTGATCACGGGAGGTGAGATCCTCTTTGAGGGGAAGGATGTCCTGAAGATGTCAAAGAAGGAGGTCCAGAAGCTTCGCGGAAGCCGGATCTCCGAGATCTTCCAGGACCCGATGACATCCCTCGATCCTCTGTTTACGATCGGCTACATGCTCGATGAGGTCCTGAAGAAGCACACGGACCTCGACAAGGAGGGGAGAAAGAGACGGAGTCTCGAGCTCCTCACGATGGTCGGCATCAATCAGCCGGAGCGGCGCCTGAAGCAGTATCCCCATGAGTTTTCGGGCGGCATGCAGCAGAGAGCGATGATCGCCATGGCCCTTGCCTGCAACCCGGAGCTTCTCATCGCGGACGAGCCGACAACGGCCCTCGACGTGACGATCCAGGCGCAGATCATGGACCTGTTGAAGAGCCTCTCAAAGCAGCTGCACACGGCGATCATCCTCATCACCCATGATCTCGGCGTTGTCGCGGACATCTGCGACCGTGTCGCGGTGATGTATGCGGGAGAGATTGTCGAGACCGGAAACAGACGCGATATCTTCTATCACCACGAACACCCCTATACGAAGGGACTTCTCGATTCCGTCCCCGGAATCGATGACGATACGAACCGGCCCCTGATCCCGATCCGGGGCAACCCTCCGGAGATGAGCCGCATCGGATCGGAATGCGCCTTTGCGCGCCGCTGTCCGTATGCGATGAACATCTGCGCAAGACAAAACCCCGAGGAATTATCGGTCGGGGAGGGCCACAGCGTGCGGTGCTGGCTCACCGTGCGAAGGCTCATGGAAGAACAGAAACAGGAGAATGCAAAGCGTTGAACAGTTCAGAAGAGGTTCTGCTGGACGTCAGACATCTGAAGAAATATTACGAGGTGAAACAGGGGTTCCTGAAGCGCGGCGCTGTCCGCGCCGTCGACGACGTCTCGTTTCAGATCCGCCGCGGCGAGACTTTAGGTCTTGTCGGGGAGTCCGGCTGCGGAAAGACAACCCTCGGGCGCACCGTCCTTCGCCTTCTCGAGCCGACGGACGGAGAGATCTGGTTTGAGGGCGAGAAGATCAACGACAAAAACATGACCCCCTATAGGAGGAAGATGCAGATCATCTTCCAGGACCCGTACGCATCCCTTGATCCCCGGAAGACCGTCGCCGACATCATCGGCGAGGGTCTCGACATCAATGGCATGTGCAGGACACAGAAGGAGAGAAAGGACCGGGTCCTTGATCTCATGAAGAAGGTCGGCCTCTCCGAGTACTTCTACAACCGCTATCCCCACGAGTTCTCCGGCGGACAGCGGCAGCGCATCGGTATCGCAAGAGCCCTTGCGGTAAACCCGGAGTTCATCGTCTGCGATGAGCCGGTCTCGGCCCTCGATGTCTCGATTCAGGCCCAGGTCATCAACATGCTCGAAGAGCTGCAGAAGGAGCAGGGCATCACCTACCTGTTCATCGCCCACGACCTGTCGGTGGTGCGCCACATCAGCGACCGCATCGCAGTGCTCTATCTCGGGCACCTCGTGGAGCTTGCGGACAGCGCGGAGCTCTACCATCACCCGATGCATCCCTATACGAAGATGCTCCTGTCCGCCATCCCGATCGCGGACCCGGACAAGAATGAAAAACGACAGCGCGTGATCTTAAAGGGCGAGATTCCATCCCCCATCAATCCGCCATCCGGCTGTCCGTTCAGGACAAGGTGTCCCCATGCGGACGGCGCCTGCGCCTCCTCCTTCCCGGAGATGAAGGAATACGGCACCGGACACTTCGTTGCCTGCAAGCATCTGTCAGAAACGGAGGGATCTCTATGAACATGGCTGAGAGGATCCTTCGCCGTGTGCTCTTTGCCGCCATCAGTCTGTTCGTCATCATCACGCTGACGTTCTTCCTGATGAACCTTCTGCCCGGCGATCCGTTCATGTCCGACCACGCCACCGAGGCGAGCCGGGCGGCACTCGTCCACAAGTACGGACTCGACCAGCCCGTCATCGTCCAGTACGGCAAGTACCTCTGGGCACTGCTCCACGGCGACATGGGAACCAGCTACATCCTGCAGAAGGGCCGGGCGGTCTCGTCGATCGTCTGGGAATCGTTCCTGGTCTCTTTGCAGCTTGGCCTCAAGGCCCTCATCGCCGCAATCGTCATCGGCGTGCCCCTCGGGTGCATCGCCGGTCTCTACCAGGAGAAGGTGGCGGATGGCGTTATCCGCGTGATCTCCGCCATCGGCATCTCGGTCCCCGGCTACGTTCTTGCGGCCGTGCTGATGCTGGTCCTTGCGGTAAACCTCAAAGTGCTTCCGGTTTCCTACGGAAGCCCCGGCGGCGAGGTGATGCCGATCATCGTCCTTGCGATGTATCCCACCTGCTACCTGATGCGCCTCACGAGAGCGAGCATCCTCGAGGTGCTCGGACAGGACTACCTCAAGACCGAGAGGGCGCGGGGCATGGGAGAGGGACGCGTGATCTTCGTCCACGCCCTGAAGAACTCCCTGATCCCGATCATCACGTATCTCGGACCCCTGACCGCATCGATTCTGACCGGCGGCTTTGTCGCCGAGTCGGTCTTCAACGTCCCGGGTCTTGGACGGTACTTCGTCAGTGCCATCAGTGCCCGCGACTACACGCTGATCATGGGCGTGACGATCTTCTATGCGACACTGATTGTCACCATGAACCTGATCTGCGACATTCTCTATCAGGTCGTGGATCCGCGCATCAAGAGCGCCTGAGGAAGGCGATACAGCATGAAGAATTACATTTCCCTGCAGGTTCCGGTGGAGAAGGATGCCTTTGACAGGCTTCCCGCCGATTTCTATCAGGACGAGGAAAAGGACACCAGGGCGGTCGGCTACTGGAAGGCCGCCTGGCTGAGGCTTAAGAAAAACAGGATCGCGATGACGGCACTTGTCATCATCCTTCTCATCACCCTGTTTGCGGTGGTGGGGCCCCTCCTTTCCCCTTATACATATGATCAGCAGGTCCACGGCGACGAGAACCTCTTTCCCTGCGCCGCGCACCCGTTCGGCACCGACCGCCTCGGGCGGGATCTCATGGTGCGCTGCATGATCGGCACGAGGATCTCGCTCCTGGTCGGCGTCGTCTCCGCCTTCATCGTCATGGTGATCGGCTCCATCTACGGCGCGATCTCCGGTCTTTGCGGCGGCAAGGTGGACCTTGTCATGATGCGTGTGGTCGATGTCATCTACTCCGTGCCGGAGATCCTGCTCATCGTCGTCATCAAGCTTGTCATCGATGAGCCGCTCTCTCATGTCGCGGCGCTCCAGAAGATCGGTTCGGGTCTTATCGCGATCTTCATCGTCTACGGGTGTCTGTACTGGGTCGGCATGGCAAGAATCGTCCGCGGCCAGGTGATGCAGCTGAAGGAAATGGAATACGTCACCGCGGCCAACGCCCTCGGCGCAAAAAGGGGCGAGCTGATCCGGGAGCACCTGATTCCGAACTGCATCGGACAGCTCATCGCGACCGTGATGATGCAGATCCCGTCCGCGATTTTCACCGAGGCGTTCCTGTCCTTCCTTGGCATGGGCGTCTCCGCACCGATGGCATCCCTCGGCTCACTGACGAGCGATGCGCTGTCCGGCCTTACGGTCGCGCCGTACCGCATGATCTTCCCCGCGGTGATCATCAGCCTCATCATCCTGTCCTTCAACCTCTTCGGCGACGGCCTTCGGGACGCCCTGGATCCGAAGATGAAGAAATCCTGAAGTCTTCGCGGGAAACCGCGCAGCAAAAAAACAATGTTTGCGCATTGTTTTATACACATGCCCGAAAAGGGCAGAGAGGAGTCTTTTATGAAAAGGAAAGCAATCAGCATGCTGATGGCAGTGTCCCTTGCAGCTGCAGCACTCACCGCCTGCGGCTCGTCTTCATCGGGCTCTGCGGACACGACGGCAGCCACCACTGCCGCATCGACAGACAGCACGGCGTCCGCGGATGCGGCATCGGGCAGCGGCCTGTCCGTCTCCGTGGTCGATGGCAGTGAGGATTCGATGAATCTCGACACCGCCCAGGCCGGCACCCTCGCGGGCCTGTCCGCCTGCCGTCACCTCTATGAAGGCCTCTACAAGCTCGACAAGGACGGCAACGTGGTCCCTGGCCAGGCAAAGGATGTTCAGGTCTCCGATGACGGTCTGACCTACACCTTCACCCTGCGCGATGACATCACCTGGTCCGACGGAAAGCCGGTGACTGCCGCTGATTTCGTCTACGGCTTCCAGCACCTGAAGGACGGCATGGGCGACTACAGCACCCTCCTGTCCATGGTCTCGAATGCCGAGGCAAAGGACGACAAGACCCTGGTCCTGACGCTTGCCTATCCCTGCGCCTACCTTCCGAGCGTTCTCGCATTCCCGTCCGCCTATCCGGTGCGGCAGGATGTTGTCGAGGCGGCAGGAGATGCCTATGCGACAGATCCCGACAAGGCCGTCTACAACGGCCCCTATGAGCTGACCGACTGGACGCATCAGCAGTCCATGACGCTGACGAAGCGCTCCGACTACTATGATGCGGACAGCATCACCGTGGATCAGATCACCTGGGATCTGATGAGCGATGCGTCGACGAAGGCAAACTCCTTCTCGAGCGGCGACGTCATCTTCGCGGATTCCTATCCGGACGAGTACAAGTCCCAGTTCACGGACAACGGCCTGCAGTTCGAGGACGGCTACATGACCTACTGCGTCATGTTCAACCTCGGCGACAACGGCAATGAGGTTTTAAAGGACGCGAACGTCCGCAAGGCTCTCTCCCTTGCCATCGACCGCAACCGTGTCATCGAGCTTCGCGACATGGACGATGTCGTCGCGAACACCTACACCCCGAGCGGCATGAAGAACTCCGCGGGTGAGGACTTCAACACGACGATCGATCCCTGGTTCTCCGATGACTACGATGCGAACTGCGAGGAGGCAAAGAAGCTGCTTGCCGATGCCGGATATCCGGACGGCCAGGGCTTCCCTGCTCTGACCTACCTTGTCAGCAACAACAACACCCAGACCGTCGCCGAGGCCATCGTGGACGACTGGAAGAGCGTTCTCGGCATCGACTCCATCACGGTGCAGCAGGAGGAGAACTTCTTCAGCGCAAGAGAGGACGGCAACTATGACCTGTCCTACTATGGCTGGTACATGGACTATCCGGACATCTCGAACATCCTGAACACCATGACCACCGGACAGAACGATGCGAAGTACTCGAGCGACGATTATGACGCGGCGTTCAACGCAGCCGTTGCAGAGCCCGATGAGACCAAGCAGTGGGAGGATTACGCAAAGTGCGAGGAGATCCTCTCCAACGATGTCCCGGTCGCTCCGATCCTGCACGCGCAGAACAGCTTCCTGTTCGACGACAAGGATTATGACGGACTGGTCTACTACTGCGGCGAAAACTTCTTCGGCTATCTGACAAAGAAGTAATAAAACAGCAACAGGACACAGCAGATATCATGCAGGGAGCTGCTCCAAAAGGCGGCTCCCTGTCTTTGTGCGAAAGGACATGTTTTATGACGCTTGAGGAACTGGAACAGGGAATCAGAGAGCTTGAGGCCTCGTTCCCCGGAAAGACCCAGGTGGACTTTAAGGTACTGGATGCGGGAGAGGATGCTCCCTCCATTCAGCAGAACGCGGAGGATCAGGTGGTCTCTGCAAGCACCATAAAGCCCGCGGTCCTTGCCTGCCTTCTCGATACGCTGGATGAGGATGGCGGATCCCTGGAGGATCTGGAAGAGGTCACAAGAGACGTGATCCTCGATGACAGCCTGGTGTTCGACTACGGTCCCCGGAAGGCAAGCCTTTATGAGATTGCCTGGTGGATGATCGTAAACTCCGACAACACCGCGGCAAACGTTCTCATGACGAAGCTCTCGTTCGACAAAATCAACCGCTGGTGCGAGGCACACGGCCTTCACAGGACCCGCGCCGGGCGGCTCATGCTCGACTACAAGGCGATCGAGGAGGGCAGAAACAACTACATCAGCCCGAAGGACTTCGAGCGCCTGATCGTGGACAACTGGCAGAGGGCAAAGGCAGGGGACAAAAAGGCGAAGATCTTCCTTTCCATGCTGCACGGAAACCGGGACTATGACGCGCTCCTTCGCTACATCTACGAGGACCCTGAGTGCTGGCACAAGTCCGGAGATCTCGATACGGTGGCCCATGATGCCGGAATCTTCCAGTATCAGGGAAAGACCTGGTTTCTCGGGGTGTTCACCTCGGACTATGACATGACGAAGACCGACTACGAGAAGGGACGCGCGCACATCGGCAGGATCTCGCGCCTTGTCTTCGACTACATGAAGGAGCTGTGATGGGAACGGAAAGACAGCTTGCCATCCTGAAGACCCCGCAGGCCTTTCTGTACGAGGAGGACGGCACCATCGCTGACGAGATCCTCTCCGGCTGGGCCGTGGAGGTTGAGGGAGAGGAGAAAAACGGCAGGGTACCCGTCATGACGCATTACGGGTATCATGGTCTTGTGAATCCGAACTGCCTTCTTCCGGTAAGGAAAGAGGAGCTGAAGGAGAGGGCATCCGAAGAGATGCTTGTCGTCACAAAGCGCATGGCGGACGTCCTTTCAGAGCCCAGGGTGCAGGGAGCGCTTCTTGAAACCCTCTCCCGGGGAAGCTTTGTGACAGCCCTTGGCACGAAAGAGGACTACACGCGGGTAAAGACCGCGTCCGGGTGCGAGGGATATCTGGCATCCTGCGGCCTTGCAAAGCGGAAGGACTCCGACGGGTACCTTCTTGCAAAGGACTCGGAAAGAGACGGGTGGTTCCTCCGGCAGAAGAGGGACATTACCCGGGATGACATCACAGAGGCTGCTCTGGCCTACATGGGCGTGCAGTATCGCTGGGGCGGACACTCGGGTGACGGAATCGACTGCTCGGGGCTGGTCTCCATGGCGTATCTTCTGAACGGGGTCCTGATCTACCGCGATGCCGGGATTCTGCCTGAGTACCCGGTCCACGAAATCCCATGGGATGCAAAACAGCCCGGGGATCTGATGTTCATGAAGGGCCATGTGGCGATGTACCTTGGCGACAACCGGTACCTTCACAGCACGGGGTATGCAAGGGACCACGGTGTTGTCTTCGGAAGCCTTAACCCTGAGGATCCCCAGTACCGGAAGGATCTTGAGGGGAAGTGGCTTCAGGCAGGCAGTATCTTTGACGAAGGAGGAGAGAAATGAAGATCACGGCAGTACGTCTGTACACCATGGATGTGCCGCTCCGGGTGCCGTTCAGGACGGCGCTTCGGACCGTGAATGCGGTGAGCGACATCGTGGTCAGAGTGGAAACGGATACCGATGCGGCCGGCTGGGGCGAGGCTCCGCCGACGGCAGTCATCACCGGAGATACGAAGGGCGCCATCATCGGGGCCATCAGGGATCAGATCGCACCGGCGATCACCGGCATGGAGGTCGATGCTCTGGAGCCGCTGCTGTTAAAGATCCAGTCCTGCATTGTCCACAACACGAGCGCCAAGGCCGCGGTGGACATGGCGGTGTACGACCTCTACGGACAGCTCCTGAATGTCCCCGTTTATAAGATGCTCGGCGCTGCAAGGAGCGAGATTGTGACGGACATCACGATCTCCGTCAACGATCCGGACGTCATGGCGAAGGATGCCATCAACGCGAAGGAGCGGGGATACGATACGCTGAAGGTCAAGGTCGGCGTGAACCCGGACCTTGATACCGCACGGCTCTTTGCGGTGCGGCAGGCGGTGGGAGAGGATCTTCGGATCCGCATCGATGCCAATCAGGCCTGGACGCCGCACCAGGCGCTCCGGATCCTTGACGCGATGCAGGAGAAGGGACTGAACCTCGAGCTTGTGGAGCAGCCGGTAAAGGCAGCGGATCTTGCAGGCCTTGCCGAGGTCACGAAGAACAGCCCGGTGCCGGTCCTTGCGGACGAGGCGGTGTTCTCCCCGCAGGATGCGGTGAAGATCATGCAGATGCATGCGGCGGACATGGTGAACATCAAGCTCATGAAGTGCGGCGGCATCTACAATGCGCTGCAGATCGCGGAGGCGGCGAGGGTCTATGGCTGCGAGTGCATGCTCGGCTGCATGCTCGAGGCAAAGATCTCCGTCAATGCCGCGGTGGAGCTTGCCTGCGCAAAGAGCGTCATCACGAGGATTGATCTCGACGGGCCGGTGCTCTGCAGTGAGGACCCGGTGATCGGCGGCGCCGTGTTTGACGAGAAGCGCATCAGAGTATCAAACGCACCGGGCCTTGGAATCCAGGGTGTCCGGGAGGGGTACCTCAAAGAGATCTGAATACAACATATGAAAACAGCCATCCGGCAAAAGAAAAATGCCGGGTGGCTGTTTTGTTCTTATGAGGCTTCATGCTACAGGATTTTTCGCGGATCCTTCATTTGGCCGGTCCAGCCTGCACGGTGGGCGAAGGCAAGCAGATCTGCAGCCTCCCGGCCATCGTATTTCCCGGAGGATCTGTCGAAAACAGTCTCCAGAAAGTGGAGATATCCCATATCGCCGCCGATGTCGTCCATGACCGGAAGACCGTCAGATGCGATGCAGACCGGACGCATCTTTTCTGCCACCTGTTCGATATCCTCCGGAAGTACGCCGGGAAGGGAGACCGCATCTTCCCGGCTGCAGATATCTTTGCACTGAATGAGGATGGTCCAGCCATCGCCGTAGTCATAGGAGTAGAGCAGGGTATCCGTGACAGGAAGCACAGCCGGAGCGACTACATGCCGGTGTTCAGCTGCTGCATGGATTTTTGCTGCAAGCTCTCTGACTCGTTTCTCAAGATCGGAAGGGGCTTTTTTCTCTGCCGGAAAGAGAAGCTGTGCAAGAGGCAGACGCTCGATGAGTTCCGTGAAGCCGTCCGCAAACATGGACTCGATCTCACGAATCTGTACCTCTTTCAGGGGAACCGGTACCCTGTACGCCTCCCTCTGCTCCTCTGACATGGTCTGTCGCTGTGAGAACGACGGCGAGCGGAGGATCAGGGGATTGCTGTTCTCAAAGCCCTGTACATTCTCCCGTGCATCCGGGTAATCTTCGCCGATGGATCCGAGCTGGCTGTACGGGCCCCGGTACTTGCTCCGAAACCAGGCGCGCGGGGTTTTGGAACCATCGTAATCATCGTCCCAGTAGCGATCCTCCAGATTCTCTCCGGGAAAGCGGAAATAGATTCCGACAAGGTTCAGCCAGTTCAAGAACAGTCCATCGTGTTCCGGTCCGCCGGATCCTCCGGTCATCGTGTTGAA
This sequence comes from uncultured Lachnospiraceae bacterium, assembly GCA_900315055.1. Classification (GTDB taxonomy): domain Bacteria; phylum Bacillota; class Clostridia; order Lachnospirales; family Lachnospiraceae; genus CAG-791. The sequence goes on from OMXP01000037.1 coordinate 24,327, forward strand.
AACCTGACCGGGCAGCCGGAAGCTGTGGAGATGGCTGTTCTGAAAACCGAACAGGATCTGAATGCAGTAGTGCAATGCGTGCAGGGTCATTTCTCCCGGCACCAGAATGTCTCTGGAGATGGTATTTCTGACTTTCCCGTACCTGTGAAGAAGCTCCTGCTCCTTTTCGTCCGGGTAGTGCAGGTAAAGTGTCAGGACCAGGTGCAGGATCCCGGTGGTATTCTGTTTCATCCGATTTCCCATTTTGTTCTCCGATCAGTTGTCCGATTCGTCGTCTCCGTCGTCCTCTTCATCCTCGTCGTCATCCCAGGACGGGTACTGGACGAGCTTTCCCCTGGAGTCGAGAAGCCATTCGGGATCTTCCTCCCCGCCCGGGAAGATGGCAACAGCGCTCTTTACGTGGCAGTGGAAGACCCAGTCGTCGCCGAAGTCGTAGTGGAAGAGGAAGTCGGAGCGGATGCCGACATACTCATTCAGAGCGCAGGACGTATCCGGCCCATCCGGATCATCGTCACACCAGGGCAGATCGGCGGTCCGGGAGCATTTGATCGTAAAGTTCCTGCTGTAGATCCGTTTCCCGAATACGAACTCATACAGATGGTCCCAGTCAAAGTCGTAGTAGCCGAGGATATCGGTTGCGAGATCGTCAAAGCTGTTTTCGATCGGGATCAGGAATTCGCGGTAAATCGATCTTCCGTATCCCTCCGGATAGACCCTCATGTCGAAATAGAAATCCGGATCCACGCCCATCGGCGGCTTTTTCGGATCGGGAACGGCGATGCCGTTCGGGCAGGAGGTAAAGAAGAGATCTGCCTTTTTCGCGGCTTTGGCGGCATCTTTGATCTTCTGCTTCGAAGGGGTGTCAAATTTCAGGCCATTTTCGAAGTACAGCTTCGGCGCATAGATCGAATCGCCAAACGGCAGGAGCACGCCGGTGCAGAGGCCGGGGACACAGCCCCGGTAGTAAGCCGGATCACACGTGACGACAACATCGTACAGCTTGCCATCCCGGTACAGGGCAAGACCGCGGTCGGTCTTCTGAACGATCACGTACTCGGCTTCAGCAGCCTTCTTCCAGGCAGAGAGGGCGGATTTCTCCGTATCGGAGAGCTTCGTGTGCTTTTTCAGGCAGCGGTCGATGTACTTTTCGGGCTGCTTCCAGAGCATGTCCGTGACCTCGGCCAGTGAATTCGGGTAGATAAAGCCATCGAGGAAGTACTTGTCCTCCAGGTTTTTGTACTTTGCGCTGCTGTTCTTGACGGACAGGACAAGTCCTTTGTAAAGTGCCTCGAACTGTTTTCTTTCCTTCTCCGGATCCTCCGGATTCGGATTGCCGGTAACGGTTTTGTCTTCCATGATGAATCCTCCAAATGCTTTGGATCAGATGTCTTCCCGGAGCTGACGCGGAAGGTTGCTTATGGCCATGGCACAGGCATAGTGCCGGAGCTCATCGTCTGTCGGCGTGCGCCTGCTTTTCAGAACAACGCCGATCATCTGACTCATCGACTGATGCATTTCGAAGCTTTTCTGATTGAGGATCTCTGTCTGGTCGTCATCCGAAGACCCCGGATCACCGAATGTGTAGGCGTAAATCTTTTCCCTTCGGAGAATGTCCAGCTGTTCCTCAAGGTAAAGTGCCTTCCAGTACTGGTAGGTGTACTCGTTCCTGCAGGCCTTCATTGCCCGGAGAAGTTCTGCTTTCTCTTCTTCGACGTCGTCTGGCTCGATGTACTCCGGCCTGACATATTCACTGAAAAAACTTTCCTCGAGGTTCAGGCGGACGCGAAAAAGAGTTTCCATCTTCGGAGAAAGGAACAGGCTGTCCACATCCATCACATCATCTGTGTTCTCGTCCTCAAGGTCTTCCAGGCCGTTCAGGTCATCCTCGAAGGGGTCATAGCAGTGGAGCGCCAGGTAGTGTACGAATTCATCCTGTCCGGCAGGACGGCTTTCGATGACCCTTGCACCGGGAGCTGCTTCTTCGAGTCTCTTTTCGAATTTTGCAACCTTGCTCTCTGGCATGATATCCATGAAAACGACTTTCTTGTCCGGCAGAAGATAGCGGCAGGTGGTGAGATCCAGCATGTGTGCCATCGCGGCATCGCGCTGGATAATCCTGTTTGCCCATTTTTCAAAGGAGCTGTCATCTGCAGGGGGATATGCCTCCAGCTCTTTTTCGATGTCCTCTTTGGAGAGAAATTTCACCTGAAAGGCAGAAGTGTCGTTTTTGGCGGCGAGCAGGAACAGATGGCGCCGGTTCTTCTTTTCTTCTTCCGGATCATTCTGAGAAAACATCGCTTGAAACATCGATTCATCGAACATGAAATCATCAGGCATCGCGTCTTACCTCCAAGGGCGTGTGTGGTTTTGCAGTCTCAGACCATGATAACGCAAACAGAAAGCTCTGAATATGGAAATTCGGGAAGAGACAAAAACAGGGCCCCGGAAGTTCCCGAATGTACCGGAAACTGCCGGGACCCTGGATCATACTGGCTTCAGGAATTGGCGCCAATCTTTTCCTTCCACTTCGTCGTGTGGAGAATGAAGGCCTCCGTGCTCTTTGAGATCGGGACGTCCTTCTTGTGGATCAGGGCGACAGGCCACATCGGGTGCTCGGCAAAGGGAATCCGGCGAAGGCCCTCCTGCGCCATGTCGTCAAAGATGAAGTCCATCGAGGCGGTGTTTGCCTCGCCCCTGTGGCAGAGCTTGTAGCAGAGGCTGAAGCCGCTCGTATTGAAGTAGGGGTTGATGGTGACGCCCTCTCTTGCGGCGGTATCGAACAGCAGATGGTGAATCAGGAAGTGGTCATTCTCGAGGACGATCGGTTCCTCCACGGCTTCGCGGATGGAGACCTCATCCCTGTCATAGAACCGGCTCCCGGGGTGCACGATAAAGTAGATCTCCCTGGAAAACAGGGGACGATAGGAGAGGGAGGGATCCTTCGTGCGGACCGGAGTCAGGCCGATGTCGTACTCATCGTCCAGAACCTTCTGTGCCACATACGAGTCCGGAAACTCCGTGTAGTCGAGGTGCACGGAAGGATTGCTGTCCGTAAAGGCATGGATGAACGCAGGGGTCAGGTACCGCAGGATGCCGTAGGCGGAGACGAGCTTTAAGAGGCCCATGTTCTGGGCCTTCAGGTTGTCGATCTCCTGCTGCGCCTGGTCGCATTCTGCAAGGATTTTGATGGCGTGGTCGTAGAAGATCTGCCCGTACGGCGTCATGTGAACGCCGCTCTGGCTTCGAAGCAGAAGGTCCGTTCCCACCTCTTCTTCCATGCGCCGGATGGCCTTGCTGATTCCCTGCGGTGTCATGTAGAAGTGCTCCGCCGCCTGCGAGATGCTGTGGTCGTCGCAGACCTGCACAAAGTAGCGAAGATCCGATACGTTCATGTGGTCCTCCTTTACGGGATGCCAAAAGAGGAAGCCTGTTTCCAGACTTCCTCTCTCAGTGCGCCCGGCGGCGCACGTTTCTAACCGGTGAAAGTCCGGAATCCGCCCGGTAGTGGGAAGGATACAGTCGAAAGCAAGGGTGTCCACCGTGAGG
>OMXP01000034.1 GCA_900315055.1 uncultured Lachnospiraceae bacterium
GATGGACACCCTTGCTTTCGGCTGTATCCTTCCCACTACCGGGCGGATTCCGGACTTTCACCGGTTAGAAACGTGCGCCGCCGGGCGCACAACAAAAAACGACCCCTGTTCAGGGTCGTCTGCATTCTGCCTATTCAAGTGCTCATACGTCGAGCGGCGTATCGCCATTTGCCTCCTTCGCGGTACTCTTCGGCTCCCTTGCCTTCGGAAGATCGGAAAGGCCCGAAAGGCCGAACGCCTGAAGGAACTTATCCGTCGTCCCGTAGAGCATGGGGTGGCCCTTCTGATCCCGGTCTTTTCCAAGTTCCCGGACGAGGTCGTACTTCATCAGACGGGAGATCGCATAGTCGCAGGAGAGCCCCCGGATGGTCTCCACCTGTGCCTTTGTCACCGGCTGTTTATAGGCAATCACCGACAAGGTCTCCATGCAGGCGTCCGAGAGCACCTGCTTCTTCGGCACCTTCGCGATGCGGACAAGGTTCTCATACTGCTCTTTTGTCGTGGAAAGACAAAGACTGTCCTTTTCCTCCACGAGGGCAAGGCCGCTCTTTCTGGAGGCGAAGCGTTCCTTCAGAAGGTCTCCCGCATAGATGACGTCCGATTCGGAAACGCCGAGGGATTTTGAAAGCTCCTCAAAGGAAATGCTCTTTCCCCTTGTAAAGAGAACCGCCTCTATGGCGGAGGCAAGTTTCTCTCCCGTGTATGTCTTTGGTGTGAGATTGTGCCGTTCTGTCTTATCTTCCATGGCTATTTCAAAAAATCGTCCGTCGTGTCGACATTCCCCGTGTCGATGTGCCCGAGGGTTACGATATCGATCTCCCCGAAAAGCTCCGACTGGGTCACCCTTATCTTCCCGGTCTTCATGAGCTCCAGAAGTACCAGAAAGGTCACAATCACCTCGTCCTTGCTGTTGCCCTTCTCCAGAAGGTGCCTGAAATCCGTCTTCTGATGTTCATTGAGGTAGGCTCTGACATACAGCTCACAGGATGCGAGGTTGACTTCCTGCTTTTCGATCTTTCCGAATCCCGCACGCACCGGATCGACGCGGTATTTCTGGCGTTTCAGGACATCCTCGAAGATTTTCGTGAGAGCTGCGGCATTCGTGCCGGAAAGTAGTGTGCTGTAGTTGACCGGCGGCACATAGCTTTCCACCTCCTTCGGCAGCTGCCGGCGGTGATAGAGGTTTCTCTGTGCGTCCTTTTCCCGGCTCTTCAGCTCCTCGGTTGCATACCGGCACATCTTGTACTGCAGAAGCTGCTGGACCAGTTCATCCCTGGGGTCCTCTTCCTCTCCCTCTTCATTCACCTCACGGGGCAGGAGCATCCGGCATTTGATATCGAGAAGTTCCGATGCCATGACAAGAAACTCGCTCATGACGTCCATGTCCTCCTCGATGTCCTGGAGCTTTCCGATATACTCCATGTACTGATCGGTAATCTCTGCAATCGGGATGTCGAAGATATCAAATTTGTTCTTTTCGATGAGGTGCAGCAGAAGATCCAGCGGTCCCTCATACTTTTCCAGTTTGAGCTCCGGTCCCATATCCTACCTCTGTTTTTTCTGCCCCTTGAGTTTCACCACCGTCAGTTCCCCCGGGTTGAAGATCCGTATGGGGAGCGTATGGCTTCCAAGTCCGCAGGAGAGAATCATCTCACAGGTATCCAGGGGAAGATGCACTTTTCTTTCCCCCGCCCTCAGGGAGCTTTTGCCCGCCGATCCCTTCTTCAGGAAACAGGTTCCCCAGGCACAGGGCGGGAACAGAGACAGATCCGGTGCGATGGCACCTCTCTGCTTCGGAAAACGCATCAGTCCCCCGTGCATATGTCCGGAGAGGACAAGATCCGCCCCCCAGCGGGCGTACTCCTCAAAGTACTTCGGATTGTGAGCCAGAAGAATCCGGAAATGTTTCGGATCGGCTTTTCCCACAAGGCTCTCCACGGCTCCCCGTTCAAGTTCCGTCCTTTTCAGTTTCTGATAGGAGTCCATCGGAAGGTCAAGACCCGTAATCGCAAGATCCCCGAGGTACACCGTCCTGTTGTTCAGATACACTGCCTTGTGGCAGGTTGTCTCATCGATTGCCCGGAGGAGATTTGCCCCGCTCACCCCGTTCTCCTCTCTTGGATCAAAGAGCCGTCCCTCGTGGTTTCCGTCTGCAAAGTAAAGGGGATAGTCCTTTGCGATCTTCCCGTACAGATCCAGTGTTACCTGCATCCATCTGATAGAATCCTCTCGGGCCTGATGGGAGATGATGGTATCACCGCCCACAAGGACCGCGTCCGGATTCTGGGCCCGGATCGCAGAAAGGAGCTTTTCATTCTTCTTTCCGTACGTTCGGTTGTGCAGGTCCGTCAGAAAGACCAGCGTCCTGTCCGTGTGTATCTTTGCCGACTGCACGGTATAGGTTCGGACCACAAAGCGTTTGCTGTCGATGATCATGACACATACAAAGAACAGCACGATTGCAGCCAGCACAAGGAGCAGTAGTTTCACGCAAATCACCCTACGAAAAAACCCCGGCAGCAACCTGCCGGAGCCTTTCTGTTGTTTATCTCATCCTGCTGTGATTCAGGATCGATCAGTTGTACTTTCTCTTTCTCGCAGCCTCGGACTTCTTCTTGCGCTTGACCGACGGCTTCTCGTAGTGCTCTCTCTTGCGGATCTCCTGCTGGATACCGGCCTTTGCGCAGCTTCTCTTGAAACGGCGCAGTGCAGAGTCTAACGTTTCATTCTCTTTTACAATAACACTGGACATTCTTCTACCCTCCCTTCAGTCCCTTCAGGAAACAGCCTGCAGATGTGAGCGCATCCGCGGCGGCCGTTTGTGACTGCTTGGGTTTTTAGTCCCGGGTTGAAAACCGGACAGAGGACATTATAGAAGGTGGAACGCCCTTTGTAAAGCGGTTTTTTCAGCCCTGCGGCGGCAGCATCGTAAACACACAGACACTCCTGCCCTGCATGTAATAGGAAGGATTCGACTGGAATGCGGGCTTTTCGTGGAAATAGACGCCATCAGGCGATGCCGTGTCCACGGACAGTCCCCAGGAGTTGCCTCCGGTCAGTGCCGGCAGGCGGATCTCAATGCCGTCCCAGAACGGATTGATGCAAAGATACACCGCATCATCACAGTTCTTTTCACTGTCAAAGCCGGCGAACAGCACGCCCATCATCTTAGTCTCCGCCGTGATGTTGTGGCTGTCCGGATCCGCGTTGCAGCACCAGATGTGCGGCAGGCCGCAGTGTGCGGACTCCATGTCCCGTGAGATCACGCGGTGTGCCTTGCGGAAGGCGATCATGCTGCGGTAAAAACCGAAGTAGCTCCGGTTCTTCTTCAGCAGTCTCCAGTCCAGCCAGGAAATGTTGTTGTCCTGACAGTAGCCGTTGTTGTTTCCGAACTGGGTGTTCGCAAACTCATCGCCTGCAAGCACCATCGGCGTTCCTCGGCTGCACATGAGCACCGTGATCGCATTGCGCATCATCTGGAAGCGGAGGGAGAGGACCTTCGGATCGTCCGTGTCCCCCTCGACACCGCAGTTCCAGCTGCGGTTGTCGTTGGTTCCGTCGTTGTTGTCCCAGCCGTTTGCCTCATTGTGCTTGTTATTGTACGAGTAGAGATCATACAGCGTAAAGCCGTCATGGCAGGTTAGGAAGTTGACGGAAGAGGTATAGCCCTTGTACACCCCGTAATACAGGTCCGTGGACCCCGTGATGCGCTTTGCCGCCTCCGGGGCACACCAGTAATTGCCCTTCAGATAGTCGCGCATCGTATCGCGGTATTTGCCGTTCCACTCTGCCCAGCGGTTATAGGCCGGGAAGGATCCGACCTGATACATGCCGCCCGCATCCCAGGCCTCGGCGATGAGCTTGACGTTGCCGAGGATCGGATCGTAGGCAAGTCTCTGCAGAAGCGGCGGATCTTCCATGGGTTTCCCGTTTTCATCGCGTCCCAGGATGCTTGCAAGATCAAAGCGGAATCCGTCGATGTGATACTGGGTCACCCAGTACCTCAGACAGTCCACGATGAACTGCTGCACCACCGGGTGATTGCAGTTGAACGTATTCCCGCACCCGGAGAAGTTGTAGTAGTGCCCGTCCGGGGTGAGCATGTAGTAGATCTTGTTGTCAAGACCGCGGAACGAGATGAACGGTCCGTTCTCATTGCCCTCTGCCGTGTGGTTGAAGACGACGTCGAGGATGACCTCGATTCCGTTTGCCTTGAGGAGCTGGACCATTTCCTTCAGCTCACGTCCCTCACGGTTGTACTCGGCGCTTGCCGCGTAGGAGGTGTTCGGCGCAAAGAAGGCAACTGTGTTGTAGCCCCAGTACTCATAGAGGCGCTTGCCATTGTAGGTGTGGCCGTTGGCGACCTCGTCGAACTCAAAGATCGGCATCAGCTCCACGGCGGTGATGCCCAGCTGCTTTAAGTAGTCGATCTTCTCGATGATCCCGGCAAAGGTTCCGGGGTATGTCACCTGGCTGGAGGGATCCTTCGTAAAGCCCCGCACATGCATTTCATAGATGATGGAGTCCTCCATCGAGATGTTCGGAAACTGGGAGGTATCCCAGCGGAAGTTGTTCTTGACCACGCGGGCATGATAGGAACCGTGCCGGTTCTCCTCCTTGCCCCAGGCTCTCTGCCCGACCACTGCCTTCGCATAAGGGTCGAGGATCTCCTTGGTCTTGTCGAACCTATCGCCGTGCTCCGGATCCCAGGGCCCGTCGAGACGATAGGCGTACTCGAAATTCTCGACATTCAGGCCGAAGATCATGATGGACCAGGTCTTCCCGATCCGGTAGGAATTCGGGATCGGAATCACCGCATAGGGTTCCTTCTCCTTGCGGTGGAACAGAAGAAGTTCACAGCTGGTCGCCCCCAGCGAATAAATCGTGAAATTGACACACCCCGGAAACTCCGTCGCGCCGTTGGTTTCGTAGAGTCCCGGCCGTGTCTTGAAGCCAGCAATCGTATCTGTCGGCTTCCACTGCGTCATCGAAGATTCGGAGACCTCCGCCACCTCGCGGTTGACTTCCTCCTGATGAACTTCATTTCTGGTTTTCTCGTCCTTGGCCGCAGTAAGCAGATCAACTACAACATCGTTCAATTCCATCTTGTACCTGTCTCCCCGCCGGAAGTGCTGTGTATCTCCGGCGTTTCAGAGTTCTGTGACAGCAGATCGGAGAAACAGGGACCCGCACAAATCCTTCTCAATCTTCTCATGACTTTTTGTCTCCCCGACGTCGTCTGTGCTTTAAGTTTCCGTCCCATCGCCGGTGATTGTACCGGCGGCGAGGATGTGATCATCCTCATAGAAGACCGCACTCTGCCCCGGCGTCACAGCGCGGACGGACTCTGCAAATTCGGCTGTGATCGTATCGGGTCCGGTCTTTTCCATTGTACAGGGCACCGCATGGTGCCCATATCGGATCTTCCCTTTGCAGGAGATCTTCTCTCCTTCCGGCAGATCTTCGACCGCCATGAAATTCAGCCCCGTGCAGGTAAGACGTCTTGAGAAGACATCTTCCTCCTCACCGATCCACACGAGGTTGTTTTTCGCATCAATCTTTGTCACATAGACATGGCGGCCCATCGGCAGATGAAGTCCCCGCCGCTGTCCGACCGTATAGCGGGTGATGGGTCCTGCCAGCCCGAGATCCGTCCCATCCTTGTAGATGAAACGGGCCGGTCCCGGCGCCCGATCCGGTGCCATGCGCCGGATGAAAGACTCGTGATCGTCATCTGCGACAAAGCAGATCTCCTCGGAGTCCGGCTTTCTGGCAACGGGAATGTACTGCTCTTCCGCAATTTTCCGGACCTCACTCTTTTCATATCCGCCAAGGGGCATCAGCGTCCGCTTCAGTTCCTCCTGCGTCAGCATGCACAGCGCATAGGTCTGATCCTTCGCGGCGCTCCTGGCATTGCAGACACTGTACCTGCCATTCGGAAGAAGGCGGATTCTGGCGTAGTGGCCAGTCGCAATCTTCTCAGCGCCCATCATGTCGGCAGCTTTGAGCATCGCGTCCCATTTCACGTACCGGTTGCACCGGATACAGGGATTCGGCGTTCGGCCGTCAATGTACTCATCAATGAAAGGGCAGATGACCTCCCGCTCGAAGATGTCGTGGAAGTTCAGAACATAGTAGGGAATCCCGAGTATCTCACAGACCCTTCTCGCATCATCGACGGCAGACTGCCCGCAGCAGCCGCCCTCCCGCTCGATGGAAAGATCTCCCTCAGATGCCCAGACCTGCATCGTGACGCCGATGACGTCATATCCCTGTTCCTTCAGAAGGTATGCCGCAACGGAGGAATCCACGCCGCCGGACATCCCGACAATGACTTTTTCGCTCACGGATTCTCATCTCCGTCTGCAGGCTCCTTCGGATCAACCCGAATCTCCTCGTCCGGCGAGGAGATCACCTGGCCGTTCATCGGATCATCCTCACCCGGCGCTGTATCCCCTGCCCCGTTCTCCAGCGCTTTCTGCGCCTCATGCGTGAGGAACGCTTCCTCCGTGGCATCTGCCACGGCTCTGGACTGTTCGTCCTCCTGCTCCTTTTCCGGCTCGGTTCTTTCCTCTTGTGCCTGTGTGGGGATGGCAGGCCTTTCTTTCTTCTCGAACGGATAGGTAATTCCCATCTCCCCCCGAATGAAGTCCAGCATGTGCATCATGCACAGGATCTCGGAGGACGGCATTGCTGCACATTCTGTCTGTCCGCTCTCCAATGCCTCAATGACCTGCTGCAGCTCATATTCATAGCCGTTGAACTGGCGCGGTGCCTTCACGAAGCGGATCTTCTTTCCCCGGGCATCATACACGGACATGCTGCGGTAGTTGTTGATATTTTCGATGACCATATAGCCCTTCGTCCCGATGATCTCTCCCCGGTTGTCCGAGACGCCGACCATCGAGGCAGACAGGTTTGCCACTTTCCCGTCCCGGTAGATCAGGCTGATGGAATCCTGCTCATCCAGGTGATTCTCCGTGTAGGAGCAGCTCGCATTGACCCTTATCACATCGTCCCCGAAAAGCATGGAAGCAAAATTCAGGGGATACACGCCAAGATCCAGCAGGGCGCCGCCTGCAAGGGCCGGGTCGGTAAGGCGGGGGACCTGGCGGATATTGTAGGTCAGGGAAGCGGACAGCTGCACCGGCTCTCCGATGAGCTTCGAGTCCAGCATCTGCTTCATCGTCTGCACAAAGGGCATGTATCTGGTCCAGATGGCCTCGGCTGCAAGAAGATGGTTCCCGGCCGCAATGGAGAGCAGCTCCTGTGCCTGTTCCGCATTTACGGTGAAGGGCTTCTCGATCAGGCAGTTCTTGCCGTTTAACAGGCAGATCTTCGCCGCCTGATAGTGCTCCGTGTGCGGCGTCGCGATATAGACGAGCTGCACTTTCCGATCCTGCACCATCTCCCCGACACTGCCATAGAAACGTCTTGCATGAAACTCTCTCGCAAATGCCCGTGCTCTCTCCGGATCTCTGGACACCACGGCGTACAGCTTCGCATGGCGCACCTTCCGGATCGTCTGTGCCATTGTCCGGGCCATGTTGCCCGTTCCGATAATTGCAATATTTACAGAAGACATTCCTTATGCCTTTCTCTATTCTTCGCCTGCCGTCTCTTGTGCTGCCGACTCGCCTGCTGCCTCGGCTGTCTCTGTCGTCTCCTCCGTGGAAGAGAGCGTGCTTCCGGTCTGCAGGGCGCCCAGCTGCTGTCCGACAGACAGGTCAATGTTGCTCGAGAGCTCATTCAGATAGGAAGCAAGCTCGCTGTTGTTCTGCACGAGATCGTTGTATTCCTTCGTCGTCTGGTTCGAAAGATCGACGACGTCCTCCTCCAGAGAGACCTTCTGAATGTACTCCGTCACACTCTCGTCCTGATCCTGGGAGTTATTGATATAGTAGGAACCGTCATCGCGCTCACACACGTACATCGTCTGCAGCCCCGGAACTTCCCAGTCGTGGTCTTCAAACTTCATCGTTGTATAGACATAGCAGACGTAGGACGTGCCGTCCGGCATGCTCTTCGTATAGACGGTGATGGTCGGATACGACTCGATGTACTTTGCGATCTCCGTGATTCGGATCTTCTCCTCCGCGGAGAGTTCCGACGAGATGGACTCGATGGTATCCGTATCCCCGGCCGCCATCGCATCGTAGTACTCCCGGAACAGATCGTTCAGTGCCTGATTGGTGGAACGCACCAGTGCCGTTGACTGCTGTGTGGTCTCTTCCGTGCTCTTTGCAGGGGTCCTGTCCTCTTTCCTGACAACGCGCAGGACAAGAGAGAGCCCCACCGTAAGCGTCACGGCAAGAAACAGCAGCAGTACCTCGAAAGCTCTTTCATGCTTTCTTGCAAACGTTCCAAGGCCTGAGTTTTCAGCCCGGGTCCTGATCGAATTCTTTGACATCACCTGAAATCCTTTTTTAACCGTAAGATACTTTATTATATCGTAATCGGGGAATGAATGGAAATGAAAATGACCGGCAGGCCATACGAAGATGGTCAGCCGGTCATATGCTGCGCCCGACAGGAATCGAACCTGCATCAAAGGCGTCGGAGGCCTACGTTCTATCCGTTAGACTACGGGCGCAGGGTTCCGGGGGGATCTCCCCGGAACGTCAGGTCTTTGGGAACCTGTTCACAGAAAGTTATTCTAGCACAGCGTGTGCCTGAATGTCACCTGTTTTTTATCTCGTCTCGATCAGATCAAGAGAGTGCTCCTCATTGAGCTTGTTGCACATCTGAACGAACTCATCGAGCGGCACATCGTTGAGCTGCTTGTTGCCGCGGATGTTGATGGAGACAGTGTTGTTCTCAGCCTCCTTGTCGCCCAGAACCAGGATATACGGATCCTTGTAGTTCTTGAAGTTCTTGATCTTGGTCTTCATGTTGTTGTCGGAGTAATCTGCCTCAACACGGACACGGTTCTTCCGAAGAAGAGAAACCACCTTCTGTGCGTACTCGTTGTGCTCCGTGCGGATCGGGACAACAGCGACCTGGTAAGGGGAGAGCCAGAACGGGAAGTTCCCCTTGAAGTTCTCGATCAGGATGCCGATGAAACGCTCCATGGATCCGAAGATCGCGCGGTGAATCATGACCGGGCGCTTCAGCGTGCCATCCGAGGCCGTGTACTTCATGTCGAAGTTCAGGGGCAGCTGGAAGTCGAGCTGAATGGTACCCATCTGCCACTCGCGGCCGAGGGCGTCCTTCATCTTGAGGTCGATCTTCGGGCCGTAGAAGGCACCGTCGCCCTCGTTGATCTCGAATCCGTTCTCGCCGTACTGCTTCACGAGGATCTCCTTCAGATCCTTCTCCGCCTGATCCCAGACGGCGATATCGCCCATGTAATCATCCGGACGCGTGGAGAGCTCTGCCTTGTAGGTCAGGCCGAAGGTTCCGTAGATCTGCGTTGCGATGTCCATGATGTCATGGATCTCATCTGCGATCTGCTCCTCTGCTACCAGGATATGTGCATCGTCCTGACGGAACATCTGGACACGGAACAGACCGTTCAGCTCACCGCTCTTCTCCTTGCGGTGAATGACATCGACCTGATTGATGCGGAACGGCAGATCCTTGTAGCTGCGGGGCTTGGTCTGATAGACCTTGATGGCGTTCGGGCAGTTCATGGGCTTTAATGCCATCGTGTTCGGATCCTCAAGCGCGTTGTCATACGTGCCGTCCTCTCCCTGTGCCGGGACGATGAACATGCCGTCTCTGTAATGAGCCCAGTGTCCGGACGTCTCCCACAGCTCCTTCTTCGAAAGGACAGGGCCGGAAATTTCCTGATAGCCGTGCTCCTCATGGATGCCTCTCCAGAAGTCGAGCAGGGCATTGAACAGCTTCCAGCCGCGCGGCAGCCAGTACGGCATGCCCGGTGCAGTCTCATCGAAGTAGAACAGATCCAGCTGCGGTCCGAGCTTCTTGTGGTCGCGCTCCTGTGCCTCGCGGATCAGATCCTTGTGCGCCTTGAGCTGCTGCTTGTCCGGGAAGGCGTAGCAGTAGATACGCGTCATCTGGTCCTTGTGCTCATCGCCTCTCCAGTAAGCTCCGGAGACGGAGCGGATCTCAAAGGCTGCGGAGAGCAGCTCCTGAGAATTGTCCACGTGAGGTCCGCGGCAAAGATCGATGTAGTCATCGCCGGTGTAATAGACCGTGATCTTCTCATCTGCGGGCAGATCCTCGATCAGCTCAGTCTTGAACTTCTGTCCCTTGAAGAGCTCCAGAGCCTCTTCGCGGCTCACTTCCCTGCGCGTCCAGGCTTCCTTTCTCTTCAGGATCTCGTGCATCTTGTTCTCGATGGTCTTGAAGTCGTCTTTCGTGATCGTCACGCCCTGCGGCAGGACGAAGTCATAGTAGAAGCCATCCGAGATCTGCGGTCCGATGGCGTACTGCACGTCCTTGCCGTACAGCTCGATGACAGCCTTCGCCAGAATGTGTGCCAGCGAATGGCGGTATACCTGTAAATAAGCTTCCTGTTCCATGGTATGTTCCTTTCCTTTGTTGCCGGAATCAATAAAAAACGCCCCTGACATCGTTAAATCCGATGTCAGGGACGCAGATATCAGTTGCGCGGTTCCACCCTGCTTGCCAAAGCAGCAGAGTAAAAGCACCGTTGCCTTGACCTCTTATTCTTCATGATGGTTACGGAATCACCGGGCCGGATTGGGGCCTCTCGGAGCTGGTCTTCAGATGGATTTCCTCCCCGTGCTCTCAGCGTGTGCACAGGTCTCTGTGGATTTCCTCCACCCTACTCGTCTCGTCACAGATTTGTAAGTTGTTTTTGAAAAGCGCCATCATCATAGCGCGGGTTTTTCTATTCGTCAAGCAGTGCGAGAAGTTCTTCTCCGGAAAGACTCATAATTGAGCTCGACTCGCCCTCGAGAATCGCCTCGGCGAGGTCTTTCTTTGCTTCCTGAAGCTCCAGGATCTTCTCCTCAATCGTCCCCTTGGCGATCATGCGGTAGACCGTGACCTGCCTGGTCTGTCCGATGCGGTGGGCACGGTCCGTCGCCTGGTTCTGTGCCGCAAGATTCCACCAGGGATCATAGTGGATGACCACGTCCGCTCCGGTCAGGTTAAGTCCCGTGCCGCCGGCCTTGAGGGAGATCAGGAACACCGGCACGTCGCCCTCGTTGAACTCGTGCACCAGCATCAGGCGCTTATCCTTCGGCGTATTGCCCGTGATCTCATAGTAGGGGATTTCCCGCTCGCTAAGGTCCTTCTCCAGAAGTTCGAGCATGGACGTGAACTGGGAAAAGACCAGTATCCGGTGTCCGCCGGACATGGCGCTCTCGATCAGATCCAGCACCGCCTCCCGCTTGGCACTTGGCCCCGTGTAGTTCTCGAAGACAAGGGATGGATCACAGCAGACCTCGCGGATCCTCGTGAGCTCTGCCAGAATCCGGATCTTGTCCCTGCCAACCTCGTTCTTATCCATGTCGGTGCGCAGCATCTTCTTCATGTGTGCGACCTGCGCATCATAGAGCTTCTGCTGCTCCCCGGAAAGACGCGCATAGCGCACTTCTTCCAGCTTTGCCGGCAGATCCTTCAGGACGTCCTCCTTCTTTCTTCGAAGGATAAAGGGGCCTGTCATCGCCCGGAGCTTCCTTGTTGCATCCTCATCCTTGTTCTTCGCAATCGGACGCTCAAACTTCTCCTCGAACTCGGCTGAAGAGTAAAGAAGTCCCGGCATCAGGAAATCAAAGATACTCCAGAGTTCGGAGAGTCTGTTTTCAATCGGCGTTCCGGTCAGTGCAAACCGGTGCTGCGCCTGTATTGTTTTGACCGCTTTGGTCTGAGCCGCCTTGGTGTTCTTGATGTACTGTGCCTCATCGATTACCAGGATGTGGAAGGTGATGCCGCTGTAGGAGGCGATATCCCGCTTTAACAGCTCATAGGACGTGATCGCAACGTCTGCCTCCGACAGGTGCTGCAGCATTTCCCGCCGCTCTGTCATGGTTCCCGCAATC
Source organism: uncultured Lachnospiraceae bacterium (assembly GCA_900315055.1). Lineage (GTDB taxonomy): Bacteria > Bacillota > Clostridia > Lachnospirales > Lachnospiraceae > CAG-791. Next base: position 11,976 of record OMXP01000034.1, read on the forward strand.
ACCGCGACGGAAAGGTCCGGCGCAAAGCGGGCAATCTCCTCCTGCCAGTTATAGACAAGGGATGCCGGACAGACCACAAGGCTTGTCCGGTGTTTCCCCTCCGCTCCTTCTTCAAACCGATCATAGGCAAAGACCGCAATCATCTGCAGGGTTTTGCCAAGACCCATGTCATCGGCGAGAATCCCGCCAAAGCCGGTCTTCTCCAGCGTCTCAAGCCACTTGAAGCCATACTCCTGATAGGGGCGGAGTTTCTCTGCCACCTCCGGCGGTGCCTCATAGTCCGCATCCCGGATCGTCGTAAAGTTCTTCACGATCCGGCGCATGGTGCGGGATCGCTCCGCGATCAGCGCGTCATGCTGCTCGAGGAGCTTGTCGACATAGAGGGCGCGGTACTGCGGGATCTTTGTCTTCCCGCGGATCGCCTTTTCGGGATCAAGGTCAAGATCCCCGAGGAAATTCTGGAGTTCCTCAAGCTGCTCGGCATCCCGTAGGTCAACGAAATCACCGCTCTTTAACCGGTGATAGCGCTTTTTCAGCTGATAGCTGCGGAGAATGTCGAGGAGTTCCTCTTTGGAGACGTCCTTCGAGGTAATGTCGAGGTCCGTCAGTCCCACATCGACCGAGACGCCGATGGAAACCTGAGGTGAGCGGACGACATGCAGCTTCTTGAAGGCATCCGTTCCCCTGACCGTCCCGTACTCCGAGAGACGCTGCAGATCGCTCATGAGAAACCGGTAGAGCCGGTCATCGTCCATCTTCTCATAGAACGTCGAGGTCCTGCCGTCGTACTCCGGAAACATCCCGGTGACGACATCCAGAATTCTCTTCTCCTGTGCCATGTCCCGATAGCCTTTTGAGCGGGACCGAAGATTCAGCTCCCGGTCATTGTACCGGACCGTCGGCCTGCAGAGGATGACATCCTCATTGAAGTCCATGTAGAAGGTAAACTCCGGCTCCGGCGGAAGGACACTCCTCGCATCTTCCTCGCAGTTATCTGTGACATCGATCGCGGGATTCTGCAGGAAGGCGGGCAGGGCGCGGTAGTAGAACTCCTGCAGGGATGTCCGTCCCACTTGGAAGCGAAAGGAGCCGTCGCTTGCCGAGACCTTCTGAAACGGCTCCAGGGTCTCCTTCTCCTCCGGCGTTGCACGGGACAGACTCGTGCCCGTTAAAACGTAGCTGCCGGTTGTCCCGTGAAGCAGTACCGGGCAGGTGCCGTGAACCTGCACGCCGGCGAAATCGCCCTTCAGATCACTGATCCGGTCAATCTGTATGTTTACTTTCGGAGAATCATGGGCAATCTCTATCTGTGTCTTCTCGCCGGTTCTCTTGTTCTGGAGTTCCGCTTCCATCCCCTCCGCAGTCTCATAAAACCGATCCAGTGCCGTGCCGGTGAGTGCCTCGTCCTTGGAGACATCGACCGTATCCGTATAGTAGTAGCGGGACTTGTTCTGCAGCTGTTCGTTGTAGGCACCGATCGTGCCTGCCCGCCGCATCAGGTACTCGACGATCTTTTCCGAACCGGGGACCAGTTCCTCCTTTGAAAAGTCAATGCTCTCGGATTTTCCAAGTCCGAGAATGCTGCTGTTCTCCCGTGCATGGAGCAGCTCCATAATGTTCTTTACGATGAACTTCCGACCGCCGGTGCGTCCGATCTTGAAGGAGAGCTTAAGGGATCCGTCGATGTCAAGGACAAGCCTTGGCTCAAGTTCGATATCTGCCGTCTTATTCACCTTCTCCGGCAGTGCAGTGGATTCCTCGATCCGGCTGGTCAGCTGCTGCGTCACGCTCTCAAGGAACTGCTGTGCCTGACTGCTCGTGCTGTTGCCCTGGTTGATCGGCCTTGCGAGCTGATCCGCCGTCCACAAAAAGAAGAGCAGATACTCGTCAATACAGCCGGTTCCGGAGGATATCACCTTCTTTACGGAGTCGATGTATTCCTTCTCTTCGTACAGAGTCCCCCGCTCGCTGAGGTATTTTAGAGAATACCTTACGTTCATCAGGCGGTTGCCGCGGATCGTAGCCTGGAGATCACAGTACTCATAATCATCATTCGTGCTCATGCCGAACGTGAGCTCATACTGTCCCTTCTCGGTAATCTGATAGGTCGGCGATGTAAATCCTGCACTCCCCGTCCCCCGGGAGTTCGCCTGTTTTTCAAGTTCTTCCGCTGCACGAATGACTTCGTCCGACGCGGTCATGTTTGCCGCAAGTCCCGGAATGTCAATAAGTACGCACAGATCTGTCTTCGGCTCTTTTCGCTTTTCGAGAAGGAAGTCCTGCACGCTCCGGCCTTTCTTTTCCCGGTACTGCCTGCGGCTTTCAAGGAGCTTCTTTGTCTCCTCTTCCTTCTTTCTCTGCTCGTAATTCCTGACGCTCTCAGTCAGCATGAACGGCCCGAGATGGTCTTCCAGATAACAGAGGGCTGCCGGGATATAAACATTGTCGGTGTTGTAAAACCCGAAGCTCCGGCTGCGGGTTGTGATATTGCAGAAGCAGTCGTAATACGGATCGAGATTCTGTCCGATGACCTTCGGTATCCGGTCAATGCGGACATATCCCTTCCGACCGAATTCCACGATGTATCCGTCGTTATAATCCCGGCAGGATGTGACGGATTTCTGAAGTTCCGGACTTTTTGCCTTTGCAACCTCATCTTTATCAAAGAGTTCTTCCCAGTTCCACCGTGCTGTTATTGCGTCCTTTGCTCTGCTTGGCGTACGCGAATCTTCAAAAAAGTCATAACCACCGTAGCGGGACATCAGCTCCTCCTTTATGTCCGTAAACTGCATCAGGGCAAGGGATCCTTGCACCCCGGGTTCGGATCCCCTGCCTGTCTTTATGAAATGAACTGCAGTACGAGGCTCTTTTTATTCATCAGTATGCACCGCAAGAGCAAAGGCTGCAACTCAGGAATCAGGCAGATCAGGTAAGATCCACCCCGAAATCAACCGTCTCAAACGTATGACTGTCCTTCCACCAGTAGAGAGACTGCCCTTCGCTGTCATAACACAGAATTTCATTCGAGAGCAGGTCGTCCTGACTGTCAAGCACATTCCTGTTTCCGTCTGCAAGCATCCACTTCAGCATGGAAAAGCTCGCATTCCGGAGCGGCGTCAGAAACCACTCGTGAACCGAAGACGGAATCAGGCAGAAGCTCCCGCCCATGCGCTCTGCCGCAAGGGCAAGTGCCCCTGGATAGAGAATGGCAGATGCACCGAAGAGGCGAAGCTCATTGGAGATTACAAAGGTCTTCATGCCCTCATGGTCTCTGGGGATATCCTGCGGGTACAGATCACAGATGGACTCGCAAAGAAGCGGCGCTTTCGCCATGCTCTCGGATACGGCATGGTTCAGGTAGGTCTTCCAGGGGATTTGGAAATTCTCAAGTACGTTCCGCTTCAGGTAGATTGCCCTGAGTCTCTGATCATCCGCCACAGGCTGTACGCGGATGACCGTGATCGAAAAGTCCAGTACATTCGTGTACGGAATTTCGTCTGTCAGTCTCTTTCTCGTATCCTGGTGCATCAGGACAGGAATGCTGAGCATATGGCCGTGCAGGTTTGTCAGAAATTTCTCAAGAGCTGCAAGTCTCGTCCTCTCATTGCAGGATTCACTGGAAAAATCAAAGAAGAATGTTCTCGTTTCAGTCATGGTAACCTCCATTCCGGTTAAAAAAACAAGGGACAGGAAAATCTGCATTTCCTGTCCCCTGAAACGGTTACTTTGCTGAAACGGGCCAGTCCTCAGGCTCTGGAGAGATACTCGCCGGTTCTGGTATCGATCTTGACCTTGTCGCCGATGTTGCAGAACAGCGGAACAGCGATCTGTGCGCCGGTCTCAACGGTAGCGGGCTTGGTCGCACCGGTTGCGGTATTGCCCTTGAATCCGGGCTCCGTCTCGGTAATCTCGAGTTCGACGAACATCGGAGGCTCGATTGCGAAGACATTTCCGTTGTAGGAATCTACCTTGACCATCTCGTTCTCTTTGACGAACTTCATCTGGTCTCCGCAGATATCTGCTCCAAGAGAGATCTGCTCGTAAGTCTCGGTGTCCATGAAGCTCCACATATCTCCATCTTTATAGAGATACTGGTACTCCTTGCGGTCGACTCTGGCCTGCGGGAACTTCTCAGTCGGGCGGAACGTCGTCTCGGTAACGCCTCCGTTGATGATATCCTTCAGCTTCGTGCGGACAAATGCTGCACCCTTGCCGGGCTTGACATGCTGGAACTCAACGATTTCATAGACGGTGCCGTCTTTTTCAATAGTAACGCCATTTCTAAAATCACTGGCAGAGATCATAAACAAAATCCTCCTGGTAAACACGAGTCGCAATTACTGCATTATGATACATTGCGGCACAGCGATTTTCAAGAAAAATTTACTCTCATAAGCCGAAATAAAACGCAGATTTTCGTATTCTACATCTGGCTGATCTTATCCACGATCCCGGCCGCAATCCCGCACCGGTCCGGCATGGATTTTCCGTCAGAGAGATCCCCTTCCAGTTCAATGTCGAAGCAGGCATCAGAGAGTCCATAGAGCTCATCCTCTGTCATGGCATCGACCTCCTGTCTTGATTTGTGAAATTCCTGCAGCAGGAACGCATACTCTTTCTCCGTGAACTGCATCCTTATTCCTGTTCCTTCCATATAGAAAGATCCCGCACCAGACCTTCGGTGCGGGATCCGAACTTAGATTCTAATCAGTTATTTCCGTTGTTTCCGGAATCATCCTTGTCCTTGGAGAGGAAGGACGGAATGACAATGTTCTGTGTGTCACCCGTATGAATGCTGCCCGGATTGAAGTTGTAGGTCGGTCTCTGGTAGGTCTGCTGCTGATTTGCAGTGCCATAGTTTCCGGCATTATTTCTCTGGGTCGGAGCCGCCTGCTGCTGCGGTGCTCTCTGCGGCTGCTGCTGCGGCTGGTATGCCGGCTGATAGGGCTGGTACGGCTGCTGGTAAGCACCCTGCTGCGGAGCTGCCTGCTGATACGGCTGATAAGGAGCTGCATATCCCTGATACGGATTTGCGGCCTGCTGCGGACGATATGCATTGTTACCGGGAGTAAACGGCTGACGGCCGAACGGATTGGCGCCCTGCTGAGCCTTTGCCTGCTGCGGCTTCACCGTGCTCTGGCCGATGCCGGTTGCGATGACCGTAACCTTACAGTGATCAGAATCATCGGAATCGTACTTTGCACCGAAGATGACGTTGACATCGGAGCCGGTCTGATCCTGAACGTAGGTTGCAGCATCGGAAGCATCCTGCAGGGTGATGTCGCCGGAGATATTCAGAATGATATCCGTTGCGCCCTGGATCGATGTCTCGAGAAGCGGAGACTCGACCGCCATCTTGACTGCCTGAGTCGCCTTATCGTCGCCCTTGCCCTCGCCGATACCGACATGTGCGATGCCCTTGTTGCGCATGACAGTCTGCACATCTGCGAAATCGAGGTTGATGACGGACGGAACGTTGATGAGATCCGTGATTCCCTGGACAGCCTGCTGAAGAACTTCATCTGCCTTCTTCAGTGCATCCGGGAAGGTCGTGCGGCGGTCCATGATCTCGAGCAGCTTGTCGTTCGGGATCACAATCAGAGTATCCACGTTGGGCTTGAGTTCCTCAATACCCTGGGCTGCTCTCTGTGCTCTTGCCTTTGCTTCAAAGGAGAACGGCTTGGTGACAACGCCTACCGTGAGGATACCCTGATCACGGGCAAGCTTTGCAACAACGGGAGCCGCACCGGTGCCGGTACCGCCGCCCTCGCCGCAGGTAACGAACACCATGTCCGCACCCTTGATGGCCTGAGAGAGTTCGTCCTGATTCTCTTCCGCTGCCTTCTTGCCGACTTCCGGATTTGCGCCGGCGCCGAGGCCCTTCGTGGACTTGGTACCGATCTGAATCAGCTTCGGAGCCTTGCAGCGGTTCAGTGCCTGAATATCCGTATTGACAGCGACAAAGTCGACGCCGGTGATTCCTTCATCTACCATGCGGTTGACAGCGTTGTTGCCGCCTCCCCCGACACCTACCACAATGATCTTAGCACCGGGTGTGTTATTTTCTTCCGTTTTGATCTCTAGCACAACGTGCCTCCTTATGTGAATGTTCCTTCTTGAATGTCGAAGTCATATTTCCCGGACGTCTTCCGCCGGATGAATCCTGCCGGTCAAAAACCTTCAGGTCAATCCTGTGCATAGTTCTTCCGGATGTCTTTCCTTATAATACATGGACCATCTCGATTTCGCAATGGTTTCTCAACGAAAAAATGGAAAAATTTGGCTTCCTTTTCGTCATGTTCAAAAAATTGACCATAAAAGCCAATATGTGTTTGTTTTTCAAAACACATGCGGATTGACTCGCATCAATTTAGTACCGTTTTGGTAAATATTCGTGTATTTATCGATGAATTGCGTGTGCTTCTTCGTATGTGAAGGAGAGCAGGGCAGGTTTTGTCCTGCTCTGCTCTCCTCAACTTCTCTTTTTCTCTGTGATTACTGCTGCTGTGCATCTGCTGCAGCTTGTTCCGTGCCGGTCGGTGTACCGGTATCTGCTGCCTGCTGGGTACCCTGCGCGTTATCCGGTCCTGCTTCTGCCTGCGTGTCCTGTGCAGGTACTGCAACGGCTGCATCACCGGTCTGATCCGCGCTCTGACTCTCCTGTGTTTCGACCTGAGGCTGCTGTGCCTGTGCACTGTCCGCTGTGGCCGCGCTCTGATCAGCTGCAGGGTCCGTCTGTACTGTGCTCTCCTGCGTCTGGTCCTGTGTCACCGCTCCCTGATCCGAAGAGGTGGTTGCCTCCGCTGTATCTGTTGTCTGTGTGGCTGTACCGGTATCACCGGTTGTCGTATCCGTGCTGGCTCCTGTTGTGGCATCACCGTTTTCGGTTTCCGATGTATCTTCCGTTGTTGCTTCCTCGCCGGTCTGTGCATCGAGGGAAGATGTCTGATCCTCTGTCGTTGCATCGTAGTCGACAAATGTAATGTACTTGGTTCCGGGCGTGAAGTCTGCAAGCTTCAGGGTGCCGTTCTTTCCGGTAAGATGTGGCAGAATCTGTGACAGATTCGAGAGCTTCTCGTCGAGGTATGTATCCCCGCCCAAAGTCACGCGGACGTTATCGAAGTAGACGGACATGTTTCCGGACTGATCCAGATAAATCTTGTCTGCGGAAAGCTCATACTTCTCCAGAAGCTGTGTAAGCCGGAGGATATTTTCGAAGATGCTGTCGTCCTCCACCGGGATTTTCTCATTCAGTGCAATCGACTGAAAGGTAAGACCGTAGATCTCCGGTACACCGTCAAGCCTTGTATCCGATGTGTCGCAGACGCGGCCGTCCTCCGTGAAGTAAAAGTACTGCCCGAGGTAATTCACGCAGCCTGCAATCTGCTTTTCATAGACCGTGATATTGATGGTGTCATGATTGATGATGCTGACATCCATCTTGTCCACGAACGGCACGTTCCGGACGGAAGCATCCCGGTAGCGGATCGAGAGCATCACGGAGTTATCCCCCAGAAATCCTGTCATGACCTTGTCCGCAATTTCCGAATCCGTATAGAACGTACTCCCGTGCACTCTGTAGTTTCTGACATGGAAGTAGATAAGAAAGAACGCAGCAGCTCCAAGAATTGCCGAGACAACCAGCACCCTGCCAAGGACGATCAGATGATGACGCCGCCGGAACCTGTCATGCAGGAGTTTTACTCTGTCTACGCCCTCGTCCTCTGCTGCATCTTCCTCATCGTCGTAGTCCGGCCGGACATAACGCGGTCCATAGGAAGGCTCTTCATAGCCTTCTTCATAGGAATCATCATAGGACTCTGTATCCGGATAGGAGTCCGGGTAAAAGTCCGGATTGTAGACCTGCGTTCTCATGGTTTCTACTCTTCCACCTGCAGCCTGATATTGCGTGAAACACTCATGACCATTCCCATCTCCGCCAGAAGAAGCACCACAGAGGTGCCGCCATAGCTGATGAACGGCAGCGTGACACCGGTATTCGGAATGGTGTTGGTGACAACGGCGATATTCAGGATCACCTGGATGGCGATGTGTACCATGACACCGCTCGCCAGGAGACCACCGTATTCATCACTGGCGTTCTCCGCGATCGTCAGGATCTGATAACACAGCAGGATAAATATCGCAATGACGCAGAAGGCGCCGAAAATACCGAGTTCCTCGCAGATGACGGAGAAGATCATGTCATTCTGTGCTTCAGGGATGTAACCGAGTTTCTGTACGCTGTTTCCAAGTCCCTTCCCGAAGATTCCTCCGGACCCGATGCCGTAGAGAGCCTGCAGGGTCTGGAATGCCGTCTCGCCGGAATATTTCTCCGGTTCGAGCCAGGCCAGGATTCGCTCGCCGCGGAAACTGATGTCACTCGTCGTCGAAGCAACCGTTGCCGCCTGGTCCGCAGAGATCACGTGGCGGATCCACACTGCACCTGCACCTGCGCCAAGGCCTGCAAGCAAAAAGTACGGCCATACCTTGCGGCTTGCCACAAAGAGCATGCCAAGGCCGATGAAAAGAACGATCATGGCCGAAGACATATTACGGGTAACCGAATAGAGAAGCCCCGCCTGTACAATGGACGGCCACATCACACGGAAAAACAGCTTGATCCAGCCGATCAGGCCCCGGTAACGCTTGAGCTTCGTGCGGCACAGAATCCGTGCCGTCAGGATAATCACCGTGATCTTCGAGATCTCCGCCGGCTGAATCGACAGCGACCCGATGTAAATCCAGCGTCTTGCGCCGTTTACGGTTCGTCCGAACGGAATGATCATCAATACCAGCAGGACAGACGCAAAATACAGGAAGACCGCCATCTTGTCGAGATAACGGTACGGAAAGATCGCAACAAGGAGCATCACGCCAAGGCCCAGAAGACTTGCCTGCAGCTGCTTTTTGAAATAGTAGGCAGAATCGGAGTACGTCGCATAGGCCTCATAGGAGCTCGTCGAGTACAGCATGATGAGTCCGAAGATGATGAGAAGAAGCAGCGTAAAGAGCAGGCTGTAATCCTTGAGCTTTGCAAAGCGTTCTGCACTCTTCGTCCGGGCTCTTTTGTTTCTCTCATTGTTCGATGTCGTCCGGTATTCGACCCGCTGGTAGTTCCGGTTGTCGAGGTCCCCGTTCAGATAAGCGTCATAGCTGATGACGTTGTTTTTTCGTCTCTTGGAATTGCGATTGGAAGCCATCGATCCTCACCAGAGCCCGAGAAGTCCCACCGCTGAAAGAAGGACGGTGATGACGGTAAACATTGCCACGACCTGTGTCTCGCTCATGCCGCCCATCTCAAAATGATGATGAATGGGAGCCATGCGGAAGAACCGCTTGCCGTGTGTTTTCTTGAAGTAGAGGACCTGTATGATGACCGACACCACTTCAAGAAGATAGATGAAGCCGACAATCGGGATAAACAGAGGCAGGTTCAGGGTGTAGGCAATGCCGACCACAAAACCGCCGAGGGCAAGGGATCCGGTATCCCCCATGAAGACCTTTGCCGGATTTGCATTATAGAGAAGAAATCCGAGCAGGGCGCCGATCATGGCGGCACCCGATGCTGCCGCACCGTTTCCGGAGAGTGCTGCTGCGATGGTAAAGAACAGAGCAACCGCGATCGTCACACACGATGAGAGTCCGTCGACACCGTCGGTGAAATTCGTGCCGTTGACGGTGGCCACGGCGATGAAGACAAGCGCTGGGAAAGCAAACCAGCCAAGATCCAGGACAACGCCCTGCGCAAACGGCACCTTCATCGTAAGACCCACATCCGAGCGGGCAACGAGAATCAGCCCGAAGACAACCGCGATGATGATCTGAAAGATCATTTTCTGTTTGACGGTCAGACCTTCGCTGCGCTTTTTCTTTACCTTGATAAAGTCATCGGCAAAACCGACCAGTCCGAACCCGATCGTGAGGAACAGGATCGGAATTGTCTCCGGATCCCGCACCGAGAACACCAGGCTTGCCACCGCAAGACCTGCCAGGATCATGATGCCGCCCATGTTCGGCGTACCGGTCTTCTTCTGATGGGACTTCGGTCCCACATCACGCTCGGTCTGCTCTGCCTTCATCCGGATCAGAAGCGGAATCAGGAAGTGGCCCGTGATCGCACTCACCGCAAAGGCAATGAGCATTGGAAGGACAATGTCGATAAAACTGATCTGTATGTTCATTGGAATGTCTCCCTGCTGTGCTTCTGTTAAGCATCCATCTCAAAATCGATATTCTAGCACAGCCTTTCTCCGATGACTATTGCTGCGCAGCCGTATCCTGGCTTTCCTGTGCCTGTGCCTGTGCAGCACCGTCCGTTCCGGTTTCCGTCTGGGTCTGCGTCTGCTGACCTGCGTCCGTTGCGGTCCCTGTATATGTTCCCGTGGTGCCAGTCTCCTGCGAAGCTCCTGTATCTGTCGCAGTGGCTGTAGTCGCTGTCGTTGTGGTACCGGTAGTTGTCGTCGTGTCAGCAGAAGGTGCTGAGGTGTCCGTTCCCTGAGACGTATCCGAAGTGCTCGTGGTGGTGTCTGACGTCGTATTCGTCTGTGTTCCTGCCGCAGCAGTCGTATCCGTTGATGTCGTACTGCTCTGTGCGGATGCGTCCTCGCCGCCCCTCCCCGGTATGCCGAGGGACGAATCCTGTCTGGTCACCGTGCCGTCTTCATTTGTTACCGTGGATGCTGTCACGTCCTCCGTGGTGCCGCCGCTGTCCACGTAATCACCGCTGGTGATCGGCGGCTGCGTGGAATCTGCGATACCGTCATTATCGGTATCATACAGGTCAGCCTTTCCGTCTCCGTCGGTATCCACCGCGTCCGTAATCTGATCATTGTTGGTGTCTATTGCGGTGTCGACCTGTCCGTCACCGTTTGCATCCACCGAGTCATACACGCCGTCTCCGTCTGCATCAAAGTTGTTGGCAATCGGAACCGGTGCATTCGACACACCGTAGGCGTAGGTATTGGCAAGGTTCAGGGCCTGAAGCTCTGCTTCCTCGTCCGCTGTCAGCGGGACGGTCATGTCAATTCCCATGTAGGGAAGGACTTCCGTCAGAATATCGTGGACCAGGAGGCATGCCTCGGAGGTCTGCTCCTCGGATTCCATGTTGATCTGATTGATGACGACATAGATGGCGATCTGAGGATCCTCATAGGGCGCATAGCCCATGAAGGAGACCACGTAGTGGCCGTTTCCGCGGGGCAGGGTCTCTGCCGTACCGGTCTTTCCGCCGATCCGGTATCCGGCAGGACGGGCCTTATGGCCGGTGCCGTTGGCACCCTCAACCACCTGCAGGGTCGCTTCCCGGACGTACTCCGAGGTCTCTTCGGAGACAGTCTTCCGCACCACTGTGGGCTCGATCGTCTGAATGGTGGAGCCGGAGCTCGACGTGATCTTCGAGACCACGTGAGGCTGGTAATAATAGCCGCCGTTGATGAGGGACGAGAACGCCGAAATCATCTGGATCATCGTGACATCGATGTTCTGTCCGAAGGAGTTCGTCGCAAGATCGGTGATCGACATGTTGTCCTTCGGGATGATCATGTTGTCGGTGCGGGCTTCCCCCTGCAGATCGATGTTGGTTTTCAGGCCAAATCCGAAGATGCGCTCGAACTTCGTGAAGTCATCCACTCCCATCTGCATTGCCATCTGCATGAGGGCGACGTTGCAGGATCTCTCGATTGCTTCCTTGTCATTGACAATACCGTCGCCGCCGTTCTTGTAGCTGTGGCACTTGATGGTCCAGCCGCCAACGTCCAGGGCGCCGTTGCAATACCACGTCTCATCGTCATTTCCGGTGAGCTTTCCGGACTCCAGTCCGGCCGCCAGAGTGAAGGGCTTGAAGACAGAACCCGGCTCATAGTAGCCAGTGATGCAGTAGTTGGTCCAGAGCGCATTGAGATACCGGCTCTGTTCCTCCTGGGACTGCTGCTTCAGGTTTGTGATGTCATCTGCCGTGAGGTACTCATCGGTGGGGTTGTCCGAATCATCAAGCTTTGGCATTCCCTGCAGGACGTCGAGGTTGTAGGGATCATTGAGATCGTAGTTCGGATAACTTGCCATCGCCAGGATCTCACCGGTGTTCACGTTCTCGATGATGACACCGACATCGTTGGCGCCGTAGGCCTGCCTTGCCTCATTCTGATGCTTGTCATTGAACTGTTTGAGATACTTCTCGCAGATGGACTGGATGTTCGCATCGATCGTCAGCACCACGTTGTTGCCGTCGGTCGCCTCAATCGTCGTCCGCTCGAGATCCGAATCCGAATCCAGATATCCATACTCCCGGCCGGTCGTGCCGTTCAGCGTATTGTTATAGTACCCTTCAATGCCGAACGATCCCTCGTCATTGTCATTTGCAAAGCCGATGACATCGGAGGCCAGTGTCGAGTACGGGTAGTTGCGGATATAGTTTTCCTCGAACCAGATTCCGCGGATGTTGTTCAGCGCGTCAACTTTTGCCTGTGCCTCTTCCTTCTGGGAATTCAGCTGGCTCAGTGTCGTCTGATCGTTGCTGCCGCTCTCCTCCTTTTTGATCTGATCCTCGATATCACTCAGTGCCTTGTTCGCCTCTGTGAACTGGTTCTCATAATTCGTGTATTCGGTGTAGGTGATGTTCTTCTTCGCGATATAGTACCGGCTGTCGGGGTTGTCCTCAATGTAGGTCTTCAGTGCGTCTCTGTCACAGCCGAGGGACTCCAGTGCATCGAGCGTCGGCTCCAGATACGGGTTTTCCCCCGTCTGATCATCGGTCCCGTCATTGATCTGATAGGCGTCCACGATCACGTTGTAGACCAGTTCTGAATCCGCAAGCACCGTGCCGTTGACGTCCGTGATCTGCCCTCTCTTGAACGGCAGCTCCACGGAGTCATAGGAGCGCTGGGAGAGAATCTTCCGCTCATAGCTGACGTTGTTGTTGCGCACAATACTGATCAGCCGAATTGCCAAAAAAAGAAAGACTGCCAATACTATGAGGAATAGTAATGCCAGCTTTCTCTGCATCTGCGGCGGGAAGGCATGGGGCTTCTTCCCGCTCTTTTTTCTGTTGTTTGAATTTTGCATTCTCGTCATAGGCTGTCCGGTTTACTGGCCGTCTACATCCTGCAGCTGATGCATGTAGTCGTCATCATCTCCGGAGTACTCGATGACCTGATCACCGGAAGCATAGCTCATGCCAAGGTCTGTCATGGCACGATATTTGACATCATCGATGCTGATGCTGTTGTTGACCTGATTCTGCTCCTGATCGTTGGCCGCCTTCAGGGTGTTGAGCTGCGACTGGAGGGAGGCAACTTCCTCACCGGCTGTGGTCACCGCGGAACGCAGGCTGATATAGAAGCACAGTGCCGCGCTGATGACCACTGCGGCACTGATAAAGACCGCAATGAGAGCCGGGCTCATCTGCCGGGCTCTTGCCCGGTTGCGTCTTGCCTGATCATCGACCGGCGTGCTGCGGCGGGGAGCCTGCCGTCTTCTCTCCTCCCGGTAGAGCTCCTCATAGGGCTCAAGTGCCGGTGCTTCACTTCCATAATAATACTGCATCGAGTAGTTTCTCGCGGATCTTTCCGATGCACCGCTTCTTCCTGGCGTGCCGTGATTTCTTCCGTATCCGCGGGAATAATCGTAGGACCTCATGCGTGATGCTCTGTCTTCATAGGTTGTCATTCTTCTCTCACTCATTTCAAAGCCTCTTCCTGCGGAACCGGATCCGGTCCCTTTTCAAATACCCGAAGCTTGCTACTCGCCGCTCTCTTGTTTCTTTTCAGTTCCTCTTCTGACGGAACAATCGGTTTCTTTGTCACCACATGGCCTTTTGGCTTTCTGCCGCAGACGCAGACCGGAAATACCGGCGGGCAGATGCACGGATTTTCAGCCGTTTTGAATGCATTCTTGACAATGCGGTCCTCCAGTGAATGGAACGTGATGATTGCGATCCTTCCGCCGGGAAGAAGGAGATCGATCAGGCTGCTGATCGAATCCTGGAGCACATCGAGCTCCCTGTTGCAGGCGATGCGGATGGCCTGGAAAGTTCGCTTGCAGGGGTTTCCGTATTTTTCCTGCATCTTCATCGGAATGGAAGCCCGGATGATCTTTACGAGCTGCCCCGTCGTCTCAAGCGGTGCCTTTTCCCGCTCCTTCACGATGTTCGCGGCAATTCTTGCGGCAAATCGCTCCTCGCCGTAATCCCGGAGGATCCGTGTGAGTTCCGCCTCGTCATACGTGTTCACGATCGTTCTGGCGCTCACCGCGCTCTCCCGATCCATGCGCATGTCGAGGGGCTCGTCCGTGTTATAGGAAAATCCCCGTTCCGGATTGTCGAGCTGGTAGCTCGAGACACCGAGATCAAGAAGGATTCCGTTCACGCGGTCGATCCCAAGATCCCTCAGAATTTCGGGGATATGTTCGTAGTTGTCGTGGACAATGGTCACACGGTCCTTGTACTCCTCAAGGTGCTTCGTCGCCGCAGCGATGGCATCGAGGTCCTGGTCGATTCCGATGAGGCGTCCGCCATTCGTCAGGCGCTTCGCGATCTCATGTGAGTGACCGGCTCCGCCCAGCGTTCCGTCCACATAGATCCCATCCGGGCGGATATTCAGGTTTTCAATGGTCTCCTCAAAGAGGACCGGGATATGTGCAAATTCCATCAGATCATAATGCCTTCGCTGAACAGCTCATCTGCGATCTGTCCTGCCTCGAGTCTCACATCAGTCGGCAGTTCCTTCACAAACTCAGCTGCAGTCCACAGCTCCACGTGGGAACCGTTGCCGACCAGTACCACATCTCCGCTCATGCCGTTTCTGCGAAGCTGCTGCGGAACGAGGATTCTTCCCTGTTTGTCCAGCTCCACGTCAAAGGTCCCCGACATGAAATAGCGGATCAGCTTCCGGGCACCGGCCTTGTTGGAGGGGATCGCCTGCAGCTTTTCATAGAAGGCTGCAAACCCTTCATTGCTGTAGAGGTAGAGGCACGGATCCAGGGAGACGCCGATCTTGAACTGGCTCCCCAGAATATCGCGGAACTTTGCCGGGATGATCAGACGACCCTTGCTGTCGATCGAATGATAATATTGTCCGTTGAACAGATCCGCCATTGCACTTCCCGTGGATGGGATTTTCCTCTACTTCATGCCACTTTATGGGAATTTCACCCACTTTTACAGCACAATAATACCCCAGGGATATGTAAAAAACAATACCCTGGGGTTTCCCGGAATCTGTCTAAAGCCTGTATTTAAGCCTTTTTTCCGCTCTCTTCCACTACATTTTGTGGCACGATCCTGCCGTCGCTACCATATGTGGTGAAGTGGAGCGATTTCCCATCATGCAGTCTTTTTTTCACGTAGAGGTGGAGGAAAAGGGAGACCACAACCATGATGATTGCAAGAACCATCGACACCGGGATCGTCGTCCCGATCAGATACAGCTGATCCGTGCGGATATACTCGATCCACGCGCGCCCGAGCCCGTAGCCGCCAAAGTACAGCAGCGTCTCCTCGCCGTTGTATTTGCGGTGCTTTAAGAGGAGCAGCATCAGGATCAGAACCCCGAGGTTCCACATGCTCTCGTAGAGAAACGTCGGGTGCACCTGAATGTAGTTGGTTCCCGAAACGATGTGGCTTGCGATGCTGTCCGAGATATCACGCTCCCGCACCATCGAGATCGGAAGACGCATGGCAAAGAGACTGTCCGTGTACTCGCCGAAGACCTCACGGTTGAAGAAGTTTGCCCATCGTCCGATGATCTGTCCCAGGATCAGGCCGAACGCCGCGGTGTCCATGAGCTCGACCACATTCAGATGATGAATCCTGCAGTAGATAATGGCGGTGATCACGCCGCCGATGACGCCGCCGTAGATCGCAAGGCCGCCGCCTCTTAAGTTGAAGATCTGGAGCAGATTGTCCTTATAGGCGTCCCAGTAGAAGATCACATAGTAGATGCGGGCGCCGATGATCGAAAAGATGATGAGCCAGATGGAGATGTCCCAGTAGATATTGGGATCCTGGCCGGTCTTCTTCGCGATCTTTGCCGCCAGCAGTATGCCAAACAGCATGCCGATGGCGATGACAATGCCGTACATCGCGATCGAGAAGTTTCCGATCTGAATGGTCTTCGGCACATTCTTCAGATAAATGTGCAGATGTGGGAACGCAATGTCCATCTCTCCCATGATATCTTGCATAACTTTCCACCCTTTCCGGTCTTTGAATACAGAAAGTGGGAGGCAATCCCAAAGTCTGCCTCCCACGGATTCAAATCCAAACTAAACGTTGAAACGGAACAGAATCACATCTCCGTCCTGTACCACGTAGTCCTTGCCTTCCATGCGGACAATGCCCTTTTCTCTGGCATTGGCAAGGGAGCCCTCGCGCAGCAGATCCTCCCAGTTGACGACCTCGGCCTTGATAAAGCCTCTCTCGAAATCCGTGTGGATCTTACCGGCTGCCTGCGGTGCCTTCGTTCCGATTTTAATCGTCCAGGCCCTCGTCTCGTCCTCTCCTGCAGTCAGGAAGCTCATGAGGCCCAGTGTCCGGTAGGACGCCTTGATCAGCTTGTCGAGACCGCTCTCCTTGATGCCGAGGTCCTCGAGGAACGCCTGCTTTTCATCATCTGCAAGCTCCGAGATCTCCGCCTCCATCTTTGCGCACAGGACAAATGCCTCGGCGCCGGTGGATTTTGCGTACTCCCGTACCTTTGCGACATTCTCATTCGATGCGCCGTCGTCCGGGATATCGTCCTCGGAGACGTTGCAGGCATAGATGACCGGCTTGTAAGTCAGAAGGCTGTAGCCCTTCATGTATTTGATCTCGTCCTCATCATCGATCGTGAGGGCGGACGCCGGCTTGTTGTCCTCAAGTGTCTCCTTGATGCGCTGCAGCAGAGCAAGCTCCTTTGCCGCTTCCTTGTCCATGCGGGCGGTCTTTGCGACCTTGGAGATACGTCTCTCCACGACCTCGAGGTCGGCGAAGATCAGCTCCAGGTTGATGGTGTCGATGTCGCGCATCGGATCGATGGTGCCGTCGACATGAGTGACGTTCGGATCCTCAAAGCAGCGGACCACATGGACGATCGCATCGCACTCGCGGATATTGGCGAGGAACTGGTTGCCGAGGCCCTCACCCTTTGATGCGCCCTTGACGAGTCCTGCGATATCCACGAATTCGATGGTCGCCGGAGTGACCTTCTTCGAATGATACAGATCGCCGAGCTTCTTGAGCCGTTCGTCCGGCACTGCTACGATGCCGACATTCGGGTCGATGGTGCAGAACGGATAGTTTGCAACCTCCGCCCCGGCTTTGGTGAGAGAATTGAACAGGGTGCTCTTGCCGACGTTCGGCAGGCCGACGATACCTAACTTCATTGGAAAATGCCTCTTTTCTCGTTTTATCAGGCGCCTTTTTGGGAAAGGACCACGGCCTATCTTACCGCGATGCGCCCTATTTGGCAAACTGTCCTAGTGTAGCGTCGCAATCATCTTTTATGCTAACTTAAGCTGCTTACTGCTAAACTATTGACATGACTGTCCTCTTTTGTTAAACTAACATTAGTCTA
>OMXP01000105.1 GCA_900315055.1 uncultured Lachnospiraceae bacterium
GCGATGGACACCCTTGCCTTCGGCTATATCCTTCCCACTACCGGGTGGATTCTGGACTTACACCAGTTAGAAACGTGCGCCGCCGAGCGCACCAGAAAAAGAGCCCCGGCAGGAACGGCGTTTTCCATTCCTTGCCGGGGCCCTTCAAAGGTCCTGTTTTATGAATTACATCTCTGCCTTCAGTTCATCGACCTTGTCGAGATGCTCCCAGGGCAGATCCACATCGGTGCGTCCGAAGTGGCCGTAGGCTGCGGTCTGGCGATAGATCGGGCGGCGAAGATCGAGCATGCGGATGATGCCTGCCGGGCGAAGATCGAAGTGCTTGCGGATGACATCGACGATCTTCTCGTCATCGACCTTGCCGGTGCCGAAGGTATTGACGTTGATCGAGGTCGGCTGTGCGACGCCGATTGCATAGGAGAGCTGAATCTCCATGCGGTCTGCATAGCCTGCGGCAACGAGGTTCTTTGCCACATATCTTGCTGCATAGGCTGCGGAGCGGTCCACCTTCGTGCAGTCCTTTCCGGAGAATGCACCGCCGCCGTGACGGCCGACACCACCGTAGGTATCGACGATGATCTTGCGGCCGGTCAGGCCCGCATCACCGTGAGGTCCGCCGATGACGAAACGTCCGGTGGGGTTGATGTAGATCTTGGTGTTCTCATCGACCATGGAAGGATCCACGACCGCATCGATGACATACTTGCGGATATCCTTGTGGATCTGCTCCTGGCTCACCTTCTCATCGTGCTGTGTCGAGATGACAATCGCCTCGAGACGGACCGGGCGGTTGTTCTCATCGTACTCCACGGAGACCTGGCTCTTGCCGTCGGCGCGAAGATACGGAAGAGTTCCGTTCTTGCGGACCTCGGTGAGCTTTCTGGTCAGCTTGTGTGCAAGGTTGATGGAGTACGGCATATATTCGGGGGTTTCATTCGTTGCATAGCCGAACATCATGCCCTGATCGCCGGCACCGATGGCTTCGATCTGCTCGTCGGTCATCTTGTCTTCTCTTGCCTCGAGTGCCTTGTCGACGCCCATGGCGATATCCGGGGACTGCTGATCGAGGGCGACGAAGACCGCGCAGGTGTCCGCATCAAAGCCCTTCTCGGAGCTGTCATAGCCGATCTCACGGATGGTGTCGCGGGCGACCTTCTGATAGTCGACCTTTGCCTTGGTCGTGATCTCGCCGGTGATCAGAACGAAGCCGGTGCAGGTTGCGGTCTCGCAGGCGACACGGCTCATCGGATCCTGTGCCATGCAGGCATCGAGGATGGCGTCAGAGACGGCATCACAGATCTTGTCCGGATGTCCTTCGGTAACGGACTCGGATGTGAAAATATACTTCTCCACTTTGGAACCTCCTTTGGTTCGGGATACGTTTGTTGATGACATTTCGACATGAAAAAATCCGCCCCGATCGTCTAACAGGGCGGATTGAAGTTGCATTCAATTCCCTTATTGTTCGATCGCCGATCACCTTCCGGTGTGCTCTCGCTCAGGTTGGCACCTTCCCACAAAGGGGTTGCCGTGGCTTCCCAGGTCCTATGTACCTCCACCACTCTGAATAAGAGAAGCGGCAGCTTTTGCTGCACGCGGTATTCATGTTTTTCATGCGTAAGTTTAGTCACCCCGCCAAAGCGTGTCAATCAGCCGGCGTGCCACAAAAAATTGCAACTGTCCCAAATGATGACACACTGCCCGTTAAGAGAGAAGAAATTACACGCGGGAAGGATTGCATTCCGGCGTGCTTCCCGATATCTCAGGCTGCATGCTCTTTTTTCGTTTCAGCGAACCGGCACATACGTGGATCATCACATAGCACCGGAGCTTTCTGCGGATCACCCTGCAGCAGATGGAGCAGAAACATGGCCGGAAAACCGGCTCTGCCTTTCCCGTTTTCTGATACTGCCTTGCCTTTTCCGTTTCCTGCTCCGGGTGCTTCAGAAAGCCAAGGAGTGCGCTGTATTCATCCTGCAGAAAGATATCCTTCTTTGGCACGAGAAGCGGCATATCGGGAAAGCCGTCCATGCACACCACCAGGCGGTCCTTCGTTTCATCGATTTTCAGGCAAATGCCCTCTCTGATATTCCGTGCCTGCATGAGGGGAAAATCTCCCCGCTCCTGAAGCGGGAGTGTCGAATCCCCCGTTCTGAGGATCTTTTCGATTTCTCTCCAGATATCGTCTCCCCGGGCGGAGGCGATGGCAGAGGGAATGCTGCACAACTGTGCTTTCTTCTGCATGAGTGCCTGCACCTCCCCGCGGGTGATTCCAAACTCCCTCTGCATGGAAGACAGTGCCTCTTCAGTCTTTCTTCTCCCCTCCGCAAGAGCCTGATAGTCCGCCGTATCCGGGGGCAGGTCCTTCATGTGCTCCGTTTTCCACTCATAGTCCCTGCAGAGCTTCCGGTATGCCCTGGTCCTGCGCATCTGATCGATTCTCTTCTGCAGGGTTGTGCTAACTTCATTCCCGGCTCTTTGCACCCGGTCGTTCAGAGCAAACAGATGGCGTTTGGTATCCTCCTGGATCCCAAGCTCAAACGTGACGGTATGCTTTTTGCAGGCCTTCCGATACGGAAGAAGAAGTTCCTTGTCCTGGTTCAGTTGGTAAGCCATACCGTCCCTCCTGTACTTCCCGTGCGAAGATTTGCATCGATCCCGAGAAACCGTGCAGGTTCCATCGCCTCTGCCCTGTCTTTTACCTCTTCCTCTTTCTTCTCCTCCGGTACGTCCGGATCCGGTTCCCGGACGTCTTCTTCTCCCCAGTCAGGATCCGGATCCTCCTGTTCCAGAAGGTCTGCGGCTTCCTTCCATTTCCGATCCTCCCGGGCCTCCGCTTCCTCCTCAAGCCTTGCCCGGAGTGCCTCGATGCTCTCGAGGTAGTCCTTTGCCGTCTCCTGCGCCGTGGCAAACAGGTCATTGATCCCGACCACCGCCTCCGCGATGGACCCCGCATTCTGCAGGATCACCTCGCGTCTCTCGAGGTCCTTTCTGGCTCTTGCAAGTTCCTCCTCGAGCTCCTGTTTCTCCCGGAGCACCTCGAGAAGGAGCTCCAAGAGCTGTGGTCTTGACAGATGTCTTAAGTCCCTGATGTCCATCATTCCCTCCACCTTCCCTCATGAAGGCCGAGCACTACAAGTACAAAGCCCGCAAGAATCAGGGCAGCCGGCAGCAGGATATCCTGCCCGGTCTGCGGCAGAACAGGATCTGCGGGTTTCTCCGGCTTTTCAGGATTCTCCGGCGTCTCATTGTCCGGCACCCCCGGCACTTCGTCCTCACTTTCCGAACTGTCGACACCCCAGGTGTTTGTGAGAACCGTGGTGCCTCCGGTGGTCTCCATGCTCACCATGTATCCCTCCGGTACCTCCTCGAGGAAGGTATAGTCATGTCCGTCCGGCAGATCCGCAAAAGTGCGCGACCAGTTTTCTTCCTCTGACAGGGAAAACGTCTCAAAGGTCTCCCCGTCCTTCAGGAGTAAGACCTCAATCCTGTCCGGCCGGTTTTCCTCAATATCTTCTTCTCCGTCCCAGACCTTGATCACGGACAGCTGCCTCGTTCCGTCCGGATTATCCCAGCCCGTCACCTTGGCGGAGCAGATGACGCTCTGCCCGGCTGCCGCAAACAGGACAAGGGGCGAGGTCAGGTATGTCCTTTGCGAACCGTGATACGGGTCCGCCGCCACAAGATAGATACCGGCCGAAAGATCGGAAAACGTGGTGCTTCCGTTCTCCTGCACGGTTTTTTCCTGAAGCGGTGTCACGTTATGCGTCTTTGCATACCCTGAAAGAAGTGCCGCCGTCCCGGTCCTCTTTGCGGGTTCGTCCACATCAATCCGGACACCGCTCTCTGCAAAGACACCGGTCAGTGCCCCGACCTGTGCTCCGTCCCCGATCTGTCCCACCAGATAGAGTCTAACGCTCTGTCCCGCCGGAAGATCGTTCACCGTAATCGTGCTCTTTCCTGCCGACAGGACCGTCATTCCTCTTACGAACATGCTGACCAGGCAGAGCAGCCCCATCACCTTTACAGCCCATTTCTTCATGCCAACCTCCTCTCCGGTAAAGACAGCTTCTTCTTTTCTGCCCTGTCAATCATCAGATCCATCAGAGCCTGCTCTCCCCGGTATGTTTTCCACCTAAACGCCATGCACACGACAATGGCACAGGCAAAAAGGCAGGCAGGGAATGCAGCCGCCTCTTCTCTTGTCAGCGCGGCAGCATCCCCGGAAAGCACCGCTGTATCAAAACCGGTCTCTTTCACGCGTTTCCCCCGTACCAGCAGGCGATGCGTGTTGACGCCGTATGGGGTACAGGTAACGAGCGTACAGTAATCCTCTCCCTCTGTGATGGTGAGCTGTTCCAGCTCCTGAGGCAGTACCGTGCGGATCCTGTCCACCTCATAGACCAGCGTCTCATTCAGCACCCGGATCGTGAATGCATCTCCCGGTTCCAGCCTGTCGAGATCGCTGAAGAGCCGCGCACTTGGCAGTCCTCTGTGGCCCGAAAGGACACAGTGGGTGGAAGAGCCGCCGACCGGAAGCGAAGACCAGCTCACATGCCCCGCCCCGTTTCGAAGTGCCTCCTCTCCTGTTCCGTGAAAGATGGGCAGGCTGCAGTGAATCTTCGGGATGGAAAGAACTCCCATGACGCCGCCCTCCGAAAGATCGAGCTGGGAAAGATAAGACTTGTCCGTGTCCAGGTTCCTGCTTCCCGTGCCGGAAAGGGCCCGGTTCCAGGCTTTTGCCTTTTCAAGAAGATCCTTCGCATCCGCCGACTGCTTCCCGCTTACTGCCGCCGTATAGGATGCAACGGTCTTTGCCTGATGAGAGCCGTTCCACAGATCGGCAGCCGTGGGGTAAAAAAGAATGGAAAGTCCCGCAAAGGTAAGGAATATCAGGACCAGGACATCTCTTCTGTGTTTCATCCATCCTCCGATCCCGGAAAGATAAAGAGCACCTTTCCCGCAAGCTGTCCGGTTTTCACACAGCCGATTTCTGTCCTCCTCGAGTCAATGGACGTTGCTCTCTCATCTCCAAGGACAAAGAAAGCATTCTCCGGTACCGTCAGCGCTTCTTTCAGGTCTGAGGAGCCTTTTGCCTTTGCTGCAAGATAGGGTTCTTCGAGAATCCTGCCGTCCACGAGGACTGTCCCGTCCTCCCTGATCTCAACAGTTTCCCCCGGAAGCGCGATGACACGCTTTACAAAAATCCGGTTGTTGTAATAAAAGGCAATGATATCGCCGCGCTCCGGCGATGTGGTGCGGCAGCAGACAATGAGATCACCGGGCGAAAGCGCAGGTGACATGGATGTGCCATGGATGCGGAAGATGGGCAGAGCAAGACTGGCACACAGCATGGCCAGACTGCCGGCAAGGAACAGTGCAAGAAGCACTTCCTTCAGGGCAAGACGGGCACGGCTGATCCTGCTCTCCTGTTCCACAGCCGCAAGAAGCGCAGATGTGGAAATCTTCCCGATTGTGTTGTTCATGGAAAAAAGGGAGAATCCCCTTTCAGACTCAGCAAACCGATCCGGCGAAACGTCCCCCGCAGACGCTTGGCCCGATTTGCGCAGGCGGCAAAGGAAGATGCCGCCGGAAAAAGATGCAACGGGATCCGTGTCGCTGTCACTTATCCCGTAAGAAGATCTTATCATAATAAATTCCGGGTGTGAACTCTAAAATTTGTCGAAAACCTTTCCGCCCCAAATTTACTTTTCCCGGCCCGCCTACTATACTTTGGATAAAACGCCTTAAAGGAGGACAATCAAACCTTTATGCCTTCTAATCCCAATAACAGCTATGGCTCCGGGAACAACGACTATGGCTGGAATGATGTGGGGAATGCCGGTCCAAGACCCAAGCATGACCTCTCCTACAACCTCGCGCAGAACGCCTGGATTCTCTCGCTCTGTGCCCTTGTCTCGAGTTTCTTCGGCATCATCTTCGTCCCGGTCTGTCTTGCCAGTATCTCCCTGATTCTTTCCGTGCTCTCGAAGAGCTCGGATTCTCACCTTCTGCCGGTGGCAAAACGAGCTGCCATCTTCTCGGCCATCGCCATCACCATCAATGCGGTGATAGTCGGAAGCAGCATCGCAGCCCTCCACAATCTCGCAGATGACCCGCAGCTCTACGCCCAGCTGAATACCCTTACGGAGAACTATACCGGCGAGTCGATCGCGCAGATTGCAGGAGATCTCGATGAGGAGCTCGGCACCGATCTGTCCGGATTCCTGGGGATCGATTCCTTGAAAAAGGATTCCGATGATAACGCAGACGGGGGCAGCACTTCCCCCGATGAGAGCACTCCGGGCAACAGCTTTCCGGAGGAACAAAGTCCTGACGTCACGAATCTTACCTTTGTCACCAGGGAGGTGTTCCATGCAGCCGGATAAAAAGAACGTTCACGCATTCTCCAGTACCATCAAGGCAAGTGCACGCTACTCGCTCCTCGGGCACCTTGGCACCTGCGTCGGTGTGACGCTCATCTACCTGTTCTTCTACTTCATCATGTACGAGATCGCGGGCTCCGTATTCACGGGAGACGGCATCGCCTCCCTCCTCGGAAGCCTCGTGACGCAGTGGATTCTGCTGACCCTGTTCGGCCTTTTCGAGTACGGCAATGCCTCGATCTACATCAGTCTGCAGTACGGACAGGACGTTCACTACGGCCAGGTGTTTTCAGGTTTTCGGGAGAACCCCGACAAGATCCTGAAGATCCAGAGCGTGCTCTCGTCTATCGCACTCCTTTGTGTGCTCCCGCAGGCCATCTTCGGATATGTCACCGGCTTTGCGACAGATACCGATCTTGTTGTTTACTGGGTTCTCACCGCACTCGGGGTTCTGGTGGAGATCTTCTTCTCCCTGCTGTTCGGGCTCTCGTTCTACATTCTGCTCGACTACCCGTCAGAGGATCCGTTCCAGTGTCTTCGCCTCTCCGCAAAAATGATGCGCGGCCGGAAAGCAAGGCTCTTCTACCTGTACCTCTCGTTTATCCCGATGGGGCTGTTATGCCTCTGCTCCTTGGGAATTGGCGCCCTGTGGGTTCTCCCGTATTTCAACGCCAGCATCGCGGCCTTCTACAAGAACTGCGTCAGCGGTACGGACAGATAGTACCTTCAACTTTTGAATAAAGAATTCCATTGATCTGGTAGACGGGGATTGCACCCGCCTCCAACACCACCGTGCATACCGTTCGGTACACGGCGGTTCAAACGTTAACATGAACTTTGTCATACTCATTCAGCAAGGACGGATAGCCGAGCCTAAAGAGTATCGATGTTGTAAG
>OMXP01000030.1 GCA_900315055.1 uncultured Lachnospiraceae bacterium
ACGACGTTCTTCAGTATTCGGATGGAAGAAGGGGAGACAGGGACGGCGATCTCTCCGGTGCATTGCCGGTCGTGCCGTTGTTTTTCAATGCTGTACAGCCCGGCTGCACTGATCCCGGAGGTGTCCACTTCGAAGAGCGTCAGCAGCGTTTTCGTATTCAGCTCCGGCAGAAAAGCTGCCAGACCGTAGAATGCGTCCGTCATGACGACAGACCGGGCATTTACCTTCGCGACAAAAGGGCTGCCGGTATAGGCTTCTGCATTGATCCCGCCTTCCGTTTTCTGTCTTACAGCTTCCTTGTCGGCAGATCCTTTTTGGCAGCCCAGGATCAGCTCTCTGTACAGGGTGGTCATCCTGAAAGAAGTCATGAGCTTACTTTCTTCTGCGAGCCCCATGTCCATGAAAACTTCGCGGGCGCTTTGGGGCATGGAAGACATGGACTTCGCATGAGATATGAGCGCATCCTCGAATTCCCGGGTCAGCATCGTACGATCCGGTTTGTACCACCTGCAGATCCCACAGGCACATGCCGCCAGCTGTTCAGCGAACCTGTCGGGCATCTCCTCAAACTTGGAGCGGAGACGCAGGCGGAAACCTTCTTCAATGGAGTTTGCGTAGTTACTGCTGAGGATGTTGTCGAGAGAAGCGTCGTGAAGGGCCGATGTGATCACCGCTTTGTCATTGTTTCCGCTTTTCCAGGATTGAAAAAGGACTGAATACTTTGTCGCTTTCCTTACGTATTTGTTTTTCCCGAGGGTCGATATTTCCTCCTGTGTGTATTCCTTTGCAAAGTGCATAATTCGCAGTACGCAGCGTATGATTATTCATTCCGCTCCACCACGATCGGTGTCGCGGACTGTCTAACGCTGTCCTCCTTACTGCGACTAGTGTAGTCGACAGAAACAGACGATTTAAGACGAATGATTGAGATGGCCCAGTCCCTCGCATTTTCGAGAACTGGGAGTGTTGTATTGAACTCATGACGGTATTCCGTGTATATGCCGGGATTGTGAAGCCACAGGTAGACTGAAATCGCATGCTCATTCTGAAACGTAGAACCGTGCTGTGAATCCACCTGCTGTATCAGGTTTTCGCTTGATGCCTTGAATGCCGTGATGCGTTCCGTTACATCCTTCGATTCGTCAAAGAGTTGCCGGAACATCTCCCGCACATCTTCCGGCCGTGCCGATGCCATATGCTGGAGGACACTTCTGGGATGAGTGGACTGAGTTTCAAGAAGGTTGCTGGTTTTCTTGAGACTTGTTTTCAGCATCGATGCAAACTGATCTGTCGGGACATTCATATCCCAGTGATCACGAAACCACTGCAGCGCTTCCCACTTGTAGTGCTCATTGTTCCAGATAAAAAGCGGAAAATCCCGCTTGTACGCTTCCAGTACGGTATGAAATGCCTTTTCATCAATCATCGTTCCGTGTTCTCCCCATGTTGCAGTTTTCACCAGTGCCTGTTTATCAGGCCGGCAGTATCGCACGTATACAAAAGCTCTGTCCGTTCTACTCCATTACACTCTGCAAAGCTTTCTCCGCCATCTGCCTGTACTCGTCCTGTACATCCTTTGGTCCTGTGATCTTCACATCTCCCCCAAAGCCGAACACCCATCGATAAAATGTCGGTCCGGGGCTCACCAAAATCTTCGCCTCGGCACTGTTCTCATCGATTTTCTTCGTTTCCACATCAAGTCCGAAGTGATCGATGAGGCTGTTCATGGCATTGACGCTTACGACAAGATTTACCTCTATCGCAGGTCTCCCGCTATACATGCGGATGCTCCCCCGATGGTACTGCGTAACATCAAAATCCTTTGGTTTTGCATGCATTCTTCTGCCGGTGACCTTCGGCACTCCGGCCATGCGGTCAAGTCGAAAGGTCTGAATTGTCTTATGGTGATCACACCAGCCGATGACGTAGTAGTAATCCCCGTCCCAGGTGAGTGCATAAGGGCTGAGTGAATAGACTGCTCCATCATCTTTGAGGACCCGTCTCTTATCTGTATCGTAGGTCAGATATTGGAACGTGACTTTTTTCCCTGCATCGATCGCCTTATTCAGCGCCGTCAGTACCGGTGCGCAGAGCTGTGCCCTGTCGGGATAGCGGAAATCCGCCTTCAGACTGGTACGTGAGGCCACTGCCTCAAACGGATCGGCAAGCTTTGCCAGTTTTTCGGTCAGTTCCGTGCATTCATCCTCTGTGATGAACCGTGAAGTCTGTACAGCTTCCGTCAGAAGCTTCAACTCCTGTGAGGAGAACGGTCTTCCGTCGTAGTAATACCGGTTCTGGCTTGAACGAATCATCTTGCAGTTCATGAAGGTGCAAAGCACCTGCAGGTCGCGTGTCAATGTAAGCCGGTTGGCGGTGATGTCATAGTTTTCCTTCAGGTATTTTCCAAGTGCCGAGGTTGGAATGGTGTGATTTATATCCGACTGCTGGACAAGATACAGATACAGGTAGAGGATTCGATAGCGGTTTTGTGAATCTGCCATAATTAACACCCCTTAATTGACGAAGAATGTTCAAAATGTACTAAAGTCCATTTTGGACCCACAGACAGTATCCGTCAACATGAGGTGTTCAAAAAACTATCCGGCATTCGCAAATATGAACGTTAAAAGGTCTGCGTCAGCCTGACTTGCCGAATCCTGAAAGACGTATGAAAATGACATAAGATCCATGCAGAATACCAGGGAGATGTGAAATGACAGAATGGCTTATAAACAGCAATACGGGCAGGAATACCAAAGACCGGTGCCTTTCTTTGGACGAGCAGCCTGGCTTTGCAAGCGTCGATGCGACCGGCGTGCCGGTCAAGTTTCTTTCAAAAGATGAGATGCGCAGCACCCATGTCCACGACATGCTCGGCGCTGATATAACGTCACAGGTCAACAGACGCCTGGGTACATTTGCTGTGGGGATCCCACTGTCATGATGACGGAAACTGAGATCAAAAAACTGATGGCCGCCGCTGACCGAAACCTTCTGGTAAACACATCCTACCCGGTCTATCCTGAAGGCTTTGCGTGCTACAGGTCAACTAAAGACCTGTTTCAGGATACCGATGCTCTCGGGGTCTACCTGCATGTCCCGTTCTGCCCGCAGCGCTGTTCCTTCTGCGAATATACAAGATTCCTGCACAACGGAGACGAAGAGACGTACTACCTGTCTCTTCTGGAGGAACAGGTGCAGACCTTCCTCTCCTCTCACAGGATTCGCCTCCTTTACGGCCTCGATATCGGCGGTGGGACACCTACCGTCCTGAGCGATGATGCCTTTGACCGTCTGATGATCCTGAAGGACAGGATCTGTCAGTTGGCAGAAACGACAGTGCCGGGATTTCGAAAGAGCATCGAAGGATCTTTTACAACTCTGACGGATCGAAAACTGGAGACCATGGCAGCGCACGGTTTCCACCGTCTTTCCGTCGGCCTGCAGATCTGCTCCGAGGTCCTCCTCGAACGGACCGGACGTGACAACGGATCGATGGAACACATGCTGCACGTGCGTCAGATGGCCGCGTCATCAGGGATTTGTCGGTTCAACGTTGACCTCATGTACGGCCTGCCGGATCTTACTGAACAGGATATTAGCCGGACCATCTCTGTCATCACACTGCTCTTCCCCGATGAGGTCACGCTCTATGAGACAAGGTTCAATCAGAACTTCCAGTCTCATGCAGGAATCACAAGAGACCTACAGTACACCCAGTATTCTCAGTACTTCGATCTTTTGACGAAGGCTGGGTACCACAGTGTCTTCGGCAGGAACACCTTCTCCAGATTTCCGGGCGAGATGGGTATGTCGTCCTACCTGGAATCCCGGATGCTCGACGGCATTGCCTACAAGGGCTTCGGAATCTCGGCGCAGTCCATGAGTCCACTCGGACTCTCCTATGGAACGTGTAAGGATGCATCTGTTGCAAGAATGCCGGGGATCCGCGCACTGTATGAGGAATACAACTACGCCCTGCCGCCGGAAGAGATTGCAGCAAAGTATGTTTCCATTGCCCTGTATTCCGGATCCTTCCGGCTGTCCGCCCTGCAACGGATTCTGAAAGCAGATCCTTTAAGGTTCTATGATCCCCAGTTTTCCTTTCTGTTCGACCATGACCTTGCAAAAGAGTGCAAAGATGGAGATACCGTCCTTCTCACCAGGACGGGATTTCGCTATTATGGAGCTGTGGGAGCTCTGTTCTGGTCAAAGGATCAGAAGAAACGGCTTCTTGAAGAAATGGAAAGCCCAAAGAACTGAAGGAGTTGCAATCGATGCGATACAGCACCGAAAAGGGAGTCAGATATGTCCATTGAAAGTTTTGTCAAACTGTATCAGGAACTGCTTACCATTACGGAACCTGATCCTGTGAGCATGGCAAGAGCCAAGGCGATCCTTGTCAATCTGCTGGACCTGTGCCTGTCGGGGAATAAGATGGAATTTCCACGCATGATCGCCTGGGGCATTCAGAACTTTGATGCCATCTATGATCACCGCGACGAGTTCATCGGAAAACCCGGTGATTACAAGGTCAATGAGGAAAAGCGTCAGAGACTTCGCCGGGCCATCTCGGCACACTGCTGATCATGGGAGCCCTTCGAATCTTTGATCAGACGGTGCCCGTCAAGGACTATTACTGCAGCGCATTCGATGAAGATTTCTATCAGCCGATGCGGGAACCAAAGCTCTGGCTGTATATCAACATCACGGACCGCTGCAACGGAGCATGCAGGTTCTGTGTCAATCATTCCAACGGCAATGCCGGAACCGGCGTTGCCTGCGTGGATCCGGTAAAACTCTCTTCGGTTCTTTCAGATCTTCGGCCTCACCTGTCCGGTGTCTCGCTGACCGGAGGGGAACCGACGCTTGCGGGAGATACGTTTGCCGAAGTCCTTCGAATCGTCCGGGAGATGGTCCCGCTGAACATCATGCTGAACCTTGCGGCAAACGGAACCGGCATAGAGACTCTGCAGAGGCAGGGGCTTTATGACGCCTTCTCGACCATTCACATCAGCCGCCATGCCGTATCCGATGAGGAAAATCGCAGGATCATGGGCTTTGATGCACCGACCGCAGAAGATCTGAAGGATCTTCTTGCGCACGCGGAAGATCCCGGTGTCTTTGTCCTGAACTGTGTCCTTCAGAAATGCGGCGTAGAAACTCCGGACGATATCCGTGCCTACCTCGAGATGGCCGCGGAAATCGGCATTCAGAACGTCTCCTTCATCGGCATGTTTCTGGCAAACGACTACTGCAAAGAGCACTATGTATCCCCTGCCGCACTTGCCAAAGAAGTGTTCGCCCGTTCGGATTTCCGGCTCTGGAATCACCAGAAGGATCACGGGTTCTGCTCCTGTCTGACAGGAGATTACCATGCAGCAAATCGCTGGATCCGCTTCTACTTCCGCTGCCCGGGTTTCGCAAAAGCTCCCTATGTCCGTCAGCTTTTGTACACTGCGGACAACCGTCTTCTGCAGGGCTTTGGCGGCCTGCCGTTTCATCTGCCTCCGGCGAAGAACGAAATCTAGCAGGTCAATGACCGCAGGTTCTCTCCGAAGCCGGACTTACCATCTGCTAAGCTGATATCAGTTCCTGGGCAGAATTTGGAGAGTGTCTGGAGAGCTCCGGGAAAGCTCTTGAACAATTACTGATCAGCATTTTCTGGCCGTATTCCCCGTCCGGAGCACTCGTTCTCCCTGCCGCCTCAGATCTCCCCCTCCCGGATCCGCTTCCTGAGATCCCTGACCTTCTCTTCGATCACTTCGATGGTCTTTGTGAACACCGCGTCGCTCTGCCCCGTCGGATCCTCCAGTCCCCAGTCCTCCCGGTACCTTGCCGGAAGATACGGGCACTGCACCCCGCAGCCCATGGTGATTACGATGTCCACCTTTGGCAGCTCTTCAAGGAGCTTCGGCCGCTGCCCCTCCTGTTCCATGTCGATCCCGTATCTCTCCTTCATAAGCCTTTGTGCATCGGGATTGATCTTGTCCTTCACCTGCGTCCCCGCAGACACGCTCACAAACGTATCCGCTGCCAGCTTCCTGCCCATGGCCTCTGCGATCTGGCTTCTGCAGGAGTTGTGCGTGCAGATGAAGGCGACGACAGGCTTTGCAGGCTTTACAGGCCTTGTCCCGTTCTCCTCATTGCTCTGATTTACTGTCTGTTCCATAGGCTTTCCCGCCTCATTCTTCCTCCTGCTGCTTTCCACTGTTCTGTCTCCGGCACATCTTTGTGCTTTCCTGCGCTCCTCTTCCGATTGTACCCACCTCTCCGGATTATAGGAATCGGGCTATAAAAATCTCCCCGGCCCGATGGTACCATCGGGTCATCAAAGGAACACAGCACCGGGTCACCGGGAAGGGAGGAGAGCACAGATGCTTCAGTACGATAAAGAAGACGTAAGGAACGGCGTTGTCGTCATCAAGGCCTTTGTCGCAAAGGCCCTCATCAAAAAGGGCTACCAGATCATCGACATCAAGCCGGATCGAAACTACCGGGGACACACGATCTTCATCTTCCGGGACGAGGGAACGATCCGTGAGGACTTAAGATGCCTGATCGCAGAAGAACGTCAGCAAAGGGCCGGGTACCTGAAGCGCCTCGAAGACGAAACTGTAAACACGACCACCCCCATCACACCATTTGAAAAGGAGACCAACGATCATGAGAACACTGACATTGCTGTCTGAAAAGCACACGGACCTCAACACCACCCCGGGAGTCTGCGAGATCGCACTCAGGGATTCGGATACGGGAAATACCTGCTACCTGTCCTGCCTGCACGACGATGAACCGCACTTCTACCGGACCGACAAAAGCATCTACGACCTTCTGACAAAAAACAGGGACGATCTTGGATCTGACGAGAACGACTGCCTTTCTTCCCACGCCCTCGGCGGGATCGAGGCGGCAGATGCCCTGGATCCCCTCGATCCGGAGCGCGATGCGATGGCGTATCTCCTGTCGGTCCTGGAGCTCAAGTGCGGACAGCCGGCAATCGGAAAGCCCATCGAACAGAGCGGCTTCATGTACGATAGCAAGTGGAACCTCATCAGGAGATGGGAGATTGAGGAAGAGAAGGCCGTAAAGATCTGGAACGAGCGGCTCGACAGAAACAAAAAGCAGGGAAGAGTCCCCAAGGACACCGACTACTTCATCGAGAGCATCACAAACGGGACCGTCTGCGACATGTACGATGACTGGGAGGCACACATTACGACAAAGGCCGGGGAGGATACGTACATCAGCGCCCAGCAGGTCGAAGAGTATCTGACGTACTACGAAACCCCGTTTCAGACGGCTGATTCGGACCTGGAAGAGGTCGAAGGCACGATGGATGACTACTGCATCGGCGACATCGAGACACTCATCGAAGAGCGCCCCCGGGATCAGAGATCGAAGCTCCTTCGCGCCCTGACCTACCTCATGACAAACGATGACGACGCCTACGGCAGGGCGATTGAGGGCCGGTACGTTCAGGACATCATCATTCCCAAGGGCTGGAAGGGCGAGGACTACGAAGACGACTTCTGATCCGGATCAGTACCTTCCGGTCATCAGGCTTTTGGAAACAAAGAGCGGCACCCGTTTCGTTCGGGTGCCGCTCTCTTTATCTTCTTCTCTTTTTACTTCTTCGATTTTTACTTCTTCTCTTTTTCTTCTTCTCTTCGTTTCTTCTATGATCTTCCTGCTTCCCGTATCCGGTCAGCCTTTCGTCTTTCCCGTGCTGAAGTCCGTCACGATCTGCTTCCCATCGATCTTCTTTGCCTCGTACATGTACTGATCGGCACGGTCCACCAGGGAATTGACCGTATCCCCTTCCCGGACCACGGTGATGCCGATCGCGGACTGGCAGGAGATCATCTTTCCGTTCACCTCAATCTCGCACTTCTCGGAGGCTGCCTTGAACCTTAGTCCTGCGCCCTCGATATCCTCCGGGTTCCGGATCTGAAGGAGTCCCACGAACTCATCTCCGCCCCAGCGGCAGAACCGGTCGGCCTTCCGTCCGTACTTTCGAAGCATCAGGCCGATCTCCCTGAGCAGTGCATCACCGGTCTCATGGCCGTAGGTGTTGTTCGTCTCATGCAGGCAGTCCGCATCGGCAAACAGGACCGCGAAGGGATTGCCGGTCCTTTTGTACTTCTCCATCTCATCCTGAAGGCACGCTTCCATGTATTTGCGTCCCGGAAGGCAGGTCAGAGGGTCTCTTGTTGCCGCCTGATACAGGTCCTGGATCATGCCGGGGTCATATTGCTGGTCGGCAAGAGGAATGAAGAACGACAGGAGCTCGCTCACCTCCCCATTCTCATCCTTTAAGGGCATGATGATGTTGCGGACAAGAAGATCCGTCCCGTCCTTTTTTCGCATGAACATCTGCAGCGAATGCGGCTTTCCGGTGCGGCAGGCCACGACGGCCGGGCAGAACTGCGTCGGCACTCTCTCCCCGTTTGTAAAGGAGCAGCCAAGCGGCATGTCGATGCACTTCTTTCCCAGCATCTCCTTTGCCGTAAACCCTAAGAGCGCCTGCGCCTCCGGGCTCCAGTAGAGCACCGTGTGATCGGGCTTTAGCACATAGCAGCCGATCGGCATCTGGTCCATGAGAGGAAACAGGGCTTTCAGCTCCTTTGATGCGCTCTCCTTATCTCCTGTCTTTTCCGCCACCGGATTCTTCGGATAGACAAGATCCAGGATGTGCTCATTCATGCGCATGGCCTCGGCTGCGTCCATGGCCCTTACCTTCGCATACAGCGAGCAGGGAATCCCGTCCACCTCATGGATGGCATTGATGCCGGACCGGATCTTCTCTGCGACCTTCTCAAGATCGCTCTCCTGCTGCAGTGTCATCAGGTTCACAAAGAGTCCGACCTCAGGGCAGGCGCCGTACCCTGAGTGGTTCAGGGCATCCCGCATGACGGCAATGCAGGCTTCCTTTACCTTTCGCATGCTCTCCTGCCCGAACCGGTCCCCGATCCTTGTAAGCTCCGGGACCTCCACATACACAAGGCCGAAGTTTCTGCCGTTCAGCTGGTAATCCGTCTCGTACGCCGAGAGCCCCTCGAGGAGGCGGATCACGGACCATCTGTCCCGGTCCGTCTCTCCCGTCTTCTGATCCTTAGATGAGCGAAAAAGTAGCACTACACACTACTGTCTAACTCAAGTATGCTTGACTTAAATGTGGATATATTAACTTCACTTGGGATCTTTATACCAAACATTTTGTAGTACTCTTTTACTTGCTTGTTGGGCTGCTCGACGGACACCTTCTCACCTTTCGCAAGATGGCACATCAGGGATTGCGTCTTCCCGATGATCCTCGAGCAGGACAATCCGCTCGGCAGAGTATGTCCACGCATCTGCAGATAGATGATGGTATCGATGGTATCATGCAGGATTTTTCCGCGTACAGTAAGATCTGTCCACTTGGAAAGCGGGAGCAGCTTGAGATACTCTTTGCTGGTTTTGAATATACCTTCAATGCTTTCTCGCTCGAAATACTCGGTAAGGATCTGTTTGGGAGTCTCATTTCGGTTCGACAGCAGAACGAAGTAACCAAACCGCACGTTATACCAGTCCTTGTCCTTGTCGGACATGGCGTAGTACTCATCCGAATGCTCTTCCAGGTACTCCCGCAGATGCTGTAGAGCATTCTCTTTGTCTACATAAACATAGCAGTATTCCTCGCATTCGAAGATCTTCTGCGGGATCTGCTTGCCAAAGTACATATGGCCACGCATGAGAAACTCGTACTTTCCCCGGAAGATCTCGTCCTTGACTTTCCAATAGAGAGTCTTAAATGGATACCCTTTCTTGGCAGGCATCCGGGCGATCATGGTTTTCTCAGTACCTTTGTGGATCAGTTTGACCAGCTCCTGAGAGACATATCCGGCATCCAGGACCAGGGAATCAATTACGATATCAAGGGAATCTACGACATCGGACATCAGGTTCAATGTCGTGTTAAGGTCAATCACGTTCCCTGGAATGATATCAAACCAGACCGGGAGTCCGGTCTTTTCGTCCAGAACAAGAGCAAGCCGGATTTGCGTACTGCAGGAATCAACTCCATGGCAGGACAGTGCGTTGAAAGGATTGTCAGTGATATCATTCGGCAACGGTGTGGAGTCGATATAGCAACCCTTGCCAAATGAGGTGTCCTGTTTCCGCATCTCTTTCACAAATGCCTTGAAGAATGCAACTCTGATGTCGTCATCTCCAAGCAGCGAGTAGAACCTTGTGTCTGAGTGGAGAGTTGCGGTGGCAACATCGTTAAGTACGTAAGAAGCGAAGGATTTCTCAATGAAGTCGTCGCAGCCGATATGGCTGCCGTCACGGAGAATGCCATGAAGGATATGAGCAAGTACACGCTCATACTCCTCATCTTTTTGAAAAACGCTTCTCAGGACCCCGGTCATGCCGGTGTTTTTCATAAACGTAAGAAGCAGATAAGCGTCGCCAAACACAGTGTGGATTTCTGGTGAAGCGCACCAATCGTTCCGGTCGATAAGAGGGTCGCCCTGCTCTACGGTGGTAAATTCGTCCTTCGTTACGTCATAGGACACCAGGCCACGGGTTGGAGACAGGAAAATACCGTTCTTCTTGTCCTTGCTCAGGTAAAGAACACGACCAAGACGCTCCCGGACCACCTGTTTCGAGTGGTAAGAGCTGGTTCGATGCCCTTTATCCTGGTAGATAACATCCACAATGGCGGCAGAACCGCTCTTAATCGACCCGTCGTCATTGTAGGTCAGTTTTTGAGCTTTAATAAAAGCCATATGTAGTACTCCAACAGGCAATGTAGTATCACTTAGAACTACATTTATTGTAGTACTACCTTGAAAAAACGCAAGTAATTCAAGCAGTTTGCATCGAAGTAGCACATGTAGTGCTACTTACGTGATCATCTAAGGCTGATTCTTTATCTCTCCCGGTCCCTGCGACATCATGTCCGAATCCAGGAAATACCCCATAAGCCCCGAGATCTTTCCGTCATGATACGTCGGCCACTTGGTCTCATAGATCGTGCGGGGCACTCCCTTCGAGACACAGCGCCCCGGAACGTTCCGGTGCAGCAGCCCGGTCGAAAGGACCTGATCCTCATCATCCTGATACGTCTCGTTGTTCAGGTGCCAGCCCATGTCCTCATCGGTCTTTCCCTGGATCTCCTCTTCGGACGAGAGCCCGTAGTAGTCGAGGAACGCCTGACTTGCCCCGATAAAGCGCCGGTTCCTGTCCTTCCAGAAGAAGGGAAGCGGGGAGTGGCGGACGAGGCTCTCGAAGATCTCCGCCTCTTCTGCCGTATCCTCAGCCTCCTCCTGTCCCGTGGAGAGCAGAACCTCCCGCCGAAGCGTTGCCGATGGTCTTCCCGCCTCGTCGAGGCCGTCCATCATGCGGATGGCATAGAGGATCTTCCGGTTGCCGGCATTCGGCACAAGGAGGAGCCGATGGGACATCCACACATAGGTCCCGTCCTCTGCCTGCGTGCGGAACACACCCCTCAGGATCCCGTACTCGGCCTTCTCGAGCCGCTCCACCATGGTCGCCGTATCAAGGAACGCCGCATACCGCCTTGCATCCGCCTCGAAGACAGGCGGCAGGACGCTCGCATAGTGCCCGTCCGCACTCCGCACCGGCTCCCTGTCGCTCTTTGCCATCGAAAGGCTCACAAAGCGAAGGCTCTGGATCGTCATGTCGGATGTCTCGATGCTGTACAGGTGCCGGTAGAAATAGGTGAGATTCATCAGAATCTCACTCTGGATCGCAGGGCTGCTCTCTGCGGCCGTCCTCCCGTAGATATGCGTCCGGTACAGACGCTTTCCGTCATGGGATCCCAGCATCTGATACCTGAGGAGCCTTCGGTTCCCGGAGAAGAACGAGGTGATCTCGCCTCTGTCGTTTACCGAGTTTGCCTGATTGACCGCCTTCATGAGCTCGCGGCTTGCCACATTGTGGGGATCGTTCAGGTTGTTCTCAAGATCCTTCAGATCCTTGAAGCCGTCCTGCGTAAGCTGCTGTATCTCCGGCTCATTGGCAAATAACAGCTCGATCCTGCTCCCCTCCATCTCGGAGATCAAGAGCGGGATATCGGTGAGGAAGTTCACGTGTCCCAGCGCATCGTAGCAGATCTTCTGCTGGGCGTTTTCGACACCGATCCCCTTGTCGAGGCAGTTCTTCAGAGCCTCCTCGAACGGCATCGGGCGGCCGAAATAGTAGCCCTGGAGCTTCTCGCAGCCGGATTTCTTTAAGAACTCCGCCTGCTCCTTCGTCTCAACGCCCTCTGCAAGCGTCCGGATCCCGAGCCGCTTGTCCATCTCGATGACCGACACGATGATATCCCTCGAACGCGGCGAATCACTCCGGAGGAATGCCATGTCGAGCTTTAACAGATCAAACGAATAGTCCTTCAAAAGGTTCAGGGTCGAATAGCCGCTTCCGAAATCGTCCATCCAAAGCTCATACCCGGACGAGCGGAAGGACTGCAGGGCCCTCAGGATCGCCCCGTCCTCCGACCTCATGATGCTCTCCGTCACCTCGATGTGCAGCATGCGCCTGGGGATGTCGTACTGCATGACGAGGTTTTCGATCTCCTGATAGATATCGCAGCACAGGAAGTCGAGTCTTGAGAGGTTCACGGACACCGGGATCTCCGGCAGGTTTTTCGCATACCGGTCCGCAATGAGCTGCACCGTCTGCCGGATGACGCAAAGATCCAGCTTGTGGATCTGTTTTGCATCCTCCAGGGGCTCCACAAAGCTGATCGGGGGCAGGAGTCCCTTCTCAGGGTCCTTCCAGCGCGCGAGCGCCTCCATGCCGCAGATCTGGTTTGAGAGGGCCCGGACAATCGGCTGATAGTAGACCACGATCCAGCCCTTCTCGATGGCCTCATCGATGTGGGAGACCACGTAGACATCCGTATTGAGGGCCTGTCCGATATCGTCCGTATAGTAGGAGAAATGGACGCCGACCTTCTTACGGTTCTCATCACTGGCAGCCCTTGCCCTGTTGCAGATGGTCTCCGCATCGAGCGAGTGATCCTTCCAGACACAGGCGCCGATGCTACACTCCGTGTGGACGGGTAGAAAGGCGTTGATCGCGGCAAGCGCCTGGTCCACCCGTTTGTCGAGATTCCTCGTATCGGTCAGCACCGCGAAGTGATCCACATCCCAGTGGGAGACAACCCCCTCCGGGAAACTCTCCTGGAGACTCTGTCCCATGCGCCTTAAGGTGTCATCGCCATACGACATGCCGTACAGCAGGTTGATCATGCGGAAATTGACAAGGTCAAAGAACAGGGCCGCAAGCTCCCCGTCCTTTTCAGTATCCCGCGCCTGTCCCCTGCTCTGGCGCATGGAGGCAAAGAACGACCTCATGTCCGGAAGGCCGGTCAGGGAATCGAGCCCTGCCTGCAGGGGCGTCCCCTTCTCTTCCTTCTGCCGTCCGCCGCCCCGGATGTGTCCGCTTCCCTCGGACTTTGCCTGATACAGGTAGCCGTCCGCAGAGCGGATGATATCCCTCATGTCCTGCCCGGTCTGCGGCAGATCCGCACAGTAGCCGATGCTGCAGATGATATCGATCCCGTCCTCTTTCTGCGCGCAGAGGTTCCGGAAGTTCTCGAGCCTTTTCCGGAAGGCCGTCCCGTCCTCTCCCTCCGTGATGATGAGGAACTCGTCCCCGCCATAGCGGTAGCAGTGATCCTTCTCCCCGCCAAAGACCCGGTTCAGGTTCCGGCCCATCCTCTCCAGCACCTTATCCCCGTAGGCATGGCCGTAGGTGTCGTTGTACTGCTTGAAGAAATCAAGATCAATGAGCGCTGCGCAGACCTTCTCGTTCTGGAACTTCGAGAAGTCCCCCCGAAGCGCGGTCCTGTTTGCGATGTGGGTCAGCTCGTCGGTGCGGCTGTCCTGATAGAACTCTTCCTTCTGCTTCTCGATGAGCATCCGCTCCTTCGTCTCATGCACAAAGCTCTGCAGACGCAGCCGGTTGATGAACGCACAGATGAGGTGCAGCGCTGCGATATCCACCACGTCCTGCCAGGCGATCGGGTGGTTCGATACGGCAAGCACCACCGAGGCGGAGGCAAGGTTCAGGACCATGTTCCGGCAGAAGGCGGCCATCCCAGCATTCGGGACCAGATAGACGATGCTGGTCACCAGGATATATTCAAAGAAAAAGCTGCTGTTCTCCTGGGTCGTAAAGAAGGTGGCGGAGGCAAGGACCATGTTGACGCCGGTAAACCAGGCAAACAGACGGCGCTGCTTCTTTGCGGAGAAGCGCTCCGGGTGCAGTCGGATATACTGAATGGCGCCGAGAAAATACAGGTTGGCGACAAGGATGGTCATATAGACCGCTGCCGCACTGATCGCCGGGATGATGGCGCCGGTCGAATAGGGCGCATAGGTCCCGATAAACCCGATGAGGGTCAGGATGCACAGCATCGCGGCAGCCAACATGCAGAACAGGGAGTTGTAGGAGCAGAACGCTGCAAGCAACGGCTCGTCCCACTCTGATACCCTGAGATCTTCCTCTGTCAGATAGTGTTTCAGTTTCCGGAATATGTTCTTGAATGAAGACATCATCTTCTTTGGCCTTCCCTGTGCATGCGCCCTGCGTTAAGCCTTATCGTCCGCAAAGCAGATATCGCCATCGTTATTGTATACCGGCGGGCAACATCGCGACAGATTCCATCTTCCAAAATCCGTCTCATGCCCCGGAGCCGTCCTGTCGCAAACGACAAAAACGCGGCTCCCGCCATAAAGACGTAAGCCGCGCTCTCAGTCATTCTGTATTCCTGTTCAACTTCATCATCCGGTCCGTCATCCGGTCTCTGACCCGTCCCGGATCCCGGAAACGGTCGTTGTATCAGTAGTTCTCGGAATGGATCTCGAAGTAGCTCTGCGGGTGCTTGCAGACCGGGCAGACCTCCGGTGCCTTCGTGCCGATCACGATGTGGCCGCAGTTTCTGCACTCCCAGACCTTGACCTCGCTCTTCTCGAAGACTTCCTTTGCCTCGACATTGTGCAGGAGCTTCCGATAGCGCTCCTCGTGCGTCTTCTCGATCGCCGCAACACCGCGGAACTGCTCGGCGAGCTCATGGAAGCCCTCCTCATCCGCCTCCTTTGCCATGCGGTCATACATGTCGGTCCACTCGTAGTTCTCGC
This sequence comes from uncultured Lachnospiraceae bacterium, assembly GCA_900315055.1. Classification (GTDB taxonomy): domain Bacteria; phylum Bacillota; class Clostridia; order Lachnospirales; family Lachnospiraceae; genus CAG-791. The sequence continues at coordinate 15,159 of OMXP01000030.1, forward strand.
CGTTTGCTGCGGAGACCAGGTTCTCTGCCGTATCCCCGACCTCGCCGAGAGCCTTGAACCAGAGCTTTGCGTGCTCCTTCTCGTTATCGGCTGTCTTCAGGAACAGTGCTGCGATCTGCTCATAGCCCTGCTTCTTTGCAACGGAGGCAAAGTAGGTGTACTTGTTTCTTGCCTGGGACTCGCCTGCGAAGGCCTCCCAGAGATTCTTCTCGGTCTTGGTTCCTGCATAGGGGTTCTTTGCCACGGGTTTCTCCTCCTTTTCTTCCTTTACTTCTACAAATGCTGCCTTGTCGGCACCGCACTTCGGACATTTGAAATCATCCGGAAGCTCATTTCCTTCATAGACATAACCGCAGATACTGCATTTCCAGCTCATGTTGTTTTCCTCCATTGTTTTGTTGCCGTGTGTTGTCTGTAGCTTCTGTATTTCTCTCTATCTTTGTTTCCCTGTCTTTTGGTTTTCTCTCCCTCTGACAGTTAGTATTATCCACCACCGCAGCACTTTATTCAACGATTATCCTGTACATTTTTAGCACTATCCTGTATAGTTGAGTCAGAAAATCAAGATTAAGGCTGAAAGATCATTCAGGTTCGGGAAGAGAACAGGGATCCCCGGCCGGAAAGGAGTGCCCATGAACGAGAATAGAGCCATCGAAGCCATGGAGAAGAAGAACTATCTTGGCAGAGACTGTGAGACGAATACCCCCTATGACATCGAAGGGTATCCCGTCTCCGTTCGCCTGACGGATCTTGCCCGCTGCCCGGGAGCCGGAACGACCCTGCACTGGCATGACGATGTGGAGTTTGTCATCGCATTAAAGGGCAGTACGGTCACAAACGTGGATGGACAGAAGGTCCGTCTTAAAGAGGGCGAGGGGCTGTTCATCAATTCGAAGGTCCCCCACCTGTGCGGCGCGGGAGATACGAAGGACAGCAGGACCCTGATCGTCCAGATCGGCCCCTCGTGCCTTGGGTCCCTGCCTGTTATTAAGGAAAAGTACATTGATCCCGTAACGGGAAATCCCGCCCTGCCTTGGATTCACTTAAAGTCCCAGGTCCTCTGGCAGAAGGAGATCCTCTATCAGCTACAGGGGATCCCTGCCTGGTACAAGACCCCTGCGGCGCCCCTTCGCGTCCTCTCGGTGTTTGCGCAGATCTGGGCGGTCCTGTTCGAGAACACGGGAAATGTCAGAGCCCTGCCCGAGGATCCCGACCGCATCATCATGCAGAGCATGATCGGCTGCATCCAGCATGGATACCGGAACCGGCTGACCCTCCAGGACATCGCGGACGCCGGCGGGGTGAGCATCAGCAAGTGCTGTGCCCTGTTTCAGAGCGAGTACCAGATCACCCCGATCGGGTACCTCCTCGAGTACCGCCTCTCGGAGAGTGCAGCGCTTCTTCGCCGCACGAAGGAGTCGGTGACGGAGATTGCCCTCTCCTGCGGCTTCTCAGACTCCAACTACTACGCAAGACGCTTCCGCGCCTGGGCCGGCATGACCCCCACCCAGTACCGGAAACAGGAACTGCCAAAGTCCGCCTGAAAAAACACTTACACAGAGTCCAATTCTGTGGTACAGTAGGCGCCGTTGCAAAGCTGCACAGTTACACAACTTCAGATGGTAAAAATTGGAAACGCACAATCCTCCCCGGATTGACAACGAACAACACATGGTCAAACCGAGGAGGATTTTTATGCCCAGAACAAAGTTTCAGAACGTAATCTTTACCGCCATCATGGCCTTCTGCATGGTCTACGGGATGATTGTCTACAACATCTCCCTGGCAAGAGACGGTGTCTATACCGACAACTTCCTTGCCGCATTCCACGAGATCCCGATCATGGTCCCCATCGCCTTCTGTCTGGAGCTCTTCTTGGTGGGAGGCCTTGCGCGCTCCATCGTCTTCTCGTTCATGAAGCCCACCGACCGGCCACAGTTCATTACCTATGCAATGTCCCTTGTCATCTGCGCGATCATGTGTCCTATCATGAGCCTTATCGCCACGATCCTTTTTAAGGAGCAGAAAACCTTCGCCACCTTCGTCCAGACCTTTGCCATGAACCTTCCGATGGCGATCCTCTGGCAGATGCTCTACTGCGGACCCTTTGTCCGCCTGATTTACCGCACCCTGTTCAGGGAGCGCAAACCAGCAGACAAAACAGCAGATGCCCGGGGTACGTCCTCTGACGAAGCTCTTTCCTGATTAAGCCTGATCAAAAGGCCGTGACCGCAGCAGAAGATCCTGCTGCTGCCACGGCTTTTTTTATTTTTCGTCCGGATGGCGGATTTTGGTTTCCCCAAATGGCACTTTTTCACTCCCCCATTTGGCAGCTTTTCACTCCCCCAAATGGCAGGCACCGGGAACGGCTTCCGGCTGCCAGGATCCCCTCTTCGCAAAAATTTGTAGGATAAATCTTTGAGATTTACCCATCCGTTCCTGCCATTTTCGGGATATACTGCGATTATTGATAGGATAACTTCTTACCTGGAGGGATTTGGATGAATCAGTATGATGTCGTGATCATCGGCGGCGGTGTGGTCGGATCCGCCATCGCAAGAGAGCTCTCCCGCTATGCGCTCAGGATCTGCGTGCTCGAGAAGAACCTGGACGTTTGCTACGAGACGAGCGGGCGAAACACCGGTGTCTGCCACGGAGGCTTTGCCTATGATACCGGAAGCCTGAAGGCAAAGCTGTGTGTTGAGGGGAATAAACGCATGGACCGCCTCTCCAGGGAACTTGGCTTTTCCTTCAGGCGCTGCGGCAAGGTCCTTGTCGGCAGCACGAAGGAAGACAGGGACCGCCTCCATGAGGTCATGGAGCAGGGACAGGCAAACGGTGTCGAAGGCCTTGTCATGATCGACAAAGAGCAGCTCCATGCCCTGGTACCCGGGGTTGTCGGCGAGTTTGCCATGTTTTCGAAGAACAGCGGCATCGTGGATCCCTTCATGATGACGATTGCCCTTGCGGAAAATGCCGCAGAAAACGGCGTCACTTACCGGTTCGACCATGAGGTCACCGGCATCAGCAGGGGGAGCGCCCCGTATCTCTGGCGCGTCCATACGGAAGGGGAAACCTTTGAGACCCGGTGGGTCATCAATGCGGCAGGCTTATCCTGCGGGAAGATCTCCGACATGCTGGGGATTACGGGATACCACATCATAGGATCGAAGGATGACTACATCATCCTCGATCAGCGTCTTGGGAAACAGGTGCCGATGCCGATCTACACCGTGCCCTCGAACACCTACATGGGCATCCACGTCTCGGTGACAACCGACGGCAACGTGCTCCTCGGCCCCACCGCGGAGGATACCGACAATCTCTCCTGGTACGGCGTCGAGCAGAAGAACATCGACTACCTGTACGCGGAAGGACAGAAGCTCTGGCCGCACTTTACGAGAGCTGACTATATCCGCACCTACTCCGGGATCCTGCCGAAGTGGGTGGACGAGAACGGCGTGATCCAGGACTTCAGGATCGAGATCCGGGACGATCTGGCCCCGCAGGCCGTAAACCTTGTCGGCATCGAGTCCCCGGGCCTTACCGCATCCGATGCCATCGCGGACTACGTGATCGGTCTCATGAAGAAGCGGGAGGTCCTGTCTGAGAACCCCGCCTTCAACCCGATCCGGAAGGGAGCGGTCCGCTTTGCCAGGTGCACACCCGAAGAACAGAGTGCTCTTATTCAAGAGAACCCGGACTACGGCGAGCTCATCTGCCGGTGCGAGAAGGTGACAAAGGCCGAGATCCTGAATGCCATCCATAACCCGCTCGGGGTCCATACGATGGTCGGGATCAAATACCGGACAAGGGCGATGATGGGCCGCTGTCAGGGCGGATACTGCCAGATGCGGGTGACCCGGATGATCGAAGAGGAACTGGGCATTCGCCCGGAGGACGTGACCTATAACAGAAAGGGTGCCCATCCGTTCTTCGGCACCGTGAGAAAGTGAGGGGAAGATCGTGGAGGAAAGACAGGCAGACGTACTCATTGTCGGCGGAGGACCCGCGGGCCTTGCCGCCGCCTGTGCCCTGTACCGGAAGGGGGTACATAACATCCTCATCGCAGAGCGCGAAAAGATGCTCGGCGGGATCCTTCGCCAGTGCATCCATGACGGCTTCGGCCTGACGCGCTTTCACACGCCGCTCTCCGGCCCGGAGTATGCCCAGCGCTTCATCGACGAGGTGGAGCAGCTTCAGATCCCGTACCTGACGAACGCTGCGGTGACGAACATCACGAAAGACAGAACCGTTACCATCGTCACAAGAGTAGGGCTTCTCACCGTCCATGCAAAGGCCGTTGTCCTTACCATGGGCTGCCGGGAGCGGACCCAGGGAGCCCTTGCCATCCCGGGAGAGCGCCCGACCGGTGTCTTCACGGCCGGGGTCGCTCAAGGCTACATCAACCTGTACAACCGCATGCCGGCAAGAGAGGTCATTATCCTCGGCTCCGGTGATATCGGCCTGATCATGGCAAGGCGCCTGACGCTCGAGGGAGCCCATGTGAAGGCGGTCTTTGAGATCCAGCCCTACCCGAACGGCCTTCCGCGCAACATCCAGCAGTGCCTGAAGGACTATAACATTCCGCTCTATCTCTCCCACACCGTGACACAGATTCACGGGGACAAAAGGCTTCAGGGCGTTACGATCTCCCAGGTGGACAGCCATCTGCGCCCGATCCCGGGGACGGAGCGCTGCTATGAATGCGACACCCTGATCCTCTCCGTCGGCCTGATCCCGGAAAATGACCTCTCGCTTGATGCGGGTGTCACCCTCTCCCCGAAGACAAAGGGCGCTGTTGTAGATGAGAATTACATGACCTCTGTCCCCGGCATCTTTGCCGCCGGCAACGTCCTCCACGTCCACGATGTGGTCGATTTCGTCTCCCTCGAGGCAGAGAACCTCGCAGGGTCCGTCGCGGACTACGTAAAACAGGGAAGTGCCGCGCCCTGCCCCCTGTCCATCAAGACAACCGGGGACATCAACCACACCGTGCCGATGCGCATCTCCGGCACGAAGTCCTTCCTGCTTTCCCTTCGGGTCTCCCGTCCGATGAAGGACTGCGTGATCGAGGTCCTGCAGGGGAATCTTGTCGTCGGCAGAAAGGCGATGAAGAAGGCCCTGCCCGCCGAGATGATCCAGATCAGGGTTTCGGGCGAGGCACTGAATACCACAGAGGATCTCACGGTCCGGGTACAGGAGGGAGTACAATGAAACAGAACTTCACATGTATCATCTGCCCTAACGGGTGCGACATCACGGCAGAACTCTCCGATACGGGAGAGGTGCTCTCCGTCTCCGGGAACCTCTGCCCCAACGGCGAAAAATACGTCCGCGAGGAAGTGACCGCCCCAAAGCGGAATATCGCAACCTCCGTCCTTGTCGAGAACGGGGAGCTGCCTCTGGCAAGCTGCCGCCTGACGGGTCCCATCCCGAAGGAGCGAATCTTTGATGCCGTCCGGGAAATCCATCAGGTGCACCTGACGGCACCGGTGAAGGCAGGCAGTGTCATCATCAAAGATCTCCTTAGCCTTCACGTCAACGTCATCTTAACGAGAAGCGTTAAGGCAAAGGAGACGAAGTAACAAAAAAGACAGGAGCAGCAAAGCATCTATGGCAAAACCAACCCTTGCACAGACCACGGCCGATCAGCTGATCGCATATATCAAAGAAGAGGGACTGACCCCCGGCAGCAAGCTCCCGACGGAGGCAGAGCTTTCCGAAAAGCTCTCGGTCGGCCGGAACACCGTGCGGGAGGCGCTTCGCATCCTGCTGTCCCGAAACATCGTGGAGACAAGACAGGGCTCCGGCACGTATCTTTCAAAGAAGAACGGAGTGAGCGATGATCCCTTCGGCTTTTCCATGGTGACCGATACCAGAGCGCTGACAGAGGATCTGATGCAGGTACGCCTGATCCTCGAGCCGAAGATTGCCGCAATCGCCGCAGATAAGAGGACCGATGAGGACCTGAAGAGTCTCGAAGAGATCCTGCTGCCGATGGAGGAACAGATCGATAAAAGAGAGGACTTCTCCTCCCTCGATGCCGCCTTCCACGAGGCGATCGCAAAGAGCACGCACAATGCCTTCATGGGACAGCTGATCCCCGTCATCACCCACGGCGTCGATCTCTATGCAAGAACCGTGGAGGAGACCGAATACCTCATGACTCGGAAGATGCACCGGAAGATCTTCGAGGCCATCAGAGAACAGAACGCGAACGAGGCCGAGCAGTCGATGTCCTACCATCTCCTGTTCAACCGCTATCGTTTTTAAGAGAATTCCGGCAGGAGAACTCTCATGCTCTCCGGTCGTTATTCAGCATATCTTTCCCTTCCAGAAACGCCGTTCCGTAACGGATCGGCGTTTTTTTACAGCTTTGCTCTCCCACAGATTCTCACACCGTCACAGGGCACCTCAGCAGTCAGCACAGTCATCATCCCCTTCCGGGGCATCATCTCTGGCACCTTTAACTTGCTGAGCTCGCTCATTTTTACCCCTACACACTGAAGAAATCCCGTATTTTCAACGTTTCCCGGCCCCATTTAACTTGCTGGTAACTTGCTCGTAATTTGCTTTTCATTTGCTTGTAACTTTCATTTAACTTGCTTACAATAGAGACATACGATGAACCCGCACGTGGAGGTAATGTCATGAATACAAACCAGGCCCTCATTCAGGAATTATGCAGACTTCCCCAGGAAACAGAATGGGTTGAATTCAAACACAATAATTACGATCCTGAGATGATCGGACATGATATCAGTGCTCTTGCCAACAGTGCTGCGCTGCATGAAAGAAACAAAGCGTACATGTTATGGGGCATCCGGGATACCGATCACGAAATCGTCGGCACAAAATACACCCTGCAATCATTGAAAAAAGGAAATGAGGAACTCGAAAACTGGTTACGGGGATTACTGTCGAATAATGCCGAATTCTCTTTTGAAACCGAGACCATCGGCGACAAAATGGTAGGCATCCTGATTATTTCCCGTGCTTTTGGTCACCCCGTCACGTTCGAGAAGGTGGAATACGTTCGTGTAGGCAGTTATACAAAAAAACTGAGTGCTTATCCTACACTTCAGGCACAATTATGGGATAAGATTCGCAGTATCCGCTTTGAGGAGAATGCCGCCATTGAGAATCTTACCCTTGCGGATGCGTTGCAAATGCTCCAAGTACAGTCCTATTTCGATCTTTCCGATCAGAAGAAGCCGTCGGATGACGATTCCGCTGCTCACTATCTGACAGAAGAAGGGATCCTCTCGCGAGAAGATAATGGTCTCTATTCCATCACAAATCTTGGAGCCATTCTGTTTGCAAAAGATCTGACTGCATTTCCTTCCCTGTCCAGAAAGGCGCTGAGAATTATTCAGTACCAGGATAGCAATCGCATGGAAATGCTGAGGGAGCAGACGTACCCCTCGGGATATGCCGTAGGGTTTGAAACAGCCCTGCAGTACCTGTCTGCTCTCTTACCTTCCCGGGAGACCATACCGCAAAGCGGAATCCGGACCAAAATCACTGCATATCCGGAAATAGCTATCAGGGAAGCCGTTGCAAATGCCTTGATTCATCAGGACTTCAGCGTTAGAGGCAGCGGTCCCATGGTAGAAGTTTTTGCAAACAGAATTGAAATCACAAACCCCGGTGCACCGCTGGTTGACACCATACGAATACTCGACAATCCGCCACGCTCCAGAAATGAAAAGCTGGCTTCCCTGATGCGTCGTCTTCATATCTGTGAAGAGGCCGGAACCGGTTGGGACAAGATGGTGATGGCCTGCGAGTATGCGCAGCTGCCAGCTCCCCGGATGACAATCTACGCAAATGATACCAGAGTCACACTTTACAGCATGATGAAGTATGCAGATATCCCGCTGGACGATCGAATCTGGGCATGCTATCTCCACGCCTGCATTCAGTTCATGCAGGGCGAACAGATGTCCAATGCTTCTCTGCGTGAACGATTTGGCCTGGGCAGTTCTGGCGCTGCAAGCATTTCCAGGTTAATCAAAGATACCATTCGCGAAAATCTCATCAAGCCCGCTGATCCGAATACCGCGCCTCGATATATGAGGTACATACCAATCTGGGCATGATAAAAGGTGTCAGGTGGAACGGCAATCCGTTCTCCTGGCACCTTTAACTTGCTGAGCTCGCTCACTTTTACCCCTGCGAAAAGAAAAAAGCCCATATTTTCAACGTTTCCCGGCTCCAATTTAACTTGCCGGTAACTTGCTCGCAACTTGCTTCTCATTTGCTTCCTGCCTGCCCGAGAGTCTCCTGTCATAAGGAACAGCACTTGTCAGGAGCCAGGCTCGGAGCCAGACCTGTGATGTATCAGCACCGGGAATGTATCTGTTCTTCTTTGGAACGTCGGTTCTGGCTCATTTAACTTGCTGAGCTCGCTCACTTTCACCACTGCGGAAGGAAAAAAGCCTGTATTTTCAACGTTTCTCGGCTCCAATTTAACTTGCCGGTAACTTGCTTCCAACTTGCTTCTCATTTGCTTCCGGCCTGCCCGAGAGTCTCCTGTCATAAGGAACAGCACTTATCAGGAGCCAGGCTCGGAGCCAGACCTGTGATGTATCAGCACCGGGAATGTATCTTTTCTTCTTTGAAACGTCGGTACTGGCTCATTTAACTTGCTGAGCTCGCTCACTTTTACCCCTGTGGAAGGAAAAAAGCCCGTATTTTCAACGTTTTCCGGCCGCAGTTTAACTTGCTGGTAATTTGCTCGCAACTTGCTTCCAATTTGCTGAGGAGCATTGTCAGGGCCTTTGACTGTCTGGCATTTTGCCTGATGATGCTATATAATTAGTTTAATCTAATTGTCGAATGTTTATTCTAACTTTCTATAAGTGAGAAGATGCACCTCGTATGGGGCAGAAACCGAAACTGTTCTTAAGCTTCGGAAATACCTGGACCTTCGGAGGACTCCTTGCAGCCCCTCCCGGACGAAGAGATATTTGCAGCCGAAGCTGTTCGTACAGCTGATTTTCGGAATGATGAAAGGCAGCGGAAGACCCTGGTGGCCGAAGCTCTGCCTGAACCATCTGGAGAGGAAAGACCCGGAGCAGGAGGAAAAATGGAATCCTTACTCGATTCCTTCCTCGATGTGCCCTATGTCCGGACTCTGAAAAAGGAGAGTCTCTTCAATCAGTTCTACTCCGACCTTGTGACAGAGCTTCCCGCCAGGATCGAGGTACCGGGAACACAGTTCCACGTATTCTACGCCCTCGGCATGGGAGCAAAGTATGAGAAGCACTATCTCCACTACTTCGCCCACCCGGATATCCGCCGCCGGAACATGAATCACGAGACCTTCTTCTTTTTCTGCCCGGAGGAATGGACTGCAGAGGTCCTCAGCTGCTGCGGAATGCGCCCGCAGGAACAGTCAGCAGAAACGGAGTGATCTGCAGGATGGCATGTCAGATCCGTCTTCCGCGCCCACGTCCTGACAGACGGCCTGCTCCTCACACTCTTTTAGAGAACACAAGATCAATCCGTTGGGACCTCAAAGTACTGCATGAGAGCCCTGACTGTATCCTGCCCCTCCCGGCAGGAAGTGGTCAGCGGCTCCCGGTCTGTATCCCACAGGGACAGTCCCTGATAATAAGCGTCCGCTTTTCTCTCTTCGATGAGGAAGGGGACAATGCCCTGCTTCAGGCATTCCTTCAGGACAATGAGTCTTCCCACCCGTCCGTTCCCGTCCTGGAACGGGTGGATCCGCTCGAATCCTGCGTGGAATGCCGCGATGTCCTCGAAAGTAACCCTGTCTTTGCTTCGATATTCGGCAAGAAGGCTCTGAATCGCCCCTGCCACCTCCTGCGGTGCTGTCGTCTCCCGTCCTCCGACCGTATTGGGGAGTTTCTTATAGTCCCCGACCGCAAACCGGGGGCGCATCGAATCCTTCGTGTCATGCAGAAGGACGAAATGCAGGTGCTTTACAAATTCTTCCGACAGCGGCTCTTCTGCCGCATCAATGCAGGCATCCATCGCCCGGAAGTGATGGACGGTTTCCAGAACATCGTCAACCAAGATGCCGTCCCCTGTTATCGTACCCGTCTCAAAGATCTGCCGTGTCTGCTCCTGTGTCAGCCTGCACCCTTCCATATGGCTGGAATTCCAGGTCATCCGCACCTGCAGCTCCTCACAGATCCCGCCGGAAATCCCGGCGGCCTTTTCTTCCCGGAGTCTTAGCAGCAGCGGGTTGTCGGATTTTTCTTCACAGAGGTCTTCCGGATTGCAGTGCAGGTATGCGCTGATCCTTTGGAGAACTCTACCCGAGAGCTTCTCACCCTTGGCGATCTTCGCGATCGTCCGGGACGAAATCCCGAGCTTCCTTCCAAGTGCTGATTTGGTCTCTCCCCGTTCTCTTAACCTCTGTTCCAGTCCGTAATAATCGACCATGCATCCCTCGAATCTTTACTTTTCCACATCCTCTTCGTCCTGAAAGTAAAGATATTCTGGCAGATCGGGCGTAAAAGGTAAAGATCCCCTGTCCGCAGGTCACAAAAAGACCGGATCCTCCCATTCCCTGGAAAATCCGGTCCTGAATATTCACCCTCAGGATAAGTTCAGAAGGAGTACTGTCTGCCCCCTTAAAAGATGCACGAGATCAGGGTCAGAATCGCAAGGCCTCCCTGCATCAGGATGATCTTCGGGCTGCTCGTAAAGCTCCCGTAGAGAGCTACCGCAACGATGTAGACCATGAGGCAGATGAGGGCCGTCCTGCTTGCAAAGGCAAAGACGGAAAGCAGGATCAGTACCGAGAGCAGGCCGTTGTAGACGCCCTGGTTCTTGAAGAGGACGTTCACGTTCTTGTTCGAGAGTTCCTCTGTCGTCATGCCAAAGACCTTCGAGGTCTTCGAAGACGCCGTTGCGATCGTCTCCAGATAGAAAATATACAGAAACTCCAGTGCCACCAGCACTGCAAGGACCTTTGTCACGATATTCATCTCTTTTACTCTCCTTTATTCTTTCTCCTCAATCAGAAGGCTGCCGCCGGAGGGTACCGCAAAGACCTTCAGCGCGCCGGCTTCTTCCTTTACGTCCTCTTCTGTCAGGCACTGTCCGAACGCGTCCAGGATCCGGGTGTGCCAGGTTCCTTCCCTGTCGCTCTCGACAAGGACTCTCCCCTCTGTCGTTCCGTTCAGGATCCGGTACCTTCTGCACTCTGCGGGCTTCTGTACGACGAGGTCCCTCTGATAGACTGCCCCGATCCCCTCGCTTCCAAGGACCGACTGCAGGAACGTATACCCGTGGAGCGGATCCCTTGCCGTAAAGGTCCCCTCCTGCAGCACCTTCCGGTACTTGACGGAGAATCTGAGGTAATGCCAGAGCACCAGCATCTGCTCCTCGCTCAGCCTGTCAAGCCGCATGGAGATCTGCAGGTTCCCGAAGATGCAGTCGATCAGCTGCCGTGCGATGTTCTCCGGACTTTCGTTCCTGGCCCACATGAGCATGTCGGAGTGCACCGCAGAGTTTCCTGCAAGAAGCCGGATATCCGCAATCCCCACACGGTTGGTGTAGCCGGACATCGGGCAGTCTCCGACACGGAAGAAGTTGCCGAAACGCCGCATCGAAGGTCCGATATAGTTCTGCCGAAACTCGATGAGAAGATCCGGCCGGATTTTCCGAAGGCTCGTTTCGATCTGAAGCATCAGCCGGTATGCGGCGTCCTGAATGCTTCGGATATCCATGCCGGTGTTCCAGTCCGGCGTATCCTCATAGTGCTGAAAGAGGTCGATGAAGTCGAGCTTCAGGCCGTCCAGGCCATAGCTCTGAACGGCAATCGCATAGAGTGCGGTAAGATACTCCCGGACCTCCGGATACCGGGGATCCAGGACGCCTGTCTGTTCCTTCGGGCTCCTGTGCAGAAGCCTCCCCTGAAACATCTGAAAGGCCGCGGATTTTTCTCCGATCGCTGCCACGTTGAACCAGACAATGCACTTCATGCCAAGCGTATGGATTTTTGACACATGATCCCTGAAATCCGGGAACTTGTCTCCCGCCGGCTTCCAGTCCCCGCAGAAGGCGTACCCCCGGTTGTTATCCGAGGTCTGCCAGCCGTCATCGATGATGACGCTCTTCATTCCGATCGCGGCAGCTCTTACATAGTCGGAAAGGAGCTCATCGGATTGCATGTCCTGATGCCAGGCATACCAGGTGGAATACATCGGAAGACGGGCTGAATCCGGGACCGGAAGAGCCGGGTCCTTCAGGATCTCATCCCACCAGGCGGCGGTATCCGCAAGTGCGCTCTCATAAGGGTCCCCGCGAAGATCCAGGCGGAAAGCGATCTTCCCGGAGACTTCGCCATCCGGCAGATCACAGGTAAAGGAATAGTGGAGCCTGCCGCTCTCCTCCTGAATCCCGCCCCGGATCCGGACATCTTCCCTGACCTCGCTCACCGCCAGCGTCACGACATTCCGGTCCCTGCCGTCAAAGCAGCAAAGGACCGGCGCCGAGTGACTGAGGTTGGTTACCGGGTACTCGTACCACTCCGTCTGCAGCTGCTTGTTCGGCGAGATCGGGGCATAGCACCCCTCTGCTCCGTCGGCATCCACAAGGACATCAAAGAGTACCTTCGCCTTCCCGGAATCCTGTCCTCTTTTCCAGACAAGACTCTGAACCACCACCGTATCGGCAGCGCCCGACAGGAAAGCTGTCCCCGCAGGAGCTCCCTCTCCCGAAAGTGTGACGCCGGTACCGTCGGCCTTCACCGTATAGTTTCTCATTCGTTCCCTCCCCGTTTCGCAAGTCAGGACTTCTGCCGGTCCCATTCCTTTTTGAGGATTGCATACTGGTACGTGTTCTCATAAACCGGATTCCCGTCCGTATCCTTTACAAAGGAGACAAATTCGAGGAACGGCCCTTCCCTTCGCATCCCCAGTTTTTCACAGAGTCTCTGGCTTGGCACGTTGTTATCCTCGACACAGGCATAGATCCTGCGTGCTCCCCCTTTCCGTAAAGATGTAGTCCAGGAAAGCCTTCGCCGCCTCAAAGGCGTACCCTTGATGAACGTAGTCCCGGTTCAGCAGCCAGCAGGGACTGAAGGTATCGGGTACTCCGTCCGCACTCAGCATCGCATCGTCCTCCGGCTCTGCCGTGAGCTCTCCGATGACCTTGCCGGTATCCTTCAGGGCGATGGCCAACGTGTATGCCGGATCCTCTGCCTTCCTGGCCGCCTCTTCCCTTGCCTTCGAAAGGGAGTTCAGCCGAAGGCTTTGAAAGCAGTGCACCATCGGCTGATGCAGGCATTCATACAGGTCTTGTGCGTCCTCTTCCCGGAAGGGTCGAAGGATCAGCCGCCTTGTCTCGATCATCGTCAGCGCCTTCTTTCCATCTGTCCCCGGCCTCTTTCCTCTGTCCCCTGATTTTAGTATACGGGTTCCGATCCTGCTACCACCCCTTTGGACATTTATTATGTTTCCTGTCACTTCGTCCGGTACAGATGAAAATCACAGCGGCTGCTCCCGGTACCGAGGGTGCCTTTCCTCTCAAAGACAATGCCAGGAAGTCCCGTGTAGGCATACACGTCGCTGTCGCAGAAGACATGGGTGATCTCCGGCGTCTTCAGCCTTTCGCAGTAGTCCACGTAGGGACAGCGCATCATGTCCATACGGTATTCAAAGCCCGTGTGCACCGTTATGACCGGGTGAAAGCCTGCATTCTCCCCGAACATCGCCGGGGTCATGACGCCCCAGAGGTTCAGGTACAGGTGCCGCATGAAGCGGGGTTTCAGGAATCCCCTCATCAGGCGGTTCATGGAAAGCGCATAGTTTTTGCACCCCTCCTCCACGATCTTCAGTGCCTGATCCGGCATGCGGTCTTTCAGGACCCTGTAGATTGCAGCCACCGGGAAGATCTCGTTCGTGTGCATCTTCTGTGCCTTCGGGACATCGGGAAACGCCTTCATGATTCCGGAAAGCTCGTCCCAGGCACGGTAGAAGATCTCTTCCGTCTCCTTCTTTCCGACACGCCCAAGGAGCACCCTCCGGATTGCCTTCATGAATCCGCCATTCATCATGGACGCAGGTTTTCTGTTCTCATTCTTCATGCTGACTTCTTCCCCTAATGAATTGTGTGACACAGTGTGTTATATCAGTCACCTTTAACCAATGTCAAGCAAATATGTCAAAAGATAGACTTCTATAACTGTCCTCCGTGCCTGCTTTCACAAAGCACCATTTTGTATCGCTAACCGCGGTACGGTTTCGTACAATGAAGGAGTCCGACGGGATAACGATCCCGCCGTCTTTGAGGGAACGATATGAGAATCAAATTCAATACGACCGGCAGGGGGAAGTGCTACTACATCATCCGGTCCGTCTACAGGAACGGCAAAAATACGTCCGAGATCGTTGAAAAACTCGGATACGAAGACGAAATCCGGGAACAGCATCACTGCGACGATGCCATCGCCTGGATAAAGCAGCATCTGAAAGAACTGAACGCGAAGGAAGAAGCAAGCAGAAAGGTCCTGGTGCCCTTTGATGCGGCCGCTCTGATAACCCCAGGCGAGCAGCAGTCCTTCAACATCGGCTATCTGTTCCTGCAGCGCATCTGGTATCAGCTGAAACTGGACCTGATCTGCAGCGCTGTCCGGAAAAAATACAAACTGCCTTTCGATCTGAACGGGATCCTGTCCCGGTGTGTCTTCAGGCAGATCCTGTTCCCGTCATCCGCACTGTCGACGGCGCGTTTCACGAAAGACTTTCCGGAACAGACGGAATTTGAATACGCTGACGTTTCGCGTGCGCTGCCGGTCCTTAGCAGGGAAATGGATTTCATTGAGAAAGAGGTTTACAGGAACATCAGGCGAATCCTGACGCGTCCGACTTCCGTCCTCTTCCACTTCAGCATGCCTTCTTCTCCGGTACCGATGGATCTGATCCTCGATGAGGACGCTCTTCCGCTTGCAATGGACATTCACCCTGAAAACCAAAAAGAGCCGCAAACGCTCACTCCCTGGGCAGAAGAACTCCTCGCCAGCCTTCCGATCAGCAGATGCATCGACTGCACCGATGCAGATCGCACCGACACACCTGACCAAAAGCTCCACGATTCTGGCGGCCGCTTCTTTGTCAGAAGGATCCCGATCAACGGAAACATCGTCATAGACAGACAGTGGAAGGAAGCCCTGGATCCCGAAGGGTGGAGCGTGGCAATTGATGGAAAGGTGCAGACAGGGATCGACATCCGGCACCTTGCGGACGGGGACAGGAAAAAGAACTCAGACAGAGTTTTCTACAAGGCGATTCCCATCGAAGGAGATGGCACAGATCAGGACTCCGGAGAGAACCGCCTCCTTGTTGTGACCTTCTCCTTAAAGGATCAGGATGAGCAGCGGGACGGGGAAGATGCGGCAGATGCAGAACTCGATGGCTTCCATGCCGTGATCACCAACCTTCCCGAAGATGAGATGGATACCGTTCTTGCAACCCTCAGAGAAGGAAGGGAAATCAGTGACTTCTTCGGTATCCGGAAACAGGCATTCCGGGAAGGATCGGCAGAGGTATCGCAGGAAGAGCGCACCAAAGCGCATTTCCTGGTGTGCTTTCTTGCCCTTCTCGTCCTCCGGATTCTGAAAAAAGAGCTTGGCGGGAACTGCACCGAAGAGGAGATCACGGACACCCTCCGCAAGATGCGGGTGACCAGGATAAAGGATGTGGGATATATCCCGGCCTACACCAGAACAAAGCTCACGGACCGTCTCCACGACCTTGCGGGGTTCCGCACGGATTATGAAATCATCCGCGAGAAGGCCATGCGGGGAATCCTTCGAAAATCCAGGCAAAGATAAGCCGGACAGGTCATGGCTGAGCAGGTGTTCTTCTTTTGCCGGGGTATGAACCGGGTGACCGGCACCTTTGTAATAGATTACGATTTCTGCCGGGAGCCATGCGAAATCAGAACCGTATAGAACATGCATTCGTTTTCATTGGGGCCTGCATTCCAACGCGCGCGCGTTAGAATTCAAATTTTTAACACGCGGTGCGCGTTAAAACGCGCGTTAGAATCCGGAAATGCCGGAAAATCAAGGAAAACCGGGATCGCAACCGCGTGTTAAACGCGTGTTGGAATGCGCGTTAAAACGATCATTGCCTCATGGCAGCCTTTGTTAACGGTTCCCATCCTGCATGACAGGCAGAATATCGTTCTTCTTCTGTGCTTCTCCCAGAATGAAACACCTCTGCCCACAAAAAAAAGATCTCCTTCCAGCATGTTTCGCCGAAGAAGATCTCTTTTGCGTCAACCCGGGAGTGTGTACGCTGCACCCCAGCGGGTTTCAGAAGAAGCTATGGTGTTTGTTTTAAGAGGTACGGATTGGATATAGTCTGCTCTCATCCGGCAAGATTTACCAGAATGCACCCCGCCAGGATGAGTCCCATACCAAGATACCCGGCAGCAGCATTCTCATACCGTTCCGCTGCCGGATTCCTCGCGCGCAAGATCAATTTCTCTGTTGATGTCAGCCGAACTCATACCGGAAACACCGTTCGCTCTGGCCTGTGCGCGCAAAGCCGTGAACGCCTGCATCGCTCCCTCTCTAGTTACATCTGTCTTCGAAGAAGATAATTCGTCATTCAGATTCTCTGAAATGATGTCCGGATACAATTCCTGAATTTTCATTTAGCTCCTCCCTTGTTCAGGTCCCGAAGAGACCGGGAAAGAACATGCCGTGCTATCCTTATTTTTTACAATGCAGATCTATCTTCCGTTAATCTGATCCGCGCAGTAGGAGAATTGGCTTTTCCATCTCGATAGATCACTCCGGATTGCAGCATCGGATTGATGACTTCCTTCAGGAACCTGGCTCTGTTTTGATATCCTGCAGCCATCTGCAAATCTTTCATAAGCTGAGGGCCCTCCTTTCTTAATGTTGCAAGAACCTTGTCTGCAGCTGTACCTTCATAAAGTTCTGTAACAGTTTGCTCTTCTGTATAAAGCCGGTCAAAAAGCCGTAGATTCAGGAATCCCGGATAGATCGAAACGACTGGCTGCATATCTTCCAGACTGTCCCGATAGCTTTCCATCATGGTCTGAAATCCGGTCCCCCCACGCTCCATCAGGTTTGCAACATCAAGGCATGCCGCAATGATCGAATTTCGCCGGATGGAAGGAATCGATCCAACCGGATATTCATAGTAATCTTTGGGAAGAAGCCAGGAGCCAGGCGACACAATCTCAATCCGGTCGGGATAGATATCCACATCAATCTGTGTCCCCGATATGGAGTAATCGCGATGTGCAATCGCATTTACCAAAGCCTCTCTGACCGCCTCTTTGGGATACGACCTTACCTCTTCACGCCCTCCATTTTCCGTTTTCCTCCACCCTGTTTTTGTGTTGCGCTCGATAAAGGTCAGGGCTTCCATAAAAACACGCGCCAGTGAGCCTTTCAGCCTGCTGCTGTCAAGGACTGTTCCCGTTTTGTTCTTCCGATTCCAGAGGCGGCAGCTGATCATCGTATCATCGCCCCTGTAGTCGTCGGAAAACATCAGAAAGCCGGATTTTGCATATCCATCCTTCGATACAATTTCTTCGTTTTGGAGCTCCTTGACGGAAGGAATAGAACCATCCTTCCGATATTCCCTGCAGAGTTCAAGATACTCTGACCAGTTTTCTTCCTGATACAAGTTTTCGCTCGTTTCGTTGTCTACGCCATATTTTCTCTTCGATAACGAAATGATCTCCTCCGGCGTAGCCGGAGTGGCATTCGCATCTCCCTTTACATATACCGTCTCGTTAAAATCTCCCTCTCTGTATCTGATGACAGATTCTGCGGGAGCCACTTGGACTGCCAGCACAAAGTGCTCCGCATTTGCATCGACACTTCGCATCATGTAGGAGATTTTGATATGCGGAAAGATATGTCTGTCGTTCACCTGCGCAATCAGGAGTTTTGTTCGGTCGATTTCTGTGAGGTCAATTCCGAATGCATCACCTTCATTAGACACTCCGACAAACAGTACTCCTCCCTCGCCATTTGCATACCCGATGAGCGATTTTGCCCACTTAATGGGCCGGTCCGGGTTCAGAACCGTCTTAAACTCATAATTCAAATCTTCCGAAATGACATCCGGATACAATTCCCGAATTTTCATCTGGCACCTCACTGCTTAACTTAATTTCCCAGCATAGTTTGTAGCTACTGTGAATATTTTACCTGTATAAATCCACGTAAATGCTTTGTTTTCAACGTTTTTTCTTGATATATTTT